>JBHLKP010000066.1:0-18534 GCA_048886525.1 Candidatus Hodarchaeota archaeon | reverse complement strand
AAGATCTAAAACTGATTATCTGTCTTAAAGCTTCTTTTTTAACTGATGCCATTGAAATAACCATGTGAGGAAGAATTCGTGTATTCTTATCAGTTTAAAGGCTGAATTGGTGATTGATAAAAACCTTCTTCAGATTAAATCCAGGTGGCTGTTTGAACTTTTATGGATCAAGAAAGATTGTGTTTAGAATGTGATAGAATTTATCCTCAGAATTCAATGATTCGTGGCACAAAAACAAATTCCTATGGAGACAAAGTTCTGAAAGGATACCTCTGTCTATCTTGTTTTCGGAAGAGGGTCGAAAAAAGGAGCGTGATACTTCTAATTGCTGGAATTACTTTTTTTATCCTAAGTGTTCTACTTTTCCTAACAATCCCATTATACCTTCTAGTAACTCAGGTGTATATAGAGGAAAATTTTACCAATATCCTTGGAACTTATCTTTCATGGGGAGGATTAATGGCTATTTTTGGAATTATTATGCTCCTAGTAAGAAGAAGAGAATTTAAAAAAATGGAAAAACAACTAGAAATAAATTAATCTCTTTAATTGATCATTTTTTTCAAGTTCAACTAAAATTTCCTTAATTTCTCCAGCTCTATCGCGTGAACAAATAAAAACGCAATCACTAGTATCTACAACAACTAAATCTGATATACCAAGGGCAATAACCGGTTTGTCGTTAAGAATTATAGAATTTTCGACATCTATTCCCAAAAATTCTCCTTGAATAATATTTCCATTCGAGTCAGGATCTAAAATCAGTTTTAATGAATCGAATGTACCAATATCGTCCCAAGCAAATTCTCCTTTTACTACAACCAACTCTGCTGTTTTTTCCATTATACCATAATCAATTGAAATTTTTGGAAGATTAAAAAACGCATTATATTTTTCATTTTCATCGAAATTTGAGTCTCTTATTCTTTCTAGTGCTTGAAACAAGGTAGGCATATAACGTTTAATATTTTGATAAAGAGTAGAGGGTTTTACAATAAACATTCCCGAATTCCACAAATAGCCTTTGGAAATATATTCTTGAGCGAGAATTTTGTCTGGTTTTTCCCTGAAACTTTCAACTTTATAGACATCCGTTTTTGCTTGCGAGAGTAATTTTCCTGGTTTAATATACCCAAATCGAGTTTCAATACGAGTTGGTTTTATTCCAATAGTTACAATTTTTCCCTTCTCAGCCCATTGTAACGCAGAATTTAATGTTTGTTGAAAAGCATTAGTATCAGGAATATGATAATCTGCTCCCATAAATACTGTAACTTCATCAATTTTTTCATAGAGCAGTTTAAGACAAGCAAATCCTATTCCTGCTGCGGAATCTCGTCCTAACGGTTCTACAAGTAATCGAGCGGAAGGTAACTGTTCTTGGATGATTGAAGCCAGCTCTCTTCGAGTTGAGATGATAATATTTTCTTCACCTACTATTTGGCTGGCAATCTCATATGTCTTCTGTATCAGTGTTTGTTTTCCGTCTAGCGAGATGCATTGTTTAGGCAGATTCTTTCTTGATTTGGGCCATAGTCTTTCACCACCACCGCCAGCTAAAATGACTATAAAGACCATTTCTCTTCCTCGGCTAATTTCAGTATAAAGATATAAATCTAAAGCTTTTTTATACTTCTTAATAATCTACAAAAATTAATTATTTTCTACAAATGGATTTTAAATTAAGATATATGTAAATTAATCAGTCTAATTAACTCTTTTGAACTAAATGGTTTTGTTACATACTCTACAGCACCCGCTTTTAGGCCCAATTCTATATCTCGGTCTAATACTTTTGCGGAAAAGATTATAATTGGAATATCTTTGTATTTTTTATCCTTTTTAAGCCGTTTACATACATCAAGTCCAGATAATCCCCCTGGCATTCTAACATCTAAAAGGATTAAATCAGGCATCCTTTTTACCTGTTCTAGAGCATCTTTACCATTAATAGCTTTCCAAACTTCGAATTTTTCGTGTTCAAGAACTGTACGAAGTAATTCTAGCGTGTCTATCTCATCGTCAACAACAAGGATCTTTTTTTTTGGCATAGACATTGTTTCAACACAGATATAGTGTATTGATATATTATTTATTTGGGAATGAACATTCCATTATTTTATTTATTAATAATTCCTATTATTGGAAGTAAATTATTTTCAACTTTCTTTTCCTTGTAAAAGACAAAAAAATCAACATAATAAATTGTACAATGTTCCACGTTCACAGTATCGTCGTTGAAGTTGAGTGATACTTTTTTGAAATTTTTCTGGTTTAGTAAATTGACCAAATATTCCTCCAGCAGATCTTGTTATATTCTCTTCAAATAAGGTTCCTCCGAAATCATTACAACCAGCTTTCAGTGTTAATTCTGCCAGAGGAAAACCCAATTTTACCCAAGAAGTCTGAATATTTCTTATAATTTCTCCTAAGAATAACCTAGCTATTGAATAAAATTTGATATAATCTAATTGAGTAAGATTAAGAATAGAGTTTGAAGCTTTCTTTCTTAAAAGAGTGTTCTCTGCGATAAATGGAAGAGGAATGAATTCTGTAAATCCTCCAGTTCTTTCTTGAATCTGTTTTAAAATTGATAAATGAGTGATCCAATGATTTGAATTCTCAATATGCCCAAATAGAATTGTTGATGTTGTTGGAATCCTTAGTTCATGAGCTAGTTCTATTATCTCGATCCATTTTGAAGTATTAATCTTATTCGGACATATTGTTTTTCGAATATCATCATTTAAGATTTCTGCAGCTGTTCCAGGTAAAGAACCAAGCCCATGTCTTTTGAATTCGATTAAAACTGTTTCAATATCGATTTCCCCAGTTTTAGCTGCATGAAATATCTCTTGAGGTGAAAATGCATGGATATGTAAACTGGAATCTACTGCTGTTAAATTATCTAGAATTTTCAAATACATCTCATAATTAAGTTTAGGATGAATCCCTCCTTGAATACAAACCTCTGTTATTTTAAATGGTTTAGTTTCTTCAATCTTTTTACGAAAATTCTCAACAGAGATGTCAAAATAACCTATTTTCGAATTCGGTCCTACAGAGTAAGCACAAAACATGCATTTCTTGGAACAAATATTGGTAAAGTTGATGTTCCTGTTCACTACATATGTAATTACGTTTCCAACTTGACGTTCTCGTATAATATCAGCGATTAATCCTATTAGCAAAATTTCTCTGCCTTGGGCTAAATACAATGTTTGAAGATCCTCGAGAGTAGGATATTCATCATTTAAAGCTCGTTTAAGGATTTTACGTAATTTAGGATTAGCTATACTCATATCAAAATCAGATAAACTTGTTTCTTTTACCGTTTTCGATAACCATCCTCTGTAACAAGATTTTCTTTTATAATCAATTCGAACACTCGCTGTGAAACCCATTCCTCTTTAATGAAAGAAGGATAGACTGGAAGACGTTCAGTTAATTTAAATCCATTTGCTCTTGAAATTTTATTTAACCAGGAAATTTGGGGCCACTCATAATTGGGATTTATATAATCACGTGTAAGAGGAGAGATCCCTCCCCAATCTGATATTCCACTCTTAATAAAATTAGCTTCATGTCTTGAGATGAGATTAGGGGGAACCTGAAGAGAAACTTCTAGGGGAAGAATGTGACGAGCAAGTAAAACTATTTTTTCAAGCCATTGTAATGAAATTGGGGATTTATCTTTCATTTTACTGTTCTTTTGAGGTTGAAAATTTTGAATAATAACTTCTTGAAGATGATGATACTTTTTAGCTAAATTTTTCAAGATGAATAGACTAGTTACAATTTCTTTGGGGGTTTCTCCTATTCCTATTAATAATCCACTAGTAAAAGGGATTTTTAGCATACCAGCAGTTTTTAAAGATAATACTCTTCGTGTTGGATGTTTATCTGGAGATCTTGCGTGTGGCATACCTTTTTGCATCATTCTTGAGCTGGCTATCTCCAACATTAATCCCATACTAGCTGATACATCCCGTAAAAATGCAAAATCTTCTGTACCCAGGCTTCCAGCGTTGATATGAGGTAATAATCCGTTATCTAACGCCATTTTAGCTATATAATGTATATAGTCTGTTGTTGATCCAAACCCTTTCTTATTCAACCATTTTCTTGCATTTGGATTATCAATTTCAGGTTTCTCTCCCGTTGTGAGTAAAACTTCAGAGATACCAATTCTTTTAGCTTTATTTATTAGTTGCTTTGCTTTAGAAGGATCTAAGTACTCTTTACCACGAGGAACCGAAGATTTACGAAACCCGCAATAATCACATGAGTTACGACATAGAAATGTTATAGGAAGAAAAATATTAGTTGTAAATGTAATCCTATTATTGTAAATTGCTTTAGAGATAGCTTGTGCTGAACTTCTCCATCTGTTAACTTCTTGTTGATCTTTGGTTTTTAAAAACTTTATTGCTTTCTTAACAGTTAATGATGAAATCAAGAATTTATCAACTGAATTAATACTCAAATGTTTTACAACTCATTGAGTTTTTCCAGATCAATTTGATTAAGAATCTTTGAGAATAACTTTGGTTCGAATACCTGCGATATATGTTGTTTTAAGTATTTTACATCATCTAATGTATCTAAATCTCTATTATAGGGAGAGAGAGTTAGTAATTTGCATTTTAGGCTTTTGATTTCGGCATTATTTTGAAAATGGAGGCTACTATTTTTTCCAAATTCAAATTTCAATAATTTTGGTTCTCTCAAATATAGTGCAGCTGTTCCAAAATTATTATTCTGTGATATTGAAGGAACTATAAGCGCATCCATATTTTTAATTTCTTTAAAAATTGTGTGAAAAAAAACATGGTCTAGAAATGGTAGATCAGGCATAATAATTAATAATGCCTGTTTTTTGTGAATTTCTTGAACAGCTTTAGTTAATGCCTTATTTAAGTCAACTCCGGAATCTTGAAATGTAAATATGGCTCCTGATTTTCTACCTTGTTTTAAAATAGAAGTAGAAGGTGAAATAACACCAAAAGAAAAGTTTAAAGCTTTAATTATGTTTAAAGCGTTGATAAAACAGATTTCTACTAATCTTTCAATAAGTGGATAATATTTAAAAGGTAGCTCGGATTTTAATCTAGTTTTTGTATCCAAAAAGTCCTTTATAGGTAAAAGAATCAGAATTTTTGAACATTCCAGAAGAGATTCACCTTCATTAGTTAAAGGGTAGGATTTCAATAAATGAGTCAAATATTCTATAAATATTCTATAATATTTTTAAAGATTAATGGATCTTTTTCCGCTGCTCTGGCAATAGAAAAATAATTAGCACCAGTTTCCAATATAGCACGAGCACTTTGCAAGTCTATTACTGAATTATTTCCAATTATAGCAACATCTAGAGCCTTAGCATAACAATTCAATTGTTGTAAATCTGTCCCTTTAAAACCTTCCTTATAGGAGTCAATATGCAGAAAATCTAGTTGCCATCGCTTTATATGTGGTTTGAGAGAAGTTGGAGAAACAGTATTACCACGAATCTTCAATGATACTTTGAAATCTTTTGATTGGAATACTTTAATGATTTCATTAAGAGTAATAATACGCTGAAGTAGATTTTGACCTCCTCCTTCTTGTATAATCTCAATCTGACGACAATGGGCATTTATTTCTAAAATTGGATCACTTATACCCAGATAATCTTTTAAATTGCGTGAAAATTTCTTAGCATCATCAACACTATTTAGTCTTAAGTTGATAAAGACATTCGAAAACTTGGAGATTTTGCAGGTTTCGTTAAAGATTTCCTTGGCTTCCTCCCCAAGCTTTAGAACAAACTCATTCCTTCCCCTCTTACGAGATTTGATTGAAGCATTTATCATTTCTTTACCAATAGAATAACCGCCTATTGTTACAAATCCAGCACAACCCTTTTCCATACAGTAACCTGAAAATTCCCCATTAGTAATACCCGCTATCGCAGCTAAAATACTAGGATTTTTGATATCCATTTATATTCTATCCAATATTCTAGTTATAAGTCTCTCAGCGTCTTCTGGAGTATTAATAATAATATCTTCAAAAATAGGATTGACATCTAATTCTTTGATCGTGTTTTGAAATTTAGTATCAGTTTTATTAATTATATAATCGTCAAGTACGTCATGATACAATTCTACTATTGCAGAGGGGGAAACAGACTTTCCCCAAGCTTTTAAAAAGGCAGCAGTCGGTCCTGAAATAGCTTGATCTCCAATTATTGGGCTTATAGCAATTCGTTTTCCTGAAGCCTCTTGTAGTGCCTTTCGTATTGGAGTTACCGCTAGGATAGGTCCTATCGAGGAAACAGGATTGCTTGGCCCGAAAATTATAATTTCAGCCGTTTCAATTGCATTTAAAACTTGAGGAGTAGTTTTTTGGAGATCACCTTGGAAGAAGACATTAATTACTTGAGGTGTTCCCCTGTATTTAACCCAGAACTCTTGTAAATGCATTATTCTTTCAGCAGTACGGATTTGTGTTTGAATTGGCTGATCGACCATTGGCAATATGGTTGATTTTATATTAAGACGATTTTTAATAATATCTGTAGCTTTAGTTAGTGATTTCCCTTTATCGAGTAGATATGATCTGAATAAGCATAAACCCGCGTCATAATCGCCAAGATTGAACCAAATTTCCTCTTTTAATCTGTCTCTGAGAAATCTTGTTAACATGAAGGTATCACTTTGTATACCCCACCATTTCTGAGAGTTGATCATATTTGATAGAGTAAACAACACGCTATCGATATCTGGAGATACATACAACCCATAAAAATTCCAATCATCTCCAGTGTTCCCGATAACTGTGATATTTCGAGTATCAATGACATTCTTGGCCCCTTGCAATAATTTTGGTGTCCCCGTACCTCCTGATAAAAATACAATATTTTGAGACCCCATTTCTATCTTTCCTAGAATATTCTATAGATTGTTAGAACCGTATTTACGATCTTGGAGTGACTAATTTAATTAACATCTTGTATTTATACAAAAAAATTGAGTATTAATATTGCTTTTGTACTTCAATCATCAATCAATGGTGTTTTCAGTCGGTGATTAACATGACAGCTTTAAATAACGAGTGGGATCTAATAATTCTGGAAGAGAACGATAGTATAAACACACAAACGGTTTGGCATGCAGCAACCCTCGCACGAAGCCGAGGAATACAAGAAAAAGATCTTCTTATAATCGATTGGCCGAAATATCCCATAGTTTGTTGTGGTTTGCATCAATCATTAAATCAGGTTGTAGATCTAGAATATTGCACTGCAAATAATATTCCTGTTACTCGTCGAGCTTGTGGGGGTGGGGCAGTATTACTTGACCAAAATCAGCTCTTTTATAATGTTATTGCCCATATTGATTCCAAAATTGTTCCACGTAAGATTAGTTCTCTATATTCAAAGTTACTACAACCTGTAGTTCAAACTTATCGTAATTTTAATATCGACGCTATATACCGTCCTGTTAACGATGTAATAGTTGAAAACAAAAAGATTTCAGGAAACGGTGCTGGCCTTCTTGAACAAGCTCAAGTATTAGTAGGAAATTTCATATTAGACTTCCCACGTAAAGAAATGACACAAATATTACGAGTTCCAAGTGAAAAGTTCCGAGATAAGGTTTATAAATCCCTTGAAGCTGGAATATCGTCATTTAAAGATGAGCTGGGATATATTCCAGACCGTAAAGCTATTATTAAAGAATATATAAATCAAGTTGAAAAACACCTTGAGATATCTTTTACTAAAACGTCTTTGAAACCTCAAACAATTGAAATTATGGATGAATTGAGGAAAAAATATCTTACGGATGAATGGTTATTCCAAGTCAATCAAAGAGGGAAAAACCTTTTTCATAAAGTGAAAATTCATGGATCCAGCCATGTAGTTGAAAGAAATTATAAAACGACTGGAGGCTTAATACAAGTAATTTGTGAGTTTAATGAATCAATTCTAACAGATATTTTGATAAGTGGTGACTTCTGGATCTTTCCTGATACAATTCTGCCTCAATTGGAAGATTATCTTAAAAATACGGATCTAACAAAGATTGATTTATCTATACATATTAATGAATTCTTGAGAAACAATGAGTGTCAAAGTCCAGGTACAACTGCAGCTGATATAGCTAAACCAATTATCGATTCTTATCAAAATATCATCAAAGGGGGGTAAGTTTTTTATTTAATCTCTTATATCCTTAATTAAATTAAGTTGGCTCCTTTCAATTCAAAGCTATTTATCAAAATAGAGTCAATTTTATTTACACAACTTCCTCCTTCCAGGTAAAAGTTTTATTTATCCTAGGAATTTTATTAACTAGATGGAGTAAAGGCCTATTGAGAACTACTTCTGCTGACTGGGAATCTTATGCTCATAAAACATTTTCAAGTATTATTCGTGCTCATTATTATTTCACTGTGTGGCGTAATTATAAGCTTTTACTGCATGGTTTATCAATTCAACAAGGGACTCTTTTAGAACTTGGATCATCTACCGGCCAGATCTCACTTCGCCTTTCAAAAAAGTATAATCTGAAACCTACATTAGTTGATTCATCTGTAATAGCTCTAGAATATGCCAAAAAGATCTATTCAAACTCTAATGTTTCTTTAGAAGTTTTATGTAAGAATATATCGGATTTATCACTGAATAAATGTTATGATTTCGTGCATTCACATGGTTTATTAGAACATTTCAGAGAAAGAGAACAAAAAATCATTTTTTATAATCATGTTAGGCATACATCTCTAGGAGGATGGCTTGTATGCTGGGTTCCAACCCCTGATTTCTTTTATCAGATTAATCGCAGATATTTAGAATATACTGGTCAGTGGATTTTCGGTTATGAAAAAGCTTTATCTGCTCATGACTTTGTTTCGCTATTTGAAAAAGAAAAACTTCAGATTCGAAAAATTAGGCATTTACCAGGGTGGTTGGGAGTAGCGGCGCAAAAGCCATCTAGATTATTAGACCAGTAGTATTGCTTATTCTCGTAGATAGAAGTGTTTGCAGCTTGAATTTTAAATTTGATTCAAAGAATGTATAAAAAAATATTAATTAGAAAAGTAAGAACACTTTCTATTAGAATAATAAGGAACTGCTGTTAATATGACGCTTTTAGCCTTAGTAGAATCATTGATAATTGCATTTACTGCAATTTTTTTAATGGAAATCGGAGATAAAACTCAAATAACGGCATTTGCATTAAGCTTACGATACCGAAATCCATTTAGGGTATTTTTTGGTTCTATCCTTGGTTTAGCTGGTGTAACAATCATTGCTGTCATCATTGGAATTTTTATGAGGGATACAATCGATGTTGGAGTATTAAAACCAATTATAGGGATAATTTTCATCCTAGGAGGGATTATTATTGGAATAGGACAATTTAGAAGAAAAAATAATCAAACTGTTAGCATATGCCCAATTAGTTTAGAATTGTGTAATAAACCACGCGAAAACTGTCCAGAGATAGACAATTGCCAGATCTATCTAGAAAAAGTAGTTCAGAAAGGCGCTTTCATCAATTCAGTGACAATTATGTTCTTAGCTGAACTAGGGGATAAAACTATGCTAATGGGTGCAGGGTTGGTTACTCAATTTGATCCTATTGGAGTTTTTATTGGAGCCATAATAGCTCTTGCGTTAGTTAATGGCGTTGGAGTAATAATGGGAGATAAAATTGCCATGAAAATTCCAAAAGATAAGATCAACTATCTTAGTATGTTATTATTTGTGATCATTGGCTTTATTATTCTTCTAGCCTAAACAAAAAACTAATCCTGTTGAATTTTGTAACTTTACTTTTAAATTTAATAAATCATGAGAATATTGAGGGCTCATTCTCTGGATTGAAGTTAAAAATATCTGCTGGATCTAAAATTCGGGCAATTTGGCCCGTTTTTCCATGAACTGAACTTGGCATCCGAAGTAAACGCCGAAGGTCAATAGAGACTTTATGATCAATACGTGGCACCCATCTTCGAAGAATTTCATCATACTTGTTAATTCTTGCAAGATCTTTGTTAAAACTCCTTCTAAGAGTAGAGTCAATTTTGCCATCTTGTTGTTCTAATTGTCCTCTAATATTAGAGGCACGGGTTGAATTTAATCCCAAGCTCAATAGATCTTTATGTCGAGCATTTTTTAAAAAATAATCAAATACATTATGTTCAATTCGTTTTCTGAAGTCAGATGGAAATTTATTCCTATCTTGAACTCGTGCTTTATCGTCTTCACCATGTATTACAGTAAGATAATTAATAATAGACATCCGTTGTTCTTGATTCAGAGTAAATCCTATTGAATCTACAACCCAGCCATGTATCCCACGACGACCTGAAAATAACCAGATTATCTTCTTCATTCCAAAATCAAATCGTAATGTATCGTCAATAATACTGATAGCTAAATTTATTAATTGCCAGCAACGAGTACAGACTTGATCAGCTCCTTGGCAGTCACATACATGCTGTCTCACTACATCATATTCATCCAAGTCAATATCAAATACTAATTCGTGACCTTTCCACTCTAGACTGTGGATAGGATTTTCACGTGAAGGAGAATCCTCGTATACAGCTCCGATGTAAGCATGAAGAGGTGTACGTTCAACTAAATAATCTTTCAGTGCTGTTGGGTTTTCGAATGATATATTGCGATAGAATTTACCATTTAAGGTAACAAAACCAAATTCTCGATTCTCGAAATTACTGAATTGTATTACTGATTCAAGACCATCAAGGTTGAAATTATTTAGGTAATAGTCCCGTAATGATTCGCGTAGCTTTGGTTGATTCATTATTCTTCCTCTGCAATTTGATTAAGAGCTGATTCATTCTCTTTCCCTTCAACTATTAATCCTTCAATTCTACTTGCACTTCGTGCCCATTGCATGGGATGAACAATTGCTCGAAAAGAAAATTTCCTGAAAATTAGTCGAAAATAATCTACGCAAGCAAGGGTTGGATTACTTGCACTTCTTGATACCACCCTATTTATTTGGACTGTTGATAAAGATCGTGCCTTTTTCTGGGTTAGAAAGTTATTTCTTAAAAAATTAGATAGAATTTCAGGATCAAGGTGTACAAATGGACAAAAATAACTTGTAGCAATAGTTGAACACTTAGGAACGTTATAATCAGTTTTACCTCCTTCTAATCCATATAAATGTCGAATTTGGTAGCCTGAAGTTCTTTGAAATTCAGAAAAACTGATCCCTACATTATCTACTGACTTATCATACCAGTAATGTAATTGGTCATCAACGCTCATACCAATTTTTTTTAAGAAAAACCCTAGCTGTAAACGATGAATGTGGATCAGACGTCCAGTTTTATTAAATTCGGAATATAAGTGAATCATACATGGTGGAAAAATTTCAGGATGAGATTGTAAATCACGCCCTTTAAATTCAACATCAGAAAAACGAGAACGAATTTGAGTATGTTTAGCTAGTTTTTGTTCGATATCTTGAACCGCCTGATCAATATTCTCTTGAATTCCAAGAAGCCCTCTAGCTTTGTCGATCTCTTGTTGAAATAATCGTTCAAAAGCTTTTTTCAGACTACTACGAAAAGAAGCTTCATTAGAGACAACCCATCCTTTTCTAAGATAGCCTCTCCGTTTAGAGACCATCCAAGGTACTTGAGAAAAATGTACACAAATTAGAAAATCTCTGGATCCTCGTCTCTTACTATAAAATTGTTCATATAATTCGGTTAACACCTCATTTTGTTCTTCATCCATCTGATATTTAAAATCTAAATACTCCATTACATTTTCTTCACCAAAAAGCATTTTGAAAATTGTTATCTTCTCTATTCGTGAATCGGTTCGATCATGATATAAATGTTCAAATAAATCACCTTCAGATTCAATAAGCCAAGCCTCTAAACGTCTGTTTGTAGCTGCAACTAATCTTAAAAGGTAAGCTCCAAGTCTATAATCATCATAAATTTGATCAATTGATTCATTATGATCAGGAAAATTATCACGGATGACTTGAGAAGGATCTTTTGGTAAATTTTCAAGTAATTTCACCCTATTCATTGCCAACTGCTTCCAAATCTCAATATCAATTTCAAGGTTAGGGGGAGCCTGTAAAATGTACCAATTGGGTAAAGCCATTGTTGGATCCGTTTTTTTATTTCATTTAGAGAAAAATTTTATGCTATCATTTTTAATTATAAAGGTAAATTTTCATGTAAAGCATGATGCTGTTTTTTAAATAACTTTTCAGATATCAAGTAAAAATTTCAATGTAGACAATCAGATTTATGATTGATATGTTTTCTTTTCTTTTTTAGCACATAAATCAATCATTTATCAAACAAATGCGTGAAAGAGGTAAAAAACATAAAAAATGTTTAAAATACAATAATCTCCGCCAATTCAAAGACAGGTGAGTACAATTCCAGATATTTACATTCAATATTGTATGAATAAGATGGATATCGTTGAACACTTCATTCCTAGAGGAACTGGACCCATTCTCGACGTTGGTTGTGGTGATATTGATGTAGGAGGACATCTTTATTGTAATAACCGTTTACGAAAAAATTATGAGATTTTAGGTATTGATATAAATCCTGGATCACGTGAAAATATCCTTAAAGCGAGTGGACTGAATATTCCTTTTGCAGATAGATCTATAGAATATGTTGTATCATTTGATGTTATTGAACATATTGAAGACTTTTCTTCAGTTATCAAAGAAATATTAAGGGTAACAAAACGAAGAGCAATCATTGTTGTTCCATCTACTTCTAGGCCAATTGTAAGAAGATCCATTAATGTCATTAGACGTATGCTTGGAGGAGCAGGGAGTAAACTGGGACAAATTCTCCTTCAGGGTCATTACTACGAATTTTTCCCGCATGAAATTTTATATTTTAAGGGAAAATCATTTAAAACACGTTTTTTTAAAATTAATTTTCCTCTATTAGGAGCTTCATTGCTCCACAGAACTAATTTGATTTACGCAGGGATTTATGTTTTTGATCGTTTAAACTTGTTAAAAAAATAATGTTTTTCATTTTTTCTGAAAAAAAGTAAAATCCTCCTCAGAGAATGGTAAGTCGAGGGGAAAATGGTCTTGATTCTCTTGAGTTGCTTGTTGGTAGATCAATGATTTAAGCACTTTAACTTCTTTTTTTTGTGTATTTTTTAACATTATTGGGCCCCAAATTTTTAAACCTGCTAACAAAGCCCAGAAGACATATGGAAGGGCAGCTTGAATTAATATTTTTGGAATAAGAGGTAAGTGGTAATATAGCTTGTCATAAACAGGATTGATGGTTGGTAATCCTTTATCTAGATTCAAATGTCTGTAAATATCATACCTAAGATTGTTCTCTAAATTTGATAACAGATAAAAAGACCATTCATTCCATATTTTAGGAGTCGAACCAGATCCTTGAGTATGAACATTGTAATTTCGCGGAGTTTTTTTCACTTTTCGTAAATATTCTAAAATTTCCTCTTCGGTGGAACCTTCTACATAAGTGAAACAACGCCCAACCATTCTTTGATGATGATTATCACCCCCAGCAACACCAGGTAAGCCTAATTCACGAGCAATTATTTGAGCTAAGTAATTATGGCGTTTTGGTTGAAGTCCATTTACTACCTCTATCATACGAAATCTTTTTAGTATTGAAAAATTGACCTCATATGTATTTTGGTCATAACCGCCAGCTGGGGCGCTTTGAGAAAGATCAAATGGATGAGCTAAGATATAGACAGCATTATTATCGTCTAGGTGGTCTAAAAACTCGGGGAGGGGTTGAAAACGAATTTTCCATGGAATTTCGTTTAATCCGTATGTTAAGACATGAGCCCAATCTCTTTTCTTTTGGTCATATTTGGTGACTTCTTGTCCTACAATAGGAACAATATCTTTATATTTTTGCGCATAACACAAAAATGGTTTAACTCCATTCATATTATCGTGATCTGTAAGGGCTATGGCATCTAAATTTTTACGTCTAGCTAATTTTACCAGTAATTTTGGAGAAAGTGAACTATCTTGAAAGAAAGATTGATTACCTCTTAATTTGGGTATTCGTAACATGGAATAGTAAGTGTGCGAATGTAGATCTACCTTAGTTAGATCATTTGGACTATTCATGTGATTCAATCTCTTTTCTCCAAGAAATAATGGTAATTTACTTTTGTTTTCAGCGTTAGAATTTATAATATAAAATATAAGATTCTCATATCCTTTAATAAAGCTAGAATGGTTATCGTATTTTGTTAATTTTTACTCTCTTCCTTCATTTTTAACCTTTCTATTCTTTAGGTAGAACTCAATGCTGGTTTTCTCAAAACAGATAGAGAGAAGGTTGTTTACTCTTATTTCAACCTAGTGATTCTAATTGATAGCTTCTTCTAAATCTTTTGCCGTAACTTTTGTTTTACCTAGGATATAAGTGATTATTCCAATAAATATGAGAAAATAGAATTTCACTAGTTGCACCAAAATAGCTCCAGCAGTAGCTTCGGTAGATATAAGTCCTAAACCCTTTTCAAGGAAAAAAGCTAGCGAAATTTCTTTTAAACCAGCCATTCCTGGAATTCCAACTGGGATTAAATCTACTGTTCCACCGAGAAAATTGACTGCAGCTACTTGATCAATCAGTATTGGTACATGAATTGATTGTAGAATAAGAAATATTGCGATCCAGTGAGTTACTTGAGAAACAAAAGCCAAAGTTAACGCTATAGTTGAAAGAAATTTATTCTTAGCTAAATATGTGAATTGGATACTGAAATCATCAACCATACGTTCTGATGGCTCCATTACACTTTTTGCCCAGTTACTGATTAAAGGTAAAATGGCTAATCCTCCAAGGATTGTTAATAGAACCTTTTTTGCTTTTTTAGGGGATTTTGCTATTAGAATGAATAGCAATATAACGAAAATTGAGATTAATGAGACAATCAATACAAATGAAACCCCCACTTCTTCAGAAACTCTATATCCAAATTCATTTTCAATAATGTCATTGAAATATGTCAATATGGCAAATGCTACAAAAACTGAAATTGGGATAAAAGAAAGTAAACCACAAAGTCTATGAGCAATAACACTAGATAAGATCTCACCACTCGTAGCATTACGCCCTTCTTTCTCATTAAGAAATTCTTTAGTTCCCATGGAAACTCGCATGATTGTTTCTACTGCTCCAGCACTTGGAATGAGTAATCCATAAGAGAATGAGGCCAGCTGGATACGATAGGTTGATTTAGTGGACGGATGAATAGAAGAAATCCCTAGAAGAATTTTCCAAGTATAAGTATCTAGTAAAACAGCAATAAATGTAGTAGAAGTACCTATTAATAATACTAGGGGAGAGGCACTCAAAATTACTTCCATCATATCGAAAATACTGACCTCTTCAAGTAGTAGGTAAAATAAAAGCATAATAAAGGCGAATCCGAGAAGAAAAATAGTTTTTTTGTCAAATGCTTTTCGTAGGGAAATCTCTTTTTCTTCTATAGCTGTTTTAGATGATACATCCACGCTATTAACCTCAATGATGGCCTTAAAACGCGACATTCTTATGTTCTTTTCTCAAGAAAACCAATGGATATTCTTTTGTAAAAAGATGGATTAAAATGGATATTCCAGAAATAATTTTCACTTCCTTTGCGCCCATTCTTTATAATATCCTTTTTATTTCCCTTTGGATTCTTTGGTTTATTTTTCACCATGAAAAGCAAGATGGGCGGCTTAACTCTTGGTTCCAACTCTATTTGAACAAAAATACCATCTTTTATCCAGTGACAGGAATCATCATAGTAGTTTTCTTATATTTACTATTTGGTTATGCGATAGCAAACACTGATGTGGACAATGCAATAACGACAGCTGTGAAAGCATTCCTTGATGGTTGTAATCCTTACAAAGAAGATGTTGTAGAGCACCATATTTTAGTTAATGGGATTCCAACAACAGTATTTGGCCGTTACCATTATTTTCCTCCTGATTTACTCACTTATAGCCTTTTTTACATTTTTACGGGCGATATACTTTTTCCTATCTTTGATACATATTGGTTTGTTCCCTTACACTTCTTACTACTGATTCCAGGGTACTGGATTGTTGTAAAAATCGTTGATTGGCCTCATCACCGCCGATTACCGCTTTTTCTTCTTTTAATTACTCCATTTTTATTCACTAACTCAATTTTAATGTTGTTCTTCTTCTTATTAGGATATTATCTCTTTGAAGTGAAAGAAAAACATTCTCTAGGAATGGTTTTTTATGTATTAGCAGCTTCAGTAAAATATATGGTAGGTTTCATTATAGTATTTTACTTTATTCTAATGATTCGTCAACTTCATATGAAACGAGCTTTTTTTAACGATTGGCACCTCATTGCAGAAAAATTTGCTCCATATATTATTTCGAGCTTTGTATTAATCCTATTTTCAGCACCTTTTGGAATAATCGATGTAGTGGTTTCAGTATTTATCTACCAAGGACTTACTCCTTTTCGAGGTGAAGTCGCCCAGTCAGTTGGGCCCCTTTTGATTGAGATTTTGAGGGTCGTATCATTAGAAGACCTATTCTATCTGCCTTTAGCTCTCTTCATTGCGATCTTTGTATTCATTTACTTAAGAAATCACAGTGCCTATGAGCAAATAATTCACTTTTCTTTCCTTTCAATGATGATTCTCCCATTTTATGCAACTGAACTATTTATTACAATCCCTTTTTACATATGGTTTAAAGAGGGGAAAAAATATCTTATAAGACAAGAAATTATAGAAGATAAATAAATTTTATCTCTCTCCCTAGGCATTAAAGCATAATCCAACTAGAAATCGTCTAATAGGATCATCTAGCAGGATCAGCAATTGTAGAAATCACAGAAATACTACGGACCGAATATCGTTCATCTACATATAGAATTCTGACATGTCTTTGCTTGGGGTGAGTTAGGCCATGAATATCTACAACTTGGCACACACCTGAGATTGAAGGTTTGTAATCGCTTTTTTTCATCTTCATCGCTATAGTTTTTTTACAAATAGAACAGGGTTCACAATTAAGATCTACTATTTCTTTGGAAGTCATTGTCTTTATCGCCTATGAAGCTTCAGTGAGAGAATTCCCATTATTTTAAGTTCAAAAACATTTGCTAATATATAGTATTTTCATATTTTAAATATGGGTATTCTTCTTTATTTTTATGAAATCAATCTCTATTAACCTACCATTAATGCAATATAAGAGGGAGTTGTGCAAAAAAAACTCAAATTCTGTATAATTAATTCTATATCAAAATAGAACTAAATTTTGTTTGTCATTTCATTTTTTTTGAATAAAAATCCAATTTTTTTAAAACAGACTATTTAAAAATCTAATATTTCTCATTAAAAGTATATCCGCTACATTAGGATTAATTGGTTATGATAAAATCTCTAATTTCCCTAGTTTTCTTCTTTGGGAAAGAACAAGGTTTAAATATTCTTTTTTCTTATTAAGATCTGAAATGGATATAGCAGAATTAACTGTAGATACCCCTTGGGGTAAATTAATTACTTTAAAAGGTCTAGAAGTCATTCTTACTGGATTTAATAACGATCTAGAATTGATAAACAAATCTTTAACCACTATTGAAAAACGATTAAATGAACTTGAGTCTACAGGATCTGTGAGCAATGCAAATACTAGAGTACAAGCAATAGAAGGATCTCTGAAATCACTTGAAGATGAGATTTCTAAGTTTCATGAAAACCAATCTAAATTTGCGCAACATATGAAACAAACGCTTGAACTTTTTTATACGAGATTAGATGAGATGAAGCAAACGCTTCAACTTTTTATGCGTGATTAAAAGAGATAGCCAAAGAGAAAGATCACTAGTTTAAAAAAAGCTAAATTATGGTAATTGTATTTCCTCTTCAGATGAAAAAACTGCTTTAATTCTTCTAGCTAATTTCCTCCCTATCTTTGGAACCAGTATTAATTCATCGATATCAGCTTCAACAATAGCCTGAATTGTCCCAAATTTTTTCAAGAGTTCTTCAGCTTTCGCAATATTTATACCAGGTATCACCGCTAGCATAAATAATTGAATATCGCGAATATTATGTTCTTTTTTTCCGAGAGCTGGTATTAAAATTTTTGAATCGGACTTTAATTGTTCACGTTTTGCTAATTGATACAAAAGTGTTGCAGTCTCAACATCACTTTTAGTGAAAACTACGCTGATTCTAAAATCGAGTATTATTGAACTAATTGCTCCCATAATGCTATTTAAATGCACTTGCCTTTCTAATATGTCAGGTTCAAGCTGAAGAATTAATAATGGAAGTTCTTGACGAGCTAATTTAGTTAATTGAGAATCTTGACCCGGTGACACCGACTGAAATAATCGCCCGTCAAGTATTGAAGCAATAAAATCTGAATAGGTTTTTCTTTCAACGAATAATCGGTTCGAAAGAATATAATCACCTACTTCTAGTTCTTTCGGATTTAAACGAGCACCATATTC
>JBHLKP010000065.1:0-19009 GCA_048886525.1 Candidatus Hodarchaeota archaeon | reverse complement strand
ACAGTCTCTCTTAATCGTACAAGTGATTTTGGATTGGGGAAAAATAACGGATTTCTAGGACGATGTGCATTAAGAGTTATAACTTCACATCCGAACTCACTTAGTAAATCGGGTATAATTAAGGAAGCTGGACCGCAAGAACAGTCCATTACAACTCTCAAGCTAGCATCCTTCATTATCTGACTACTTTGAGAGAAAAAACTCGCAAGAGCACGATCATATACTTTCATGGCATCAGCTACGCTGATCCATCCAACTTCAGTACTTTCAACTCGTCTAATTGCTCTTTGTTCTCCAATTTGTGCAATTTGATTTATCTTCTCGCTAGGGTATTCAACTCCTGTTGAGTCAAATATTTTGATTGATACCATTCCTGCAAGATTATGGCTTCTGGTAAACATAACACCCGCGTCAGCTCCAAAACGTCTTACAGAAAATTGAAGAACATTAGTAGGAACAGCATGAAGATCTATTAACTCAATTCCGCTACCCATTAACCCACCAGAGAAAGATCTTTTGAGCATTCGGGAATCTCTTCGATAATCCCTACCAACCATAACCACTGCTTTTGGGTCCAATAGGGTACCCATTGCACCTCCCAATACTGAGGCAAGTTCTGGAGTCAAAATTTTATTCGAAAATGCCATAATTCTCCCCCATTTTATGTAAGGTTCCTCTTTAATGGCCAAGGCTTATCATCCTCTTTTACTAATTCATAATATTGAATTTTGTTCTATAATTTGGTTTTCTGAAGTCATAATCGGAGTATTAAAACGATTATTAGGACCGATTACGGTTCCAGATGCTAATTTTGAATTATCTGGAATTGTTACGTTATTACATATAATCGAACTATCAATTCTTGCATTTATTCCAATTGTTACATTATTCCATATGATAGATCCATTTATCACGCTATTTTTACCTATTGAAACATTATTTCCAATAACAGATCTTGGATTAATCTGAACATTTTCACTAATCTGAACATTAGAACCAATCGCTGCAGGTCCCTTAATTCCTGAGCTAGAATTAAAAACAGGTTTTGGTCCATCAAACCAAATATTATTCTCCTCCCAAGTTGCTTTAGGGAAGTAGGGAAATGCCCAACGTCTTAATACATCCCAATTAGTATATAGATAGGTTTGGGGATTCCCTGCATCAATCCAGTAATAATCCCGACGTGCATACCCAAAAATACCATATTCTCGTGCTAGATAAGGGAATACATGTTTTCCAAAATCCATTAAATCATTTAATGTTTCTAAAATATCTAGTACTTTCTTTTTGAATGCATATATTCCAGTATTAACTAAATTTGACTGGAGGCGTATTGTTTCTTTAAGAGAGAAAGTAAGGGTAGCTAAACTTAATTCTTCAGGATGCGGTTTTTCTAGGAAAAGCAAGATACGAGAATCTTGATTAAGCATTATAACTCCAAAAGCTCGAGGTTGAGAAACATCTTTCAATGTTATACTTGCAATTCCCCCTTTTTCACGATGGAACGACATAAAATCGTTTAATGGTAGATTTGTGATAATATCAGCCATCGAAACAATGAAATTATCAGTATCGATATAATTCGCAGCTTTTCGAACCGCATCAGCAGTATCTAGTGGATCTACTTTCGGAAGAATGATTTCCAAATCGTCAAAATGCTCTATCGTATTGAAATAATTCCGAATTTCATCTTGCAAATATTTAGTTATTATTACTATCTTCCCCTCCTTTATACCAGCGTTCCTCAATAATTCTAAATTATAATCAATCATCGGTTTATTCGCAACTGGTACCATAGGTTTAGGTAGATTGGTAGTTAAAGGTTGTAGTCGTGACCCAACTCCACCTGCAAGGACTATGGCACTCCATTCATCCAGTTTTTTTTTCTCCTCTTGACTTCGTTAATATTTAATGAAATTTAATCTGAGATTTGGAATCAAATATTATATGCTTTCTTACGTAGATTGTGGCCTTAAGCTTTTTATGTTCAATGCTTCGATATAAAGGAACAATTCATTTAATCAATATTGTCCATCAGATTGTTAAGAATGAACCGTTTTTACAAACTATGATTCAAATCTTTCCTAAATACATTTTTTAGCATTTTACATTCTTTCTAAAATATATTCTCCAATGATATTGGCATAAACGTTCATCACAAGTACTACAATTCATTGTATCCTGCTTTTTTTTATAACAATCATATTTACTACATAATGCTTGACTATCACACTGGCGACATAAAATTACGCTCTCATAAGTTGAGTCAATCATATCTTTTTTTGTGGGAATAATCATTATTCTACACCTAATCTGTCTTTAAATAATGTAATTTAGCAAAAGAAATATTTAAATTCATGGAAGTGTATCAAACTTCCCCCATGGGTTTTCATTTCTCTTTTCTTATACACTTATAGCTTTTTAAATCATGTTTTAAGATTTTTTGATATCAGGCTTTGTTTAAGTAATAATTTCAAAAAAAGGGATTTGCTCATTAATAGAGATAAAC
The DNA here is from genome assembly GCA_048886525.1 of Candidatus Hodarchaeota archaeon. GTDB lineage: Archaea > Asgardarchaeota > Heimdallarchaeia > Hodarchaeales > Hodarchaeaceae > Hodarchaeum. The sequence goes on along the minus strand of JBHLKP010000065.1, from coordinate 16,500 downwards.
TTTTCACAGAAAAGAAAAGTATTTACTAAATTTAACTTGAAAAACCTAGATTAGAATCTTGAAAAACATTAAATTTATTTTCCTTTTTCATGATTTTTGATCCCTAACTATTTTAAAGAAGTTAATTGTTTAGGAAATACAAATCATTTTGTGGTCGTAATAAATGGGAAACGAGGAATACAATTCTAGTCAAAATCCAGACGAAGAAAAACGTTCAGATCGTTTGAGAACTGCAAATTCAAAACAATCAACTCAAAAAGAACCTTCAGTACCTCAAACATCAAATGACGAGGATCAATCATCTGACATAGAAGACTTAGAGGTAAATATGAAAAAATTAAGGAATCAAGTCTTAATCCAACAAGATGAAGCTCAAGATAAAGAGCAGCTTATCGAAGATCAAATTGATGATGCAAGATCTAAGCTAGGAAACATAACAAAAGAACTTAATACATTAAAACAAGAATTATTAGAGCAAAAACGGTTAATGGAAATTAAAGAATCAGAACTTAAACATCGTGACCAGAAAATTCTTTCCCTTGAAGAAGAATTGAAAAAAATAAATCAAGAGAAAAATAACAAAATCACAAATCTTGAAGCACAATTGCACAATACAAAATTGAAAATTTCAGAAATTGTAACTCAGAATCAAGAATTAACTCTAAAACTCTTGGAAACACAAAACACAATTGGAGGACTTCAACAAGAAATTGGAGTTGTAAAACAAGAGAAAGAAACGTACTTAGCTCAAATTGGGAAGCTTCAAGATGTCATTCAAACCACAGAGAATGAAATCAAGGAAATTGAGGCTGGACACCACGAAATTGAAGAACAACTTAGAGAAGAAATTAAGCGAACTGAAGAACGAGCTGGTCAAATAAGTGAAGATTTATCACGAGAAGCTTCTGGGAGTTTAGCTAGAGACAAACATATTCGTGCTGTTCTGCAAGAATCGGATATAGGAAAAGTTGTCCTTTTTATTGTCGACTATTTTGAAAATACAAGAAAGAGATTTCTTGATCTCCAAACTCTATGTTCAGAATTAGGAATGCCCCCAATCATAGCAAGATCACATGTGAGAAATCTCCATGGTCTTGGTGTTTGTGAGTTTAATGAAGTTACACGGGAGATTAAGCTGATCAGCTGATAGCAAATTTAATTTTTAGTTTTTTTTTGATTCTTTAAATGAATTGAAAATATTCCATTATTGCCTACAACAACTGGAGATCCCTTTTCCTCCTCACCTTTATTGAGAAGTTTTTCAACATTAATGTCATAAATCCCTACTCCTCGTTCATGAACCGTTAAAAATTCCATTTCTTTCTTAGATATAGCATCTTTGTCTTTCTCCTTCCTTGGAAGATTACTGGATTGAATAATTATTCGAAATAATCTATTTCCGCATGAACATCCTTGGAACACTTCGTTAGCGCTTTCTGGTGTTTTACCACACTTTGAGCACCGATATTTATCAAACGAAATATTACTATTAGAAATTAACAATAAAATTCCCTTTATCACACGAGAGCAACAGATAAATTTTCATAATTTTGGGGAGCAATAACAGTCATCTTAATATTTCTTCTTGCGAATAGTCCTGAACCGCGAATAGGTATAGGATTCATGATTTTGTAACCTAGAAAATCCTTATGATCAATTTGAAACATTGCTTCTTTGATTAATTCAGCTTCTTCGTCAGGATTCAGACCTCCCTCAAAAACTACCACTCTATCATCCTTTAGTTTAGAAATAATGAAATCACATTTTTGTCCTAAGTTCATTCGTCTGGTTGTGTTTTCTGTGACAAAATCTATCCTTAGTTCCATTTCTTATTCTCTCCTACATGCTAGCAACTGTGAATATACTTCCATAAAGTTCATTCATCCCAGTTCCGTCTTTTGCAGAAATTTTTACTACCTCACTCTGGAATGCTTCCTTAACTAGTTCAGGATTAGCATTTGGCAAATCAGATTTATTTGCAGCAATTATTAGCGGTATTTTTCTAGCTTCTAAATTCCCAAGAACAGTCCAATTTACTTGATCAAATGGTGCTTCAGCAGAATCAACGACAATAATTGCTGCATCTAATTTATCGAGACTCTGAATCGCTTTAATTACACCCCTCGTTGCTTCTTTTGCTCGATTGATGCTCTCTTGTTTTGAAAGTCCATGATTTTGAAATTCACGGTAATCGACTGAAGTTGCTATACCTGGAGTGTCAACCACAGTTAAATCAAGAGAGCCGCTTTGATCTGAAACAAAACAGTGTTCTAGTGCGACTACTTCACGCGTTTCGTGAGGAATAGAACTTACTACCCCTAAAGGCGTACCATTTCCACATTCACTGGAAATTCTATTAGCTAAGGTTGTTTTGCCAGCATTTGGAGCACCCACAATACCAATTGTTAACTGTTGCCTTCTAGATTTGGCAAAAATTCTGGCTAATATACCCAATTTGAATTTTCTCCTGTAATATCTTCATATAATAATATTGTTTACTTAATAGGATTCTGATCATAATTACTTGAAATAGCTCCATGATATGCGTAGAATACAACCATCAGCTTAAAAGAACGATTCAGCTTCTACGATAATATAATGTATTCTCTAAGTTGAACTTTTCATAAAAAGGGTATTATTTTTAGTATTCTCTAAAGAAATTTGAGATTATTTTCTAATTTAAAGGAAATTTTTATATAATCAACAATCATCTTAAAAGGAGCGTTTCTCAAGCATTAAATTTGTCTTGGTAAGTCTATTATATTTGGACGATTATATACAAAAATCTCTTGGAAGACTACAGAGGTTCATTCTCCAACTTTATTCTATTAAGATTATAATCTAATGGATTTGAGTAAATTAATTTGTGTAAACTTCCTGAAACTAATCTCAAGGTTGTAATTAACATTAACATTACAAAAAGAATTACATTAAAATCAGGACTATCATAATTAATATCTCCTAACCTTAACCATAAGTCCATAATGAATCCAGCAAACAAAGAACCAGTAAAAGCACAAAAACCTTCTGCTGTTAACAGCATTGAATAGTATCTCCCTTTAGTATCTTCCGTTGAGCAATCTAATGCGTAAGCGGCTATACTTGTGTCTTCCGCCCCAAAGGCTAATCCTCCTGGAATATTTACTGCAACAAGAAACCATGGGTCACCAGTCACTAAACCAATGGCATATCCCAGGGGAACAATTGCATACCCTAGTCTGGAACCAACAATTACGATTTTTTTACCGACTTTATCAGCTAATTTTCCACCATAGTTTTGACCAAAACTCCGAGGTAGGTGAAAAACTATCCACATAAATGCAACCATTGACCAAGAATCAGCTACTCTTAGAGTAACAAAAGGAAATATTGGCCACGCAGTGCTCATAGCGAATTTAAAAAAAGCATCAATTGGTAGAAGTCGTCGAAATGGTTCATTTCTTTTAATTAATGTTCGCCAATTAGTGTGAATTTCTTCTCCGATTGTAACTTTGTTCTTAGCCTCATATTTTTCAACTAAGAAAAAAGAAATGAGTATTGTTAAAGTAAATATTATTGCCGAAGAAGTAAATGGAATGAAAAATACAGGTCTTGTTGATATATAATTATTTGTACCATCATCAAATACTTGTGGAAATGGAAATGGACTCGAGTCCATTAAGATTCCGAGTGCTAAAATCAAAAATATTGAGGCTAATGTACCAATTGAATTGATTTTTCCTATGAAAGAAGCCCGAATCCGTTCTAATGCGTAATCCCCCAGAAAAGCATTCCAGGCTGGAATAACACTGAATCCAATTGATGTTAATATAATCGAAATAATTACCAGTTCCATTGGATTATTTGAAAATGGTGCTAAAAACATACTTATTGCTAAAGTTGAAAATCCAATTATTAAAACTAATTTTCTCCCCCTGAGGTCCGCTAACCAACCCCAAATTGACTGAAACAGATTTGATCCTAAATTTCTTACAGAAGTTAGGATGGATTGTTCAAGAGGCGAAGCTCCCAAAACAACGCCAAAGTAACTCAAGAATGTAAATATGGAAGATCGTCCAGCTGCCCAGCCGATACTTGTACCCCAAATTGTAATTTTTTCCCTTTCATTCTTAATAGAGTTATTCTTAAATTTATCATGAAAATTAGAAATATTTTCTTCTTCATGTCCGAGAGTTTCTTTTGTCATCAATACTATGCTCCATTGAATAACTTCCTATAAATCCACATATATAAGAAAACCCTCAACTCATATTAAGAAATCTATACTTTTAATTTATGGTAATAACCCTTCTATACTCCCTTTATTTATAACTACCTATGAATTGACATAGAAAAAAAGAGAATGATTAAAGAATTATGAAATTTATATATCTTGACTTGTAAATTGCTGTTTGTACAAATCAGCAAAAATTCCTTTTTTTTCTAGTAGTTCTTCAAATGTTCCTTCCTCTTCAATCTTCCCATCCTCTATCACTATGATTTTATCAACTGAACGAACTGTACTCAACCGATGTGCAATTATTATGGATGTTCTGTCTTTCAAAATATTTCGTAAGCTCTGTTGGATCACTAACTCGGTATGAGCGTCAATAGATGATGTAGCTTCATCCAAGATAAGAATTCGTGGATCAGAAATAATAGCACGTGCAAAACAAAGAAGTTGACGTTCCCCCATTGATAATCGTGAACCTCGTTCACCTACTTGAGAATCCAATCCCTTACTCATAACAAAATCAAATGCACCTACTCGAAGAAGGGCCTTTTCAATAGATTCGTTCATTGCATCCGGTTTACCAAACAATAAATTCTCTCTAATAGTTCCTGAAAATAAAAAAGAATCCTGTGGTATTATTGATATCCATTTTCTATAACTCTTAAGATTAAGATCACGGATGTCTTGTCCATCAAGTAATATTTCTCCTTTTGTAAAATCATAGAAACGACATAATAAGTTTGTTATCGTTGTTTTACCTGCGCCAGTATGCCCTACTAGAGCAAAATTCTTTCTAGCTTGAATTTTAAGGTTAAAATTCTTAATAACAGGTTCAATGTTAGGATCATAAGCAAATATCAAATCTTTAAATTCAATAGACCCCTCAACGTCCTCTAATATCTTATTATTCCTTGGGATGACGCTTGGATTTCGGTCTATAATGTCAAAAATCCTTTCTGTTGCAGCCATTGAAGATAACAGATTATTGTAGAAGTTCGAAAGTGTCATTATTGGTTGAGCAATTCTAGTTAAATAAGCCAAAAATGCCACTAATACCCCAACACTTAGAGTAGAGGTACCCACTGCTATCCCTCCCACCGATAGTACAATCGCAGTTCCTAATGCAAGTATAATATCCATTACAGGGAACATTACTGCGAATAATATGAGGGCTTTTATTCTAGCTTCATAATTTTCAAGATTCAGTTCTTCAAATTCTTCAGTCATTAAGTCTTCGACTGCAAAAGCCTTTGAAGCAGTTATTCCCGAGATGGCTTCTTGATAGTAACCAGTTACCTTAGCAAGAGCTCTTCGAGTTTTTTGCCAAGCGGATCTAGCACGTATTCTAAAGTATACGATAAAAACCACAAGAATTGGGAAAATTAATAGAACTGCAAAAGTAAGTCGTAAATCTAAATAAAGCAGAATTGCTAATAGGATACTTAAGAACATCACATTGACTATAGCGTCAATAATTCCTGTGGAAAGAAGGTTCAGCAACCTTTCTACGTCATTTGTGACTCTTGATATAATACGGCCAACAGATTCCTTATCATAAAAATCCATGCTTAAATCCTGAAGTTTATAAAATGTTTGTTGCCTAATTTTTGTAATTATTCGAATCCCAGTTAGGGTAGTAAAGTAGGTGGAAATTACATTTAATGAAAATGAAATTATAGCCACTAATAGGTAAATTAATGATATGAATCCAAGTCCATCCGTATTTCTACTCAAAATATAATCATCAATAGCTATTGCCAATATTAAAGGTTGAGTAATTGAGAGTATTGTTGATAAAAACATAGCTACTAATGCAGTAGTGAATACAATCCAATGAGGTCGTGTATACCCGATTAGTCTTCTAATTAACTCCAAATCAGAATAGTCGCGAGCTAGATGATCTTTCTGATCTTCCTTATCATTCATATGAATCCCTCCTCTTTTTGTATTATTTTTTCTAGTGCAATTCTTATATCAACAATTCCTGCTTCTTGGGTTTGCCATAATAGAGGATAAATTTTCCCATTCTTCATAAGTTCATCATGTGATCCTTGTTCAAAGATTTGACCACGATGGAGTATCACTATTCGGTCTACAATTTTCAATGTACTTAATCTTTGTGTGATAAAAATCAAGATATGTTGTTTCTGCGAATTTTTGATGAAATTTTCAAATTCTGCTTGAAACCGAGTTTCTGTAACAATGTCGAGAGATGATGTTGCATCATCTAGAATCATGATCGGGGCTCTTCTCAGTAACATTCGAGCAATAGCTACCCTTTGTTTTTGGCCTCCTGAGAGGGTTACTCCCCTTTCTCCGATTATTGTGTCTAATGCATTAGGTAAACTTGCAATAAAATCACCAAGCTGGGCAATGTTTACAACTTCCATAATTTGATTTATACTTGCCTTTGGAACACCAAATGCAATGTTTTCTGCAATGGTTCTACCAAATAAAAACGATTCTTGTTGTACAATCCCTATTGAATTACGAAGTGATTGTAATTGTAAATCACGAACATCAATTCCGTTAATTTTAACAACACCTGCATCAACATCATAAAATCTAGGTATTAATTTGATCAAAGTGCTTTTTCCTGATCCAGTTGAACCTAATATTGCTACACTCTCCCCAGGGAATATATTTAAAGAAATATCTGAGAGTGCTTTCTTTTCATTATATGAAAATGACACATGATCAAAAGAAATAGATGGATTGACATTTGGTGGTAATTCAAGAGCATTTTCCTTCTCTGGCAAGTTTGTAGATGATTCAAGTAATCTAAAAACGCGATCTCCTGCAGCAGAAACCCTCTGATACATAATGAGAGAAAACGCTAAAAATCGTGTTGGCATTGCCAACATTGTAAAATAAGTGAATAAGGTAATTAAAAGGCCAGTACTTATTTCTCCTTGTATGACTAGTGAACCTCCACTATATATTAGAAGGGTAATTAGTAAACTAATGATTAACAAAATCATTGGCAAGAATATTGACCTAATTTTGAAAGCGTATGCTCTAAGATCCATATATCCAAAATTTTCATTATTGAATTTTTCTTTTTCTCTTAAATCTGCATTAAAAGATTTAACTACCTGTTGTCCACTAATGTTCTCTTGAATGACTGTTGTTAATTGACCATATTGTTCCCTTATCTCAAAATAGAGAGGACCTAGTTTTGTTGATACAAAATAAGACAATAAAAAGAGAGTGGGTGTTATAACCCCAATCAGCAAAAATAGGCGAATATCAATTAAGAAGAGGACGGAGTATATTCCAAGATATGTTAATGTTGCTTGTAATAAAATTCTTTCACCCCACACCATGAATTCTGAAATGGGTTCAAGATCTGTTGTTGCACGGGCCATCAAATCTCCAGTGTGGTGTTTATCAAAAAAAGATAAGCTTGCTGTTTCATATTTTTCAAATAAATCTTTACGGATCTCAAAAACAATCTTTTCGCCTTGTACATATCCTAACCATCTCGCAGAAAACGCTGTTATACCTCTAATTAAGCTTACAAGGATTATTAGTATCACTCCACCAAATACAATCATCACTTCAAAATTTCCGATTTCTAAAGAAAATAAAATTTGATCAATTGTAGAGCCTATAAGCATAGGTATGAATAGTTCAGCAACCTGTGCAATAGTAATAAAGAATACAACTCCAAGTGCTAGAGGTTTTCGTTTCAATATGTAAGATAAAAGATATCTTATAACGTTCAACTTCAAACCTCGTTCTATAAGTGCAATTGAAGATCGCTCTTTAATTTATGAGTTAAAAACCATCTTCGACTATATGAATTATTAATCCCCAAATGATCCACAAGAATAAGACAAGAATAAGGGGAATTACTCCATCAACAAACATAATTTGAAACCATTTAATAAGACCAGGAATGTAGGAAGACCAATCTTGAGACAAACCTTGTATAATTGTCATAATTATCATCCTTTCAAGTTCTAAAAGTATAATTAATATTATTAATAACTACAATTAATTTTTACTAAATATAAGAACATTATGAGGAATTTTTATATTGATAAAGTTTTAAAAAGAAATTTAAAAAGCGGGTATAAAATTTTGTTAATCTCTGATCTAATGAAACACTGTAATACATAATTAATTAAATTTAGAATCTAAAAACTGAGGTTTAAGATTAAAAATAAAAGAGATATGTAAGAAGGGAGTTATATTTTGCAATCAACCTTCTTGGATGATTTCTATACTACCAGTTGAAGTAGAGAGTAAAATATCATATTTCGATATTGCTTCTTGATAATTATCACTGATATAAGGGAGGCTAATTCCTGAACCAAATATTGTGACATCACCAAGAGAGGTACTAGCATCTAAGGAATAACCTATAAGATCATTTAATCTATATATACATGTAACACTGCCAGTGGAAGTACTAACATCAAAATTAACATTGATGGAAGAATTTTGTATATAATCTTGGTACAATTCAAAAGAGACGGACCCTGTTGAGGTTGAAATATCCCAAATATGTTCATTGATGGTACTAGAATACGATATATTGTTTAATCGAACTAGTACTGATCCTGTTGATGTATAAAGGATATAATGATTATAAATACTGTTATTGAAGAGTACATCTTCAAAAGAGGCCTCAATTGATCCTGTGCTTGTTTCAAGAAAAAGTTCTTGAATCTCTGTTTTCGTCGCACCAAATGTGATTGATCCTGTGGAAACTTCAATATCGAAATACGATTTAGCTTTGTTAGAAATATATAAATCGATATCGTACGTATAAGGATTATTCCAAACTTCTGAAGATGTTTCAAAGAGTACAGTATAGAGATCATCACCTTGTTGAATTTCTAGATCTTTTGATCCAGCTAAATCATAATTTTTTCGTGCATATACATGAAGTTGTGCATCGAACAGTTTTGTCATATTCTCGATATGTTGAACGTTAATAGATCCAATTGAATTATCAATAATTACTTCCAATGTAGTGATATTAGACATAGCCTCAATAGAATAATCTTTCGAACCAATATACTGGTGAGGATCTGTAACTTCATCAACTATTGGTATAATTCCAAAGATTAGAGCGCTAACAGCGCCAATCCCGACAATTCCAATAATTATTACACCAAGAAATAAACCAAAGTGACGACTCGATTTCTTTCTATATGCATATGGAGATACATTAGTAGTTGTAGATGGTAAATTTGAATGATAACGAGGTTGTTTTGATTTTTTCATGAATATAGGTCTTTGTTGATAATCTGATTGAACTGTATTCACGGAATTTCGTTTTAATTTTGATGTGGTTAATTGATATCCACAAGTTTCGCAAAAAAGCGAATCTTCATAAGTTCTTGATCCACAGTTTTGACAATAATTTGCCATTAATTTTTCCTCTAAGTAATAATCTATTTTTTTGTTTGAAAAATCCTTTATTTATACTCAAGGATAACGGAAGGATTACTCAGTAATAATATAATCGAATCGTGAACCATAATTTCAATCATCGTCTCATATTAATCAATGTCATATAATACACTTACAATCCATACAAATTATATTTCATCCTTCTTATAGTAATTTCTTTCTTTTCAAAACTCCATTTATTAAATATAATATACGAAGGACGATTTTAAATAATCTAAGAAATTTACAAAAGATTGAATTTTTATAACCAAGATTTCTTTTTCATTTGATTAATCATGGCAAAAACTAAACGTTGTGAATGGGCTGGTTCCGATCCTACTATGATAGCTTACCACGATGAAGAGTGGGGAACACCTGTTCACACGGATAAAGATCTATATGAATTCATTATTTTAGAAGGAGCTCAAGCAGGTTTAACATGGTCTAGCATATTAAATCGTCGTGAAGGGTATAGGCAGGCTTTTATGAATTTTGATGTACGCACGGTTGCCTGTTTTTCTGAGTCTGATTATGAGCGTTTATTATTGGATCCAAGTATAATCAGAAATAAGTTAAAAATAAAAAGTGCAATTACTAATGCAAAGCAATTCATTATTGTTCAGGAGGAGTTCGGATCATTTGACCAATATTTATGGCAATATGTAAATTATAAACCGATTCAAAATGAATTCAAAACTCTTTCAGAGATTCCTGCGTATACAGAGATTTCTATAGAACTAAGTAAAGATTTGAAAAAGCGAGGATTTTCTTTTGTTGGGCCAACGATCTGCTACGCATTTATGCAAGCAATTGGTATGGTCAACGATCATGTTATAGATTGTTTTCGATATGATGAAATTAAAAAATTGTCCTAGAGAAGAAAAATTCTTGTATTTTAATTTAATTTGAATTGAGAAACAGACTTTAATAAATTATCGCCGAGTTCAGACAATCTATGAGCTGATTCAGTAAGGGCGTGCATACCAGCAGTTTGTTCTTCTGTACTCGCAGCAACTTCCTCACTAGAAGCATTAAATTCCTCTGATTGAGCTGCAAAGCTCTGTAGCGTCTCTTGAAGACTGATAACAATTGAACTAATGTTATTCACAATATCATTTGTTACTTTGCTTATATCAGCCGAATTTTTCTTTGTTTCTTCAGCTAATCGTCGAACATTATCCGCTACGACCGCAAAGCCACGTCCATACTCACCAGCTCTTGCTGCCTCTATAGCCGCATTTAAGGCTAAGATATTTGTTTGGCCTGCGATATCTTCTATAACTTGCAAAGTTCCTTCAATATCTTTTAGTGATTGATCAACAGCTTCCGACATTTTCATGATTTCATCAATTGCTCTTGATGATAGTTCAGCTTGACTAGAGGCGCCTCGACTAATTTGTTGTATCGTTGTAGCAATATCTTCTGAAAGAGAATTAATTTCAGTTGAAGTAATTGCTAAATTATCAGAAGAAACATCAATTTGGTTTGCAGAGACAACTATAACAGAAATTAATTCATGAAGGCTGATTAAAGCAGTATTCATTGACATTTCTAATTTTCCAATTTCATCTTTTCTAAATTCCGATTTGATATTTAGATTAGTGAGATCACGATTAGCTATCTTATCAGCTAAGGTCGTTAATCCTGATATTGGATTAATGAGTGAAAAAATAAAAATAATGGTAACTATCGAAATTAATGCGATATTAAAAAGAAAAAAGATTCCTGTAAACATTATATATTCATTAAATTGATTTTCTATAAGAACTGAGGATTGCAAATCTAATAAACCTTTTGCTGAATTAACTAGAGATCTTGAAAAGAAGGCCCCTACAATCATTTGGATTAAGATTGGAATTACTCCAGCAACAATTATAAAAAGAAATGTCTTATAGCTCGTTTTTAGATCAATAAATCTTTTAAAGCCTGGAATTGACCTCATGATAATCACAAATATCGTTAAAAAAGAATTTTCTTAATAATCCACTATTTAATCCAATGGATTATTAATGATAAATACCATTGCTAATGAATAAGACCACCTATTGAATCTTATATTCCAGATTTAACGTATATTTAGATGTAATTTCACGGCGAAGCATGATAAGGGCTATAATAATACAAATAACTCCAATAACCTTGAAAAATGATTGAAAAATAAATATTCCTTCTATTGGAACAATTAGGTCTTCATAAAATACAAAATAAGCTCCAATAAATGAAAGTGTAACTGATAATGAATTCGTAATAGGAGAAACAATACTAAGTCGTCCGCGTTCGAAAGCAAATTGTTGAGCAATGATTGCAAAGGCATAAGTTACCAGGAACATAATTATTGAGTAGAAGCACATACCAACAAGTAAAGGATCACCAGAATTTAATTGCTTTAAGCCGATGAGAGAGCTTTTAGTAAAAAATGTCCCAATTCCGTAAAAAGAACCCGAAAAAATTGGAAAAATCAGCTCTGGATGCCCTTTCTTATCAGAAACGAACATTATTAATACCATCATAACCATCAATACAATAGTTATGGGTAAAAAAGCTAGAAGTAAAGGAATATTCATTTTTTCTGTAGATTGAATACTAGGTGAGAAAGCAGAGAGAAATAAACCGGTTACTAAAATGATAATTCCGAACCATTCAATTCGAGAAAGATGCTCTTTGAATACTAAATAAGCGAAAATGAAAGTAAATAAGAGATTAGTATTAACTAAAGGTTTAACAACAGAAACATCATAAATATTGAGTGCAATTGTATATATTATAAAACCAGTTATAGCAGCAATTCCTCCAACTATCCACGCAGGTGTAGTTACTAATCGGCGAAATGCAGGGCCGAAATCGCGAAGAAAATTATTTATATTAATACCTCCTGCCCGAAAGATCCCTATTTTCAATATTATTGCAGAACTTCCAGAAACGATTCCATAAATAACCATAATTAGAAGAACTGTAATATTATCTATCGATAAAACCATATTGAATCACTGATTAATCATTCTTCTTCTGAGTAATGATGATTAACATCTGAATCTTTGTTTTCTCCTAACTTTTGCTCTCCTAGCATCAAATATTGAATTTCGTTTTTTGTTAAAGTGAATAAATTTTTTAGGTCAATTGAGGGTTCAATTGATACCTTATCTTCTTCTTTATTTGAAGAAATGGTTTCTGTTAATTTTCCTTCTTTTGATATCAAGTTTATCCTTCCAGAGCCTTTTCCAAATGAGTTTTTGGGCTTGTATTCGATATAAAGAAGGGAAATTGAATGTTTTTGAGAAAATTCAGAATCAATTGATGATTCTTCTACAAATACCCTTATTTTTCCTAATTTAGGGAGTTTTATCAAAGGGACATGGAGTTCAAGATATCTATTATCTGTGGTACCAATATATTGCCCTCTAATATTACCTGAATCGTCTATAAGTTTAACTTTATATCGTTTCATTCCTTCATCCATTTTAACACGAATATAAAAGGGTATAGGTATATCTATTTCAGATATTTCATTACCACTATCATCTACAATCTCTATTTTTCGATCACTGTCAATTATATGACCAAATTTCGACAAAGATATTTCACCAGGCTGAGTAATGGTAAATAGTAAGTTATTAGCGCAATTTATAATTATTACTGATGTTATGATTTAGTTTCAGTCATAGATAACGTTGGTGTCTTAATCAAATTCTGGTAACCATTTTGATTCAGCTTCAAACATTTCATCAACCAGATCTCGGATTTCTCTAGGAGAACAAATACTTGCAGTGTTGGGATCAAATAAGATTGCTTGGTAGATTTTTTCACGGTTTAGCGTTAAGGCGCCTTCAACAGCTGCTTTCTGAACCATGATATTCGATATACAGAGTGCTTGACAGACTGTTGGGAGTTCAATTCCTCCATGGGGATAGAATCCAAGACTATCAATAAAGACTGGAACTTCAACACAACAATCTCTTGGTAGATTGGTTATTAATCCAGCCCTTTTATTTATTACATTTCCATTTATTTTCGTAGGAATGTTTGTTTCCATAGCATTAATAATGTGAGATGCATATTCTCCAGAATCATGCTTTTTATAAGGGAGCTTATCAATGGTTAATTTTTCATTAAACTCTTTTTCCATATTTGTTTGTATCCTGATATTTTCATTATAATCAAGTGCATGTTCAAGTTCTGCAAAAAAACCTTCACCCCGAAATTTTTCTAGTAGATCAGTTCGTTTTCGGTAATATGGAACGTATTCACTGAGATGTCCTGACGATTCTGTCATAAAGTACCCTGTAGCATTCATCATATCTACACGGAGTTTTTCAGTTTCCGTTAAAAAAGGAGTGCTTTTACTAGCTTCTCTTATTAAAGGATAAGCATCTTGCCATTTAGAATTTGGAGCCTTAAACATGATTTTTAGGAACCAAGCTAGATGATTGATACCCGCACAAATATAATTAAATTCCTCTGGATTAACTCCGATATAATACAAAGCTGCTTGTAAGATGGCTGCTGTCCCAAAAACTCCATGACATAGTCCTAATGTTGAATCAGGAAAAATTTTATTGCAATACCATACATTCATTGCCATTGGGTTGGTATAATTAAGGAATAGTGGACCTAATCCTGATTGATCATCGTAATTATAACCATACTCATTAATCTGACTTAAAAGCTGATGAAGAAACGGAACAGTTCTAAGAAAACGGAAAACTCCTCCTGGGCCAATGGTATCACCAACACATTGAGAAACTCCGTATTTCATTGGTATATCTAGATCAAATTTGACCGCTTCAAGTCCACCAATTTGAACGGTATTAATAATGAACTTAGCATCTTCAATTGCTTTTTTTTGATCTGTAGTTTTCTCAATAATAACTCCCTCGAATTCCTCAAAATAGTCTTCACGATATTTCTGCATGAATTTAAACATATAATCTAATCTTTTGGAATCAATATCTTCTAAACAGAGTATGATATCATCTCTGAGAGCTGGGAACGTTAAAATATCAGTTAATATTGTTTCTCCAAAAACTAAGGATCCAGCACCAATAAATGCAATTTTTAACATGTTTTAATGATTTAATTACACGGTTTATTTCTTTTTATTCAAAACAAGAGAACTATCATATAATAATAAAATTAGAGAAGGTTTTTCCATTTAGAAACAAGAGATTTTGCTTTTTCCGGATCAATTGGTGTTGAAATATCAGCTTTCTTAATGGATGACCCTACTATTGCCCCAGAAATAGATGAAAACACATTAGAGACATTTCTTAATGATACACCACTACCTAGAATTGGTTTAATGCCTGTGTTAATAGTAAAATCCTTAAGCTTATCTATCTCAATGATTTTTCCTGTTTCTTTTCCAGATACAACAATCGCATCTGCTTTCCCCCGATATAGTGCGTTTTTAGCTGCATCTTCCATAGAAAACATTCCTAATGGCGTTGCATGTTTAACATGAATATCAGCCAATACTATAACATCTGAATCTAGTTCTTTTCTTTTGGAAATAACTTTTTCTGCAAATCCTTCTATAATTCCTTGATCTGTTACATAAGCTCCTTCCCAGATGTTACATCTTATAAAACTTGCTTGATTGACCGTAGCCATTATTAATGCCTGTAAACAGCAATTTCTCAAAATATTTATTCCACAGGGTATATTAATAGTCGAAATGATCTCGTTAACAATTGAACTCATGAATAGGTAATCATAATCATTTAAACGACTTTTTGGAAATGGAGAGTTAAAATAATTCTCGATTAGTATAGCATTAAATCCTGCGTTCTCCAAAGTTTGAGCATCTTTAATACTTTGACTAAAAATTTTCTTTTTTATCGTCGTATTTCTCATCGTACTAGGAAAGGAAGGAAGATGAATCATTCCTATTAATGGCTTTTTAGATAGATTTAATTTCATTTTCAATGCCATTTAAGTCCAAATCTCCTACATTAAGGCTTAATCAGAAATAAATTACAAATTTTGAGTTGATACTCTTATTTCATGAAAAGCACATTAGATCATAAAAATTCTTTCTAAAGAAAAAAGAATAGAAAATTCGATTACAGCTCTGCAACTTCAAATCATCTGTATTTAGAGAAATGAACTTTCTCGATTATTTAAGATATAAGAATGTTAGAAATTTGCATTTACGGAGAACTTAAGAGAAAAATTAAATTTCTTTATCCTTGTTAGGAAATGATGATATCTGGCTTCTGATTAAATGAAGATGGTTTTACCGTCTGATCCTATCATCCATTATTTAGAAAAGGCCATACTTAACAAATATTAATATCTAAACGAAATCAAATGTCGTTATGTGCTTGTGGTAAGAGTGGCGAATTAAAATTTCCATTAACGCCTCGGTTCCTCTGTTCTGAATGTTATGGAAAGGAATTTGAGAGGAAATTTCTAAATAATATTCCTCGAAAAATTCGGGGTCATTCAATAGCAGTAGCTTTTTCAGGCGGAAAAGATAGTTCATCTGTTCTCTATATTCTTGAAAAATATCGTAAAAAACTTAAGATTCCATTTATTGCAGCAATGATTGTCGATGATGAGAACCCTGAAGTTCAGGGAGCTCGAAATAAAATCGTGGATCTTTCAAAACATAAATATCCTAGTGTAAAATTTATCCAGCGTTCTTTTTCAGATTTTTATAATTTTTCTTTACCTGATTTAGTATACCAATCAGATAAGAAAAAAATGGGCTTCACACCTTGTACTATATGCGGTATTTTACGTAGACATGCAATCATTACGCTATCATTAGAATTAAAGGTAGATTACGTCATAATGGGTAATACTTTAAATGATGAAGCATCGACAATTCTTCTAAATATTCTAAGAGGAAAACATGAAAGAAATTTCCGTGATGTGATCAG
>JBHLKP010000064.1:0-19110 GCA_048886525.1 Candidatus Hodarchaeota archaeon | reverse complement strand
GTTATAGGTTTTTTGATATTGAAGGAGATTCTATTGAAGATATGGTTTTTAAAGCAACAGAAATCTTAAGAAACAAAGACTTCGATCGTTTGAATCTTGAAACTGAAGATGGAATACCAATTCTTTCTATTCATCTTGAAGCTGGCCCTACTGTTGTTATAAATGATATCCTTACAGAAAAAACGTTATGTAATATTCTTTTATGATTTGATATAAAAGGAATAGGGAATTATATCTCTTATAGATCAAGTCTTAACAAATCAGTGTTTGCTTCCTTCAAGTGGTCAAACTGCTTAAATCCTAATTTTCTATAAAATCTAATAGCTCTTTCATTATTATTTTGAACTCCTAATTCGATGGATTTTAGTTTATTTTTACGACATTCGTCAATAAGAAAAAGCATAATTTTTTCGCCAATATTACGTCTTTGCCATTCAGCTTGAAGAACTATTGCAGTTATCCAAAGATTTCCACCTAGTTCTACATTCAACCATAGGTATCCTACTGAAATCTCTTGTACTTCAATTATAAACACTTTATGAAAAGCCCCTTTGGCCGCTTCTTCAATGTCATTGAACCATGACTCCCAATTCCATTTAGTATTTACAATTTCATTCATTTCCGAATATGAAATCTCATTAATGAAATGAAAGTCATCCTGACGTGCATGGCGCAGAATAACAGGTGGATCTGATGAAATTTGCCTTGAAAGAAAATTTAACATTAAAACTTCGACTCTTCCACTATTCTATTAGAGGTTTTCACTAATTGCTTCAAATTATTAGATAAGTAGAAGAGGATAAAAATATCTTCAACATTAAATTTAATTAATGAAAAAAGAAAATCAGGCAAAAAAGTTTATTTAGATTGAAAAAATTTGCTTTTAAACATAAACTAAAAAAAATTTCATGAAAATAAATAATAATTTTCTTCTTTAAAGTAAATCCTAGACAAAACTAGAGCTGAACATATGAGAGTTAATTTCATCTTAGATATGGAAAAAAGCTTAATTGGGAGTGGTGTGTACAGCTCTGCAACACGTTTAGCAAATCAATTGAAGAATTTCGGCGTCTATACAGATATTAACGGACGAAATGACTCTTATGACATTTATCATTTTCATACAGCGCTTCCTCAGTCTTTTTTAAAGGCAAAATTGTTATTCAAGAAACCAAGAAGAAAATACCAAATTGTTATGACTGGCCACACTACTATAGAAGATTTTAGGGATAGTTTTCTTTTTTCTAATCGGATTGATTTCGTTCTTATTCCTTATTTAAAAAAGTATTATTCTTTTGCAGATCATCTCGTGGCAGTTAGTAATTATAACCGAGAAATACTCCGCAGATATGGAAACAAACCTGAGCAAATAAAGGTGATTTCAAATGGTATTGATCTCACAAAAAACAGAGAAAATCCATCTCTGGGCGAAATTGCTAGAAAAAACCTTAATCTTGAGGATAATCAGTTACTAGTTATTGTAGTGGGCTTGTGTATATATAGGAAAGCACCAGATGTATTTACTGAAGTAGCAATGAAAACTCCTGAACATAAATTTATGTGGATTGGCAAATATTTTCCCCTAGGTACGATCGCACACTCCTCCAATCTTCGAAATACATTCCTAAGGGCAAAAAAGGGAATAAACATAAGTTTTACTGGATATGTATCACGGAAGACTATAGAAGCTCTTTGGAATGCTGCAGATGTATTTTTATACGTTAGTAGAGAAGAAAATCAGGGTATTGCTCTTCTTGAAAGTATTGCTTATGGAAATGTGCCTGTAGTACGAGATCATCCAGTATTCGATTGGTTAACGCATGAAAAGGACTGCTTAAAAGGAAATAATGCCGAAGAATTTAGTAATCACATCAAAAAACTTGCTATAAACAGAGAATTAATGAGAGAATTACAGAAAAATGGAAAACAAACCCTAAAAGCTCATGATATAAACTCTGCTGTAAAAGAATTAGCTAATCTTTATTCAGAGATAGCAAAATAGGAGACTTGCTAAACGAAAAATTATATGTAAAATTACACAAATTTACCATTTAATCAGAATAAATTAGATGAATAAAGAAAGATAGGGCTATAAACATATTGAGAAGCTATTTCATAGATTTATTCGCCCAATAAAGTAATCCTAGTATACTTATACCAATAATAACGAATACCGCAAATCCTCCAAGCTTCACTATCTCATCAATAGCACTTATATCTGTTCTAGCAATTTTCTTCTCAATGACTTCATATGAGAATTCAGTAAGAGGGGTATCACGTCCAATTACAAATATTTGGACTGAATAGGGTTTCGCTTCAGTATCAAGAGGAATTTCTAAATCTATTTTGTAAACACCTTCTTCCTCATACACTACAAGGGTTCCATTCGATTCATCTCCAACTATAATGCCTTTTAGGTTCAATCCACCGACTTTTTTATTTGTTTCATTTAATATTACTGTGAAATTGATAGTTCTTGAATCACCCTGAACTATCTGTGGAATATCTGCGATTGGTTGGACTTCTAGGGTTCCTTGTATGTTTATAGTATACTCTGTTGTTTCAATTCTTTCGTAATCAGTTATATTCTGCTTATAAGGCGTATTCCATCTAATCCAAAAAGTATATGATCCAGCAAGTAAATGAGGATCTATCTGATCAAGCCACAGAATGGTCTTACCAATGGTATTATGATGAAGTACTTGGATGCCCCTATTTTCAGAATTATTTTCGATAATGACTGATAAATCCAAATCTTTAATTGGAATTGGTAGATTTGAAGTAATATTACGTCCAGGATATATTTCAGTTAGATTATGTAGGAAATTTAAGAAATCAACAGTAATATTTCCAGCAATATAGTCAGTTAAGAAATAACTAGATTCTGGTAAGTTTTCATCTGTGATATTGATTTTAAATCTTACTGGTGGCAAATTCAAAGGAATTTCTATTGTATGGGGAGACCCCCCAACATTTCCAGGTTTCGGATTTATATTCTCTAATGTAATACTTAGGTTTGCTGTTAAGTTACCAAATATCCCCCTATTTGGAATTTTAAAATTTAAGCCTACGCTTTTCAAATTATTGTGTGGAGCACTGAAATTGCCATCTAACACTGATCCTCCTTCTTGATAAGAAATAAAATGAGGATGTATCCAAGTAATATTTTCTTTTGAACTCCAGTTGCTGTACCAAGTATATTCAACTGTAGCAAAGCTTATTCGTAAATATCCTAGATCATACCATTCTCCTGGTGTTGAATTTGCTTCTAAATATCCAAGGATTGTAACATTATCTCCTGGGGAAATCGCCTCAATATTTGTTTCACGTTCAAAATAATCTGTATAGATTGATTCATTCCCTTGTGTGATGTTTGTTGAACCACGAAGCATATAAACATCCTGAAGGATATAATTCATTCTTTCTTCAACAACAAATGAAATATTAATCCTTTTTATTTCCTGTTCAGAAGGTAAGGAAACCTCACGATGAATAGTTAACATAAAAACCCATGCACCAAAATAGATCTGGTGACTAGGAAGATCAATGGTAATAATCGCATGAACATCAGGTGGAATTTCAACATCTACCTGTTTTTCAGCTATTATATTGTATGTACTTACCAATTCTTCTTGAAATCCACGATGAATCCAAGTTGAATTAATTGTTCCTGAATTTCTATTTTCCGATATTTCTGTTGCTGCAGTATGCTGTGTTACTAAATTTAGGGTAATATTATCTATTAACCAGTAAGCTGTTGTAATATTTGTTTCTATACTTTCGTCTTTCAAGAAAAATCTAAAAGTTTTTACTCCTGCACCTGTAGTAAGATTCGCACCTATATCAATTGTAAACATTTCTCGGGTTGTAGTCTCCCATTCATGATTCCCACCATCCAAGGTTTTGTTAGTCCAATTTTTATTCGGTCCCCAGTATGAAAAAATTAAAGCTGGAGGTGCTTCTGCTAGGATAAAATCGTCAGCCCAACCTGTATAAAGGCCATCTGCTTCTCCACCAGCATCATGAGCGAAGAATATTGCTCCTAGGACTGTTGTATTTTTAGGAATTTTCCAACGTAATATCTTATTGAATACATAACCTTTTGTATCAGTTGAAAAATCGACGGAATCTTCAAGTGTTGAACTTGCTCCAATTAAATGATTAGTTGAATTGTAAGCCTCTAATCTTAAACTCCAGTAATTTGCTAATGTAGAACCAGTTGCTTTCGCTGAAAATGTATAATATCTATCACCAGTTACACCAGTAACATTTTGTTTCAGTAAATAACCTTCTGTTCCATTTATACTGGCATACCAGTTACCCTCGGAAGCATTATTAGAGTCACTTTTCAATTCAACATAAGAACTATTGAATAACCATCCAGTTGTGTTTCCTCCCTCAAATCCAGGGTTTTCTAGCAAATTTTCACCTTTCGAATAATAATTAAAAGATACTACGTATTTTTCACCACTAATTAGTGCTGTGGGGTTATAATAATAGATTTCATTATCAATTTCATCTGCATCAGCCTCAGCGGTTAAATTCAAATATCCAAATGTGGATTCAACGGAACTAAAAGGATGAGAGACTTCATTTATCCAATCAGGATGCGTAATATTATCAAAGGTTGGATCTTCAAAAACTTCCTGTAAATCACTATAGAAATCAAAAGGAATCTCACCAATTGGTGATTCCAGCCTCCATTCAAGAGAACCATTCATATCACTAGTTTTACTATCTGCAGTAACTTTCAAGGAATCACCGGGATTATATTTATCCTTATCTGTTGTAAGATTTGTTTCTCCATCAATGATAGTTGATCCAATTTTAGCGCTAGGAATTTCAGTTGGAGATTTGTCTGATAAGCCTAATCCATTTCCAGAAGCATAAGAAATGTCTCTAACTGCATTATTCGTAGTTCTTGGTGATAAAGCATAAATATTTGAAGCGAATACTAGTATGAAAGTTAATGGTATGATATATCGAGAAATTTTCAATTCCTTCACCGTTATCTTATATATTTTAATAATTCAGATTTTTTCTTGAATCGCTGATAATTCCTCTCTAATAAGGGGAATTCAAAGGTAAAATTCCTCAGAAAGGTCTGATTGGGGAGTTTAAATTTGCTTTTTTTAAGGTTGTTCTTTGTGATTAAAGAGAAACGAAAGTTTTATGATTGTGAGTTACTTAGAAAAAATTGATACAATGTTAGAACTTACGGTAGAACTTAATCAGAGAATAAAGGTTGGAAAACAAGCTTTTAAAGAAAATAACTTTGATCTGGCAATTAAATCATTTTCAAAAGCCTTAGGTATCGCAAATGAAACCAAACCTCCATTAAAAAGCATAATCGGCATAACAAATGCGTATTTAGCTTTAATTGATTCCCACAAGGGTATTGGAGAGGATATTTTAGAGAAAGTATATACAGCGATAGACTATTTTCCAGAAAAACCATCAAATCCTTTAGCTTATGTCTCAATATTAATGGAGATTGGTCTTGGATTTCAGAAAATTTTTTTCTATGAATGTTCAATAATTATATTAAAGAAAGCTCTTGATTTAGCAAAAAATCAAACCTTAAATGATAATTTAGAAGATATATCTATCGTTTCACGGATTTTAGCTTACTCATACTATAAGGTAGGTAATTCCTCGTCAGCAGCAAAACTTTTTAGAATTGCTGCTGATCTAACCGATAAACCTACAGTTGCTATTGACCTCTATAGAAATGCAGCATATCTATATTATCAAGTAGAAAGAAAAGAAGACGCACTTAATATTCTTCAAACAGCATTTGATAAAGCAGGCATTATAGAAGATTTTACTGCTCAAAGAAATATAGCAAACTTTCAAGGTATTATTTCGTATGAAATTTTCAAATATTATCAACAGAAAAATTATATAGACACATCTATGGACTATTTAAACCTAGCCCTGCTAAAATTCGAGTTAATTAATGATGATTTCTGGAAAATAAAACTTCTCTTTGAAAAAGCTATTGCATATGAGAAAATGGACAAGATTTGGCAACGAAATAAGATATTAAAAACAATTAGCCACTATAAACTCAATAAAGAGAATGAAGAATACATTATAAAAGCGATCTTACTCCTAACAGTCCATGAACTAGAGGGAGAGCACTTTTCTAGAGCGGAATATTATCTACGGCAAATCCCAAGTAAGAAATACGATCAATTAGACCCAGCTCTAAAACAAAAGATTCATGAACTAAATAATATACTAAAAAAATCTATGGAACGTGTACAAATACAATCACGACTTAAATTTTCTCGTACTGACTTAGATCTTCCAATAGAAGAACTAATTCCAGAAGAAAAAACTACACTTAAGCCTGAAGAACAGGAGAAAGAACCTGTTTTGGAACCTGAAATTCCTATAGAAGAGCTTTTTTCAGATATAAAATCATCTTCAAGTACGCTATCTTCTCTAGAGACAAAAATTATATTAGAATCACCAGCAGTTACACAACCAAGTTTATTCACAAACTTAAAAGCTCCATCAATTGAAGCATTACATGATTTATTCGAGAGCTCAGATGAAATACATCAGCGAACATCTGAACAGGATCCTACTAAAGCTGTTATTCAAAGTGAAATATTAGAAGAGGCACCTAGAGAATTAGTTACACCAATAAGCCCAATTACTCCTAAAAGTGTTGCAGAGCAAGAAAATGCTCAAGCTCTTGAGAGACTATTTACAGCTCATCAACAGCCAGCGGAGCCTACATCCCATATTTCTCAAGAACAAATTGATGAAGATATCCCAATATCATCTCATCAAGTATCAGTACAAGAATCTTACGCCACTTTAGGTACACAAGAAATAGTTCATAACCCTTCTACCATAATTAGACAACTACAAAAAGCTGGTTGGACTGTTCAAATGAATTTTGAATCAAGTACACGAAGAGGAACTGAACCTGACATCATCGCTGAAAAAGGACTTATAAGAAAAAATAAAAAATTAATTTTCTTTGCAGAAAATCCAACAGATGCAGAAATCTGCTCTTTTCTACTTCAAACAAACCCAGAAAGCGGAGAAAAGATAATTTTTCTCTTACGGGGAGACCCACGAGACGCGAATATTTCCTATGGGATTAAGATTGTTACACAAATTAATCAACTATTTTGATGTAAAAATATAGATCCCCCTATAGATTGAAAGAGAAAAGTAAAAAATTTCAAGCTTTAAAATATGCTGTAAGAAGATTTTTTACCTTTTGGTGCATTTCATCGATTGTACCATCACTAACTAGTGTTTCTAGAATACTCTGCTTATCATAATAATTAATTAGTGGTTTGGTTTGATTCTCGTAAGTATTTAGTCGTTTTTTGACGGTTTCTTCAGTATCATCGTCTCTTTGGAAAAGATAACCGGAACATTTATCACATATTCCTACTTTTTTAGGAGGATTATATTTTATGTGAAAAATTGAACCACAATTCTTACAAGTTCTGCGTCCAGTAATTCGTTCGACAAGTAATCCATAATCTACGCTGATATTGATAACTAAATCAATATCAGTGATTTTCTCAAGTTCCTTTGCTTGAGTCATGTTCCTAGGAAATCCATCAAGGATAAAGCCATTTTGACAGTCAGTTTGAGTTATTCGATCATTTAAGAGTTGTAAAACAATATCGTCTGGCACTAAATTTCCTGTATTCATATAATTTTGTGCTTTCATACCTAATTCTGTACCAGCTTTTACAGCGTCTCTTAAAAGATCACCTGTACTGATTTGTGTAATATTATATTTTTTTACAATGAATTTTGCCTGTGTTCCTTTTCCAGAACCAGGTGCACCCAGTATAATAAGTTTCATTGATTTCAATCTGATATTCCGACCTTAAGTTCTTTGAATATCATTATTAAGTTTGAGTAGTATGTCTCTTGCCTTGGAAGCGTGTTGTTCATTTATCACAAACGTAATAATTAAACTATCGGAATGATGAACCATAATATCATGCAATGAAATCGCCTGGTCTGCTAATAAGGATGAAACATGAGCAAGAATACCAGGTATTTCCTCCGCCTCTCTGGGAAGCATAAGCTTAAGCAAACTAAGTGATTCCTGCAATTTTTGTGTATCTACAGCTTCACAACTATCCATTTCACTAAGAAAAGCACTTTCTGCCATTTTTTTAACGTATAATTCGACTCCATTGTGATTTAAAGATATGGTGCTAATATCACCTCGTTCTAATTGAGACAGAATAGTTTTGACTGTAGAAAAAACATCTGTATTCTCATGAAAAATAATTTTATAATGCTTCAAACCATCTGTAACTTCTGTAGTTCCATTCTTCAACATATCTTGTACTTTTTTAACTCCCAATAATTCTTCTTGCTGTTCTCGAAGCTTTTTTAGATATCTAGTTATTGCAACAGCTACATTTCCCTCAAGCTTAACAGGATCCTTATCAGTGACTTTGAACTCTATAATTAATTGGTTTTTAATCTTCTTAGCAATTTCCCTCTGAGCGGTTTTTCGTTGTTGAAGCTCATGAACTAATGAAGGATCCTGATTAAGAATTTCACGAACAAACTTGGATATTGATTTATCGGCTGGCATATGACTTCCTTCTTAACAAACAGCAAATTTTATCTACTAGGGGCCTATTGAATCTAATTTGTTCAATCTAATTTTCAAAGACTCCTTAAGACTTGTGAAGTTTACTGATACTCCTCTTTTATGCTGTCTTTTTATTCTTTCTGTAAAACATATGAAATGACGTATAATTATTTATTATCTGTAATTATTTACAGCAAGAATATATTTCAATACGCCTTATTTCATTTCTTTCGGATTGGATCTTGTAATCTTATATGAAATCGACTTACTGATCTACATTTTAATCTACATTAGACTTTCTTCAACTTAAATAGTGGTAAATATTGAAAAAATCAGATTTCATTGTCGTACTGCCAGCTTATAATGAAGAACAGACGATTCCAACTGTTATTCAAAAAATTGAGAATTATTTTGCATGTAACCAAATTATTATCGCGGATGATGGATCTACTGATAGAACAAGAGAAATATCAAAAAAATTAGGGCTGAAAATTATCAGAAATCGACATAATCATGGAAAAGGACATATTTTACACAATAGTTTCAGTGTAATTTTGAAAAGGTTTCCTAATACGAAATGGATTCTAACAATGGACGCCGATGACCAACATTGCCAAAAAGATATCCCAAATTTCATTGAAGCGATCGAAATCAACCCAAATATAGATATAGTGCTTGGTAGACGAAATTACCGTCAAATGCCTCCATTTAATTTAGTTTCTAATACATTAACAACTGGATGGTGTAACTATTGGCTAGCATGGAACCTCTATGATTTACAATGTGGTTTCCGATGTTATAATACTAATGGATTGCAAAAAATTATGAATTATGGCCTTTCAAGAAATAAATTCGATTTTGAAACTGAAATACTACTAGTTGCGTGGTTCTTAGACCTAAAAATAATTGATATTCCTATAGTTACGCTTTATCCTACCAATCGTCGAAAATCTCGAGTTATTCCCTCAATCGATACCTTTAGATGGATATTATTAATCCTTCAGTTCGGATTTTCCCTTAAATTTCTTCGTAAAATTTGGAAAATGAGACATATGAGACAGAAAAACAAATAAATTGATTGGATGAATTAAAGTTGTCTAAAGTAGGTTTAATTTCAGCTTCATCCTAAAACGACTAGATTTTTATATTTTATAAAAGGAAACTCTTATCAAAGATTCAAAGGATGAGATTATTATTTCAAATAGGTATAAAGCTGGTTCTGGTGTACGAATCATGAAAACAAAACTCGTGCTTAAATTGGTACTATTAGGCGATCCAGGCGTTGGTAAAACCTCTTTAATATCACAATTTGTCCATGCACGCTTCAGACATTCTTATCAACTGACCGTCGGGCTGGATATTTCCTCAAAACAGGTTAAACTGGATGATGGACGAACTGTAACACTATCAATTAATGACATAGGCGGACAAGCGCGTTTTGCAGCTATTCGTCATATGTTCTTTAAGGGAGCACATCTTGCTATGTTTGTATATGATGTTACAAGAGCAGAAACCTTGAAAAATATTCTAGATCCATGGTACAAGGAATTAATGGAATTTTGTAGCCAACCAGACTCAACCAAATCCGCGATTAAAACTATCTTGGTAGGAAATAAAGCTGACCTTGAGGATTATCGAATGATCGAAGAAGAGGAAGGAGAAGAACTTGCTAGAGAAATTGGAGCTAATGGTCATATCTCTGCATCTGCTAAAGAAAATATTAAGGTTGACGAGGCTTTTAAAGCACTAGCTCAAAGTTTTTTTGATGAAGTAGAAAATTAGGTATGTTAAGATAAATGAAATGTAAATGCAGGAGAGATTCTTTTGACTATTGAGGCAGATATTTCATTTCTCAAGCACTTCCCCACAACTCTATTTAAACAATTGGTGGAAAGATGGAAAAAGACTTCAATTGAATTAAAGCCAAAAAATCTTCTTTCAGATGAAAATCGTGATCAAATAATTGAATTTGTTGAAAGTCTAACTAAAGCAAAATTCAAACAACTAACAAAATTAAGTGAAACACTCAATATTTCTGAAGTATGGTGGGAAATCTATCAGATATCTAAGATTCTACCATTAAACAATCTTGAAAAACATGATAAGAATTTTACTGTCGAGAAGTATCTCCCAAGAGATTATACTAAAGTCAAAGGTATTTTCACAATACTTGAGCTAAGTGAACATGCAATATTGATCCATATTGAATTTTCCTCTAGAACATTGGATCTACGTAGAGCCTTTCGCTATATTTATTTCCCAACAGCAAGAAAAATTCTGCTAGAACCAAATGAATTAGCAATTGAGGTCTTAAATAGTGAAATTTTACCATTTATAACAAAAGAGCCTAAAAACTTAGTTAAAAAACCAGTTCGAGCACGAACAATCAAGAATCTAGCAAAAAAAACTGATGAATCAGAAGATATCATCATCCTTACAGATTTAACAATAAAAGTCTCATTAGAAACCTCAGGAATCGAAGGATTGAACCAAATTTCTATTCAAGGGGATGATGTTATTCGTGGTGCTGAAACTCTTGAACAACGGCATGAAATTTCATTGAAATTTATGAATTCTGGGCCTTGGATAGGGGCTGGTACCAAAGATTTCAAACTTGAAATTGGAAAAGGAATTCAAATTCACCAATTAGAGGAATTTTCGCTTAAAAACATAGCAATAGTCTTGAATCAGTTCTAGTAATTTTAATCAAATTTTAATGTTATTAATACAGAAATATCAGAATTTAATGAAAGGATTATGAGTCAGATGCATCGTGGAGCAGAGAAACAAAATTTTTTCTTTCTATTCATTATAATTGGATCTTTTTTAATATTTTTCACATGCTATCAGCAAGAATTACCTATCCTACCGAAGGAAAAACTAATTCCAACAATAAATGATTATGAAACTAGATCATATATTCCCTCTCAAGACTTACTGGTTATGTTCCAAGACAAAATCCCTGATATACAGCCATTTGAGGAATATATTATAAAAAAATACTCGAGTTTTCCCGTTATTCGCTTCAATTTCATTAATACTGATCATTTTCAGATATTCTTTGAGAAATATGGAAAATTTATTTCCAAAATTGAACCTAATCGAATTTTCAGTTCTTCTTTAGAAGATATAGCAGAATCAAATGTTAATACCAAAATTTCAAAAGCAATGATTCAAGATTCTACTGGTGCAAGCTATTTAATCAATCAATTAGGAATTAGAGGCCAAAGATCTAGGATTGGTATTATTGATTCTGGTGTTTCAGATCATACCACAGAATTTAATGATAGAATTAAAGGTCGCGAAGTCTTCGTAAACCAGGCCAATGGATATTCACACGATATTACTTCTACTATAGATAATCATGGGCATGGTACACATGTTGCGGGTTTAGCAGCAGGCGCTACGACTGGAATTGCTCCTGAAACTGAAATCTTTAGTGCAAAAGTAGTCGAAAATGGTGTTACAGGTGCAGGAGGAGGAATAGGGGAAGAAACCACTGCAGGTTTACTTGATGCAATTGAATATCTTGTGAATAATTCGGTAGATGTAATCAATATTTCATTAGGTCAATACCATAACTTACCAAGTGGTCTTAGAGATGCAATAATTAATTATGTGTCTATAATTCATAATATTGTTTTCTCAATCTCTATAGGAAATTCAGGAACATCATATGGGGATAGAGGAACATTAAATAACCCTTCAACGGCTCTTCAGTGTATTGCTGTAACTGCTACCGATGTAGCGGAAACTTCGATCGCAAATTATGCATCAAGAGGGCCAAAAGTTGATTATTCTCTAAAACCAGATATCGCAGCACCAGGTACGAACTTAGATGGTCCCAGTTTTACTGGAACTGGAACCATTAAAAAATCTGGGACATCAATGGCAGCACCAATTGTTGGTGGCGCTGCAGCACTATTGATAGATTATTTAAAAAAGGAAAATCAATCTTATACAGCTGCTACGATTAAAGCAGCTTTACTCGCTGGTGCTCGGAGTTTAGGAGAACCTATTTGGGAAGAAGGGGCAGGTTTTCTAAACATAACACGTTCTTGGGAAATTTTGAACACAGCGAACCTAGTTAACAATAGTGCTAATATAGGATACCTGCATCCACAAAATTTACCCTTTGATCCATATAAAGTATTATTTACTGGAAGTTCAACCGAAATTAATCTTACCGCAATTAGTAGTCTTCAAATCAGCTCTGAAATAGGTATATCGGACTCATTATCTGATTATGTAAATATTTTCAAAGATAACTACTTACTTAATCATACTTGTTTAATACCTATTAATTTCACAATTCCGAATACAGCTACTCCACAATTTGTCTTTGGCAATATCTCTATAGGGGATTTATTGATTAATGTTGAATTTGAGATTCGAGAACCTATAGCAAAAGTATTATTTGATGAAAGCTTAAATAAGATAGTACGCCATGGATATTCAATTCCTAATATATATGAAATCCAAGGAGACAGTTCTAATACTATAGGTATGTATTCAGAATTTACTAGGTTTTTAGCTTACGAAAATGATTACAGTGTTACCCCTCATGTTTCTGGAGATCTGACCTTAGCAAAATTACTGAATTATGATGTTCTGATTTTAGCGAATCCATTATCTTTAGCTACTGATATTTTCATGGATTGGGTAATAAATCCTGAAAATGATTATGTGAGACTATCAGAAACATCAAAAGACGCTATTTATCAGTATGTCAGTTTAGGAGGAGGTGTATTGATTTTAAATACCATTGGTACTTATTGTAACATTACTGGGATTAACGAATTAATTTCCCCCTTCAATATTCAAATTCAAACCCAATCCGAATCAGTCATCCGTATCAGTCATTTTACAAACCATTCTCTTAACTTCACAGAAACTTTAGACTCTTTTCCTTTTAGAGGAAATTTTCTTCAAACTTCTGGAAATACAACGCAAGTGATAGCAGAATACGAAAATCAGCCTACAATAGTATCATATGAAGGTTCTACAGGAGGTAGAGTATTAGTGTTTGGCACAGATCTTATCTTTGATAATATTGGTTTTTCAACCAATCTATATTCAAGTATTGCAGAATCTAATCGCATTTTAGCGTTTAATTCCGTAGCTTGGTTAGCACAAGGTGAATATATACAAACAACAACAACTACAAATATCCCAGAATTCTCGCTTTTACTTGTATTATCAATTGTGTTTGTTATTTTAGTCATAATTTTTTTAAAAAAGCAAGCTTTTGATTAATATGAAGATTATAGGCAAATAGATCGCGTTTAAGAAAGAATGTTTTTAACAAGGATGCCTTTTTCGGTTAAGCGGAACTTCTTTGATTTTGAGTTACCAGCTGATTCTGCCAATCCTTCTTCAGTAAGTATCTTCAAATACCTTGATATCAAACCACTACTTCCTTTCTCTTCCCCAGTGTCCTTAAGAACTCTATTCCTATAGTTCAGAGTGATTTTGCTTAAAGAATCACCTTCTTCAGAAAGCACACTTAAGACCCGTTCTTCTGTACTAGTTAACGGTTTGTATAAAACCATCTCCAGGGGTTTTTTGCGTTCTTTATCTATAATAAAGAAACTTTTAACTTTTTTTCGGAGAATAGTGGCTGTACTGTAAAATAACAGCTGCCAACTCACCAACCCAGAAGTAACATTCATCAGAATGTCGTACTGATTTTCATATAGGGTATTAATTAATGTTTTTAGGAATTTAACAATATATTGAGCATTTCGGGGTTCTATAATTATTTCAATTTGAGTTTCGATCCCCTTAACAAGCTCAACAATTTCTTTAGCTTTATCTAAATATTCTTCCGTTGTCACAAGGACTAATAAATTCGTGGGATACCGAAAAAGTCCGATTTGAATCCATTCAGGATTTCTCCCAACCGTAGCAATCTGACATATATTCATTCTCATCATGTATTCAATTAATATTATTACTTATAAGGTTAATGATTGATTCATTACTACTTTTTTTTACTATAATTAAAAATAGAAAACCTTATAAGTAAATAATTTACTAATATAGTTAAGATCAAAGGGGGGAGTTGGACGGATGATTGAATAATAAGTTTCTGATTTTTGGGATAATAATAAGTGTTGGAATAAGTGTTGCATTAACTGGGGGTTGTGTTAATGTTAATGAATGGCCGAGCCAGGTCTTGCACCGATTAAACCTTTGCACAACGATTGAGCCCTCTCATCCCTTGATTCGAGAATTGAGCGCTGAATTTGATCAGTACTTTGCCAATCAAAAAGATCGGTTAGAGAGAATCAAAAGTTCGGATTTTAAGAAGATTAGAACCGAGTTGGACTATGTTGAGATGTTCATCAAAGAGAAAATCGACTATACTACAGACATTTCAAATGAGGCTCATATTGCCTTTGAACACTATCCTTCTGTTGCTCAAGTGTTGGACACACAGAAAGATGATTGCGATGGCCGAGCCATTGTTGCCTGTTCGTTACTCGTTCATCGGGGTTATGATAGTTATGTGATTATCAATGAACAGCATGCTTGGGTAGTCACTAATGTGAATGGGTCAACTGAACATATTCTTCGAGATAATTACAACACGCTTTGGTTACTACGCTGGAATCACAAGCAAGTTGTCTTAAATTCCTCTCATCCAGTTTTAATTGTATGTGTTTTGCTTTTATTAGCACTGGTCGTTTTTAAACTTGTTTCTAAAAAGATAGCTCGCAAATCCTCTCATCAGGATACAGTTCGCGGAATAGTGGCGTAATAAACTCAAATAATGAGAGTTATTGAGTTTTTAACCTCATTTTCTCCCTATTTTTATTTTTTCTTTTGCATAAAATAGCAAAGTGATTTGTATATTGGATTAGGAGCTTTATTTATATCATGATGACGAAAACTCTCTGAGCTTCTAAAAGAATATAAGGAACTTATGTAGTTGTATTTTAACTAGGGATGTTTCGCCTTGAAATCCTTATCTATCCTCAGCCATAAAGGTGGAGTCGGTAAAACTAGCATAGCTGTCAATATTGCAGTTTATTTGGCATTAAAAGGAAAAAGAGTCTGTCTTATTGATAACGATTTTCATGGTCCATCTGTTCACACATTCTTCAAACCAAATGTGAAATGGATTAACGATTTTCTAATAAAAGATGGGAACCTCGATGATAGCTTACAAGATTTCAGTTCTGCTCTTAATCTTCCTGGAAAATTATATGTTGGGTTTGCAGATCCTTCACCCGCCTCGATCAGAAAAATTCTCCAAATGGACGAAACTGCTTCTGTAAGTGTGCTTCGTAAATACTTTCAATTAAAAAATATTTTATTAGCCGAACCCTATAATACTGAATACCTAATAGTTGATTGCTCTCCAGGGGCGGGATTCAGTACGATAAATGTGTTGGTGGCAACTGATGCATCTCTTTTTGTCGTAAAACTCAGTAACGCAGATCTCCTTGGAACATCCCATATGATTTCCGCATTATATGAACAACTGAAAAGTCGTACACTAGTATTAGCGAATCTAATTCCTGCAGATTTTATTTGGAATAAAGAAAAAGCTCTTGAAATGCAAAATCTGATTGAGACCCTTTTTACAAAGAACATTGGAAATAAAGCAGTTAATTTTTTAGGATGGATCCCTCAAGACCCCACACTACTAAATTACGAATTTGAACAGGCTTTAAGAACTTTAAAAGGTCAAGAGTCATCGAGAGTTATTTTTACCTTAAATCAACCTGATCACATATTTTCAGCTAGAATAACTGAATTAGTTCCAATCTTATTTGATGAAAAAGAAACATTTGAGGATGTAGATGAGGATAGAAAAGAAAAGGTTAAACGTTTAAAGGTTTTTGCTGTAGGAGAACCATTAGCAGGAAAAACAGCGCTTTATTATGCACTAGCTTCAGGAAGAGTTCCAGAAAAACTACAAAGTACAGCGGGAATAGATAATTACACCCTTTGGAAACGAAAAAACGGAAACGTTTTTTATAGTGTGAATTGGTGGGATTTTGCTGGTCAATATTCTTATAGAGATACGCATAAGTTATTCTTAACTGATGATGCTCTCTATATCCTCGTTTTAAATCTACGAGAATCAATTGAAAAAACAAATACCCTTTATTGGTTGCAAAGTATAAGAGAAAAGGCACCAAATGCAAAAATCTTACCCATTCTAACGCATTATGACGAAGTGGGTGAAAATGTACTAGGTTTGACCTCTGCAGAAGATTGGAAGAAGCTTCAAGAATATCTATCAAAATTTCAAACACTAAAACCTATAAAAGTATCAAATACAGAAGGTATTAATGTCGATAAGGTTCAACTAGTAATAAAAAAGATATTGAATGAATCACAGGGAGTACCGGTTCCTAAATTTTACTTTGAGGTTGATGAATATATTCAGGAATCAAAAGAACGCCTTTTTCTATCTTTAGAAGAATTGTTGAATGAATTAGAATTACAATTTGGTTCTAAACCTGGTTACTCAAAAGAAATAATGCTGGAGAATCTGAAACTCCTTTCTATCCAAGGAGCTTTCCTTTTAGTTGAGCTCCCGACATCACCAACAATAGCGATTTTTGATATTGATTGTGTGACAAAAGTTATTTCACTTGTAATAAATCAAGCAAAACTTCTAAAAGGCTATATTGAGGAAGTTGACTTTGTAGATGTATGTGCTGATTTTTTTCCTCGTAAAATACGACGTGAATCTGCAAATATAATTGCAGAATTAATGGTTATAGTTGATTTAGCCTTAGCTATATTAGAACGTAGATCAACAGGTAAAGTGATGTCATCTTGGTTCATTCCTCACGCCTCAGAAGTATTATCAGAGCAACAAGCCTCAAAATATTATCCAGCTATTTTTCTCCAACCAGAAAAAGAAGTAGGAAAGAATTTAGCGAGGTTTAGTTTTGATGTTTTTAGTTTTGATGAAATTCTACCAGCACGATTATTAGGCCATTTGATCAATTACATCCCTTATTCAGAATCAAATAATATTTGGCGAGAGCATAAACAGGATAACGATAAACCTACTATCTTAGCTGCGATTCTACATGATGATAAAAGGCCTGTTGTCCATTTTCGTGCAGATTATTCGACGATTGGTCGAATTCGGGTGTACCTCAAAGTTGCAGATGTAGCTCTAGAAAAAGGATTATTTGCTACAATGAGTTTTGCTCTTGGAAAATTTGGAGTTTCTTTTGAAATCAATGAATCAACATTCATTAAAACTGAATACGACCCAAATAAGGAAGAAAATCTAATTGAGCGGCTTAAACAGCTATCTAAAATTCCAACTGATTACCTTCAAACAATTCATCAGGCTATTAGTATAATCAATTCCTCTCCCTCAAGTTTCATTGTCACAGCTGCAACTGCATTAGAACAATTGTTTCTTGATCTCTATGTTCAAAAAATCGGCGAGCCTGAAGAAGATCTAAAATTCTGGGAAATTATTAAAGGCCTTAATGAAGCAAATTTTATCCCTAGAACAGTGAAAATATGGGCTGATACAGTTCGACTCCATCGTAATAATTGTGCTCATTATATCAACCCAATTTCATCTCGTGATGCATTAATTGTTCTTGAGGAAATTCTATATATTCTTGAATGGCTTAATAGCGTTCTAATACAAGAGGATTAGTGATAAATTAATTCAATTCAGGCAATAAATAATATAATTTAGATATTATAGTGGTATTTTTCAAAAACAGGATCTGTAATATTATAAATCCTGTAATATGAATAGTTACCATAGACAGCGCTCGCTTTAAAACTATATTTCACATCTTTTGCGATAATTGTCCTGCCATCATGAAATGTTAAACCTTCCCGAAGTGTTAACGTCCATTCCGTTCTATCTACACTTACTGTCCAATTTTCTGCTAGACCTGATAACGTTTGCATCCCTTGATTTGGCGCGAACATTCCAAGAAAGCTATAGATTTGGTCCAAAATACACCATGAGGCGGAATATGTATTCCAAGTATAAAAATCTCCAGGGTCTATATAACTACTAACCAAAATCATTGATTCATCATGCTTTGGTGATTCTGCACTTAAATAATAATACTTAATAACTACAAACCCACTCATAATAATTATGATCGCTATTAGCGAGACTTAAAATGAATATCGCCTCTCCAAAATTTTCTAACTCCATTGGATAAGAGAAATATGAAGTGAATCAGCTCAATGGTTACACCAAAAAGCTCTATAAAAATCTTTCATTCATTCTGGAGTTTATCCCTAATCCTTCCC
Organism: Candidatus Hodarchaeota archaeon; assembly: GCA_048886525.1. Classification (GTDB taxonomy): domain Archaea; phylum Asgardarchaeota; class Heimdallarchaeia; order Hodarchaeales; family Hodarchaeaceae; genus Hodarchaeum. The sequence continues at coordinate 248 of JBHLKP010000064.1, read as the reverse complement.
CTAAAATTCACTTTAATATTTAATCAAACACATATTTGTTGTGTAGAATATAGAGATAATTCCTTTTATAGGAAATTTGCTCTTTTATTTTTTCGAGAATTACTTATTACATTTTTTGAGTATAAAATTTTCAAATGATCCATTAATTTTATTAGTCTGATCTTATTATGCTCATATCAGGGAACATTATGTCTCAGGATTCTCACACTCAGCGATTGCAAAAGGTATTAATGAGTTTGATTGAAGGA
>JBHLKP010000063.1:0-19122 GCA_048886525.1 Candidatus Hodarchaeota archaeon | reverse complement strand
CGTCAGCGTGAGGAAGAAGAGCGACGTCAGCGTGAGGAAGAAGAGCGACGTCAGCGTGAGGAAGAAGAGCGACATCAGCGTGAGGAAGAATCAAAAATTACAGATGACAATTTAGACGCCTAAAGAAAAGAATTCCACTCTTTTCTTTATATTTTATTTTGAATGGATTGAAAGATTTGAAAGAAATAGCAAAATTTTCAACCGAATATCTTTCTCATCAACTAGTAGCAACAGTTTTTTTTAAGGGAGGAAGTTTAATTGTTGATATTTCCGGTCCGAATGACCACTTAGGAGGAATTGGTATAGGTATTCCATATTTAAGGAAGAATGGGGAAGGATCAGCAAATTTTCATTGTGTGTCTTTTCCTTCCCATAGAGATGGAGAATTAGCTGCTAGTATGGCTCGAATTATTGCAAAGATCACACGTTGTTATACGGTTGTTATTTTTGGAATTCATATACCTGATCTAACTAAAGCTCAATTAAAACGAATTACACAAAATCTTGAAGATTGGGTTACTAATTGGTCGCATCATTTACCTAGCGAAGCTTTTTGAGGTTAAGATATAATAATATACTAAAAATTAGGCCTGATAGTATAATTAAGGCTTCATGTAATTGTATTAATGGTTTGGAAGAGAATGTATTAATGATCTTAAATCCTGGTAAAAGATTACCAATTAATAAATTGTCAGAAATAGCAGATGAAGTGTATATCGAAATTATATAATTATTTGGAGACAAATTAACTGTAATGATGGATACTATATATACTAAAGTTCTATTGGCTTCATATCCTAACGCTATACCTGGTAGAGTTTTATTTAAAGCCCCTATACTATCTTGAAGATCTAATATCGAATATAATTTAAGATTTGGAACAGGGATATCCTCATAGTTGGTGTTAACTACTTGGAAGGAAATATTAAAAACGGGAGTAGAATCGAGAGCATATTCATATAATCCATTTGATTGAATAGTCGTTGAATAGACCACATCTGCGATCTCAAATTCACCGTTAAGAGTAAAATTATATCCAATATGTATTGATGAATTATCTGGTTTTCTGAGATAAACATAGGAGTTGTTCCATTCACATTTAATCTGAAAACGTGTCCCAAATATAGTTGCAGGTAGATTTGGATTTATCAATCCGCTAATATAGACTGTTTCGTTCTTTTGAATTGCAGCAAATTGTTGAATATATGATGAGGGTGTTGTATTATTTACCAGACCTCCCTGTACATTGATTGATTCTCTTGAAATATTGTGGATCGTAAAAATTGATTTAAACCCGATAGTCAGAGAAAGATTGATTGTTTCTCCATAATATACAGTATTATTATTGAATTCCAGAATTTCTTCGCTTCTATAATCTGTTTTAAAGCTTGCATTTGAGACTGTAGGAAAGCCTCCAATATTAATAACTGGGAGGCTTGCATTATATATTGTTTCTAATTCGAATCCTAGAGTTGAATTCCATACAAGCTGTACAGAAACATTATAATATCCATATAAAAATCGGATAGGACAGTTAGATCCATTGGTCGTATAAATATTTTCTGTTAAGTAATTTAGTGTAAGATTAAAGATGTTTGATTGTGTTTTATTGCTAGTAAATATTAGAGTTGCATTAGCTTTTGGTGTAAAGAATCCATTCGTGTATTTAAGAGATATATTAAGATTCATATTCTCTCCAGGATAATATATGGGTCGATTCGACAAATTATACAGAATAACGGTATCTCTAACCTCAATTGGTACATTTGCTTCTAGTTCAAAACTGGATTGATGAAGAATGAAATTCAAGTTCCATGTCCCAAGCAAATCCTGTTTAGTGAAGTTCAAATTAAATTTAATAGCTTCAATTGTCACATTTATTGGAAAATCTTCAAGAATACTCATATTGTGTTTGTCTGGTGCTCTTAATGTTATACTCACTGATCCATCAGTTATATTTTCAATTGTTAATGAAGGAACAGAGCGATTTTGATAGAAGATTGTCGTAGAAACATTATCTCCTGGTTTGATCTCAGTTTGACTAAAAATTACAATAGGAGAATAAGCAACAAATACAGTGGAATTTAAGTAACATATTGGGGACTGAATAACTGGTAAACTTCGAATTTCAATTCTGTTGGTAATTTGATGTATTCCAATTGACCAATTAAAATTAGCCTCTGTATCTTCTTGTAAATTTATTTCATATTCCGCTTTTGATTTACCACGAAATACTGGATTTGTTTCAATATAATCAATGTGTGTAATGTTCCAGTTATCAATTGTTGATAACAGTTCTAGAGACCCATGGGATTTATAATCATAGATTATAAATTCTAGGTTAATTGTAGCAGGTTCTCCTTGGATAATTAAATCTGTTCGGTTTATTGATTCATAATTTAAATAGTGATCTGTTTTTAAGTATAATTCAATCGAGTTATATATGTCACCTGACAATAAAAGCGTTAAAACTGCAAAGTAAGTTGAGTGAATGTTTACTAGCTTGTTTTGTTTGATTGTAGAAAATGTTAAATTATTGGGACCAAATCCACCTATATGTTCCTTCTCAGTTGCAGTATAAGTTCTGTTTTCACGTTCTAGGAATTGAGACGAATAAATAAACGCAAGAGTTTCATCATGGTCAACTTGGTTTATGGCATTAAGTAAGCTTAAAATCGCATAACTCATACCAGTTTCAGTTACTGTTGCTGAATCTGAAAGACCAAACCCTCCTCTTGTTAAACCAGTTGCTTTTTGCAAAGATAATATCCAATTAATAATTGGAGTTTTATAAAAAGTGATATTCTTTGGTAGTGAAACTTCCTCAATGAGATTGTCAAATCTCTCTAGTATTTTTAATGATTGAAGTGCATACCATGTATCTGCAATTGGTGTTTGATATGGTTTATGGGCATAAAAATATGAATTATTCTCCCAATGATTATCAATAAAATTAAAGATGTTTGTAGAATAATTTGTCATAAATTCATAAACAGTTTCATTAACAGGTTGGGCGATAGTTTCATCATAAGAATAATCAGGATCAGGGATTGGAATCAAGTTTACCGCTATTTTTTGTATGAGATCCAAGATTGTTAAGGCTTGAAATGTCGCTTTTATAGATGGTTCTTTGTCCACTTCATGAAACATGAGCGTTTTTTTATCGAATGTTTTATTGTAAACAAAATCTAAAAGACTAACTGTTTTACTTTTTAATTTAATTCCGACTATGATTTCATTCATTATCCAAAGAGATGTAACTACACCAAAAGAGCCTTCTAGTGAAGGAGAACCAAATTCAGGAATGATAGTGTATCCTCCTGAATCTGCCTCGTCTTGGTATTCAACGAGAAGCTGTGAAGCAATATCGTCTTCTTCAGCTTGCCACTCTGATCCAAATTTATAGTAATCTAATCCTAGAAATCTTAAAATTGAGAGTGCTTCATAAGTAGCAATCGTAGTAGCATACCCTTCAACACTCTCGAGAAATACATTATCTTGCTCATCATAAAGATTATCGAGATAGCCAAGAAGTTCCTCGATATTAAAACTATAATTCGCAATAAGACTATTTCCATCAGTAGCTTTGTCTTTCACATCAGTTGAAAAATCTTCAATTGTGTTTTCAGTTTTTTCATCTTTAAAAATCTCAATAGTATTGATCACATTGGTTCCAATGGTTAAAGGGAATATAACTAGAGCTAGAATGAGTAAGACTTTGAGATATCTATTTCTTATTTTTAGTGGTTTGATAAAGGAGAGCATGGGTCTTTCACACTGATTAATGTCTACCGTTCTCTTCACTAATGGAGTTTAGCCATCTACCTTTCAATTTCTTTGAAAATATTATCCTTTCTATCAGTAACAAGAAGAACTCTAGAAGAATAATTCTTAAGACTCATATGTCATCCTTTGTATGACAAAATGTAAATCATTAGGTTGTTTGAATCGATGGGAATGTATCGAGGAAATTTAGAAGATCAGATGCGATTATCTCTTAGAGCGATTCTCTCAAAACAAATGAATGGAGGAGAAGATAAGCATTTAGTAATTGCTTCATTTGTAAGCGATGATAATGGCTTTCCATTAACTGGTTTAAAGAGAAATAATGGATCAATCGTTGAAATGGAAACAGAAGAATACGAATATATGTGCGCATTCATACCACAGCTATGGGATTCTGCAACCCCGTCATCTGAAAGTTTTCAATTTCTTGAAGAGAATATTAACGAAGTCAACCATTTAACAATTGGATATAGAAAGAAAGGAGAAACAAAACCCTATCTAGAAATCATGATAACACGATTAGAGGAATTTTTCCTTTCTTCTGTTTATTGCATAAAGAAATAGGTGATTTGATGTCTGAAGATGAGATAAAAGGTTACATTAATACGATCCAAGGCCAGCAGAAAAAGACAATAAATCTAGCTTATGATAAAAGTAGGAGTCTTAGAGAACAAATCATTAAAAACACAGATAAGGTAAAAGAAGGATGTAGTAAGCTTATTGAAGAAACTGATCCTCAATTAACAGAAGAAGGGGTTAAAAAAATAACTAAAAAAGGAAAAATATATTTTCGATCACTCAAAGCTATCAATAAATTGGCTCATTTTATTTCAAGTGAATTCACTGATTTCCAAATTCCTGATCCTTCTCGGCAATTAACATCAACAGAATTAAATCAATTCATACGAGCTCTTTCTAGGATCGTGAACGATGTAAATAGAGAACGTACTGAAGCTGATTCAATAATGGGCCTTGATTTCATGCTTAAAAAAAGATCTATATATGGTCCAATTAATAAAATAAGCTCAGATCTTTCTAAATTACGTGATATTCAAAAAGGGGAATATCGTATAATTAAAATACTTGAAGACTTAGAAAATTTAGTAATTGATGTCAAGGATATTTTAGAAAAATTAGCGCAATCAGAAGAAGAATTAAAACGCTTATGCAACGAATATGAGGACATTAAAGACAGTAAAAATAGTGTTGATGAAGAATTATCCATCATTCTCGAGGATCCTCTGATTAAAGATTCAAAACAGAGGGGAATTAGGATGACCGAACTAGAAATTGAAATGGGGAAGCATCTTAATTCTTTTAAGAAAATATTCAAAAAATATGCTAGGGAAGTACAACGCGGATCGTTCTCTGGGGATTTTGGTCTTGTCAGTACAGCTTTAGCTTATGAAGAAAATCCAGTTCACCAATTTTTAAAAGAAGAAGATGGGAATCCAGAAATTACTGTGTTACTAGAAGAATTATTTAAGGTGGGTAAATCTAACCTTCATTTAAAGCAAAAAGACATCAATAATATCCGTAAAGAGTTGAATCTCATTAATCAGGGGAAATTGGATTCATGGAAAAAAGAATGGAAACATAATTTTGTTGAGAAAGAGAAAGAAGGATCATCATCTGAATTTCAAGTGATAAATAATAAACTTCTTAAAATCGAGGAAAAAGTAGAAGAGATAAAAACCAGATTGATTGAGAAAGAAGATGAAATTGCATTAAAAAAGAAAGAAATTGATCAATATTCTGAATCGTTATCTGAAAGACATCAGAGGTCAGTAGATTTAGCAAATGAGTCTGAAAAATGGAATAATTAGAGGAATTAAACCATTCTTTTCTTTATAGACATTTAATCAGAGATGGCAGTTGAATCTACAGCTAATAAAACTATATTTTTAATAATTATTCTTAAAAATGTCATATACCTATATACTTAGTTTTAATACCACGATTGAAGATTTTATAGCTAATAACATTACCAATACCCATTTCATTCCGAAAATTTATCATAAAAAACGGGTAATATAGTACTAAAGCATCAATTTTCCTTGGTACTAACGTCTTTTTTGTCCTTCCTTCTAAAATTTCAAGAATATCATCTTTTATAGAAACGTCTACTATTTTGCTAGGAGCTCCAATATCTATATCCTCTTTATCATACAACACAATTGGTTCTGTTAATTCTTTTAAACGAATAAATAATTTTTTTTCTTTTTCCCAATTTTTAACATTTATCATGTGTAAAAAAGGAGGCGTTTCAATGACTAAATCACGGCCAAAGAATTGATACTCTTTATCAGTTTCATCTTTAAATATGAAAAGTAAATTTTCAAATTTCTCGGCTAATTGAACTTCTTTCAAATTCCATGATTGGATAATTCCTTCTTTGTAAATCAGCCAATAATCAAGATTTTGGAAATCGTTAACATCTAGTCCAATAGAACGCGATGAGATTTCTTTTCCATTTAAAATGAAAACAAATTTGTCAAATTTTCCGCTTTTAATAGACACATGATCAAGTGTAACAATTTGTCCCTTTTTAGTGATATACTTATGTTGAGGTTCAGCACTCGTAATATCATAATCTGCTTTTGAAATCATGATTTTAGAGCCATTAGAAACTTCCAATTCTAGCTCAATGGGTGCCACAATGTTTTTTGTTCTGTTCATAGCAATTATTTTTCCCCAATAAGTAGCTGCGTCAGAAATCCAAGGCTTTGCTAAAACATATCGTCCTAAGTAGTATTTTGCAGAATTCTCCTCAAACGTTATTTCCAAATAATCATTTATTGTACCAAAATCGGTTGAATATTTATTGGACAGTAATTCTGCTATTTCTTTGTGAGTCTTTTGGAGTTTTCGGATCGTACGTTTTCTTAACCCCGGGATAAGTAAAAGCCAGATCATAACTCCTGTCTTAATTGCTCCAATAGATCGATCAACTTGTAAAGCCAAGCGAATAGAAGTTAAAGGATGAGATGCAATTAAATTCATGAAACATGTCATTCGATTTGGAGCTAGATTATGATAAAGATAGAAAGCTTGATCCCCCATAAATCGAATATTTTCATCCTTAGAACGAGTTTTTCCAGTCATTAATTGAGTATTAAAACCAATTTCACCAGCGATCCCATAATAAAAACCTTCCAAACGGTACAAAGAATGAGCAAGATCTCTGCCATAACCAAGTTCTCGTGTAATACTATCGGCTTGTCCCTCAAGAATCTTGATGAAGGTTGCTAGTAACGCAAATAAGAAGATATTGAATAACCAAAAGCTTAAGAAATCCCAAGCTTGATTAGTACCAAGGACATATTCCCAATATGTACTAGGAGCATCAATAAAGTATTTTATCAAGAGTTCTACAGCTGTAAGAGCTAATAATAAGAGTGTATGTTTCTTTTTTACATGTACGAGCTCATGTGCAGTAATTCCTCTAATTTCTGCGTCAGTAAATTGATTAAGGTCTTTCGCTATATAGGCAATTCTTTGATCAAACCATGGCCCGAATGCAAATGCATTTAATATTGGTGCTTTCACGATACCAATTTTACGTATTGGTGTTTGAACTCTTGTTTGAACCTCAGCAATAATTTTTTCTACCCGTTCGTCGTTTAATGGTTTTATTCCGAATAGGAATGTTAATAGTGGTCCAGAAAAAAGATAAATGAGGATGTTGATAGTAAGAATGGCTAGATATTTTGCTACAACTGCAAGGTCAACAGTAATTTCATTTACTAGGATAGGAAAGGGAATTTGGATAATAGTTTCTGGTATTTTCAACCCTAAAACGATCATCAAAGCAATAAGGTATAGTACAACATATACCATTTGAGGGCTGATGAATCGGGTTACAATAATGAATTTTTTACCGAAGATGATGAATGCTGTTAAAATCATGATATACAAAACTAAATTATATCCGATTCCAACAAAAAATTGATTGATTTCGATAGTAGAACTAAATCCAATCGAAATTAAAACGTCCTTTAATGTCTCTCCGATTGAAGGAAAAGTTTTCGTTGAAATGAAGCCTAAAACAACCATTATAAAGAAGAATCCATAAGAAATAGTAAATGTAATCATCATACGAAACCATATAGGGTTTTCCCGGATTTCGAAAGCGCCAATTATCATCATACCAAGAATACCCGCTAAACCAGCTAATAAAAAATCACCTGTCAATGCGTATAAACCTGTAGCCATCATAGCTATGCCTGATAACTCCATAACATCAGGAAAAGCATGATATTTCAGATATTTTCGCAATTCTAGAAGAAATACAATAGTTAACATAATCGAAATGATGCCTGCGAGGATTTGAAGTGGTGGAATTCGCGATATTATTGTCTGTAACTCGTTTTGGAAAATCAAAGCAACAATCACCCAAAATATGGATAGTTATTCTTGTAATACAAGCGATATTTGAATTAACGTATTGAATATGCTTAAAAAGAGCCTTTTTAAAATGAATATTGATCGAAACACATTGTTCAGTGATTTTAAAAAGTTTAAAACTCTTGACATTTGGGACTAATACACTTAGAATTTTTATTAGAAGATGAAAATTAGAAAAATACAGATCGGATGAGATAAATCTTGCCTCTCATGGGTTTGTGTTCCTTTCGAATCATTCCTGATAGTCAAATATTTGAACCTAGGGCTAATATAAAATAATACAACTTTATTCCAAGTTTTTAGAATAGGATTCAAGAATAAAATAGAATATGAAAGGGATAATCATGGTTATAGATAATATAAGTTGTCCATTTTGTGGTAGAATTCTGTAGGTAGGAATTCCTTCGAGAACAGAAATCACTCAGATAAAAGAGAAATCCATTTGGAATCGTTTAAGCATTAGAAAAGGGTTCTTGCATGAGTTCTTACTGTAATTACTGCAAAGGTAAAATCGCGATATTGTTTCGGAAAAAATCAAAGTGGGAAATGCAGGCTGATGAAGGAATCATTAAGGTTGATCAGAAAAAGAATTTCTTTTAATTGAACACCATCTTTCACTTAACTTGTTTTACAAATCACTTCAAAGAGGAGTCAAGAGGGTAAATCAGAGAACAATATCAGATAATTCAAATGTTTCCAGTTAAAAAATCGCAAAGAATTTAAAAAAAAGTTTTTCAATAGGAGATAACTTTTAATGCGAATTGCACAATTCGAATCTAAATACCAGTGGTTTGCTGTTGAAAAGAGAAAGCTTGGAAGCAAAACGAAGAAAGAATTCAGCTCAAGTCCCAGAAAAAAGGTCTCTTTACGGCAAAAAGCCCCGATGGTTAAAAACAAAGCTTCCTACGAAAACTAAATTTAAAACAATCAAGAAAATGCTTAATAAGCAGAATCTTCATACTGTTTGTGAAGAAGCCTTTTGTCCGAATCACGCTGAATGTTGGGAGTCTGGTACCGCCACTTTCTTACTTATGGGGTCTTATTGTACTAGAAGTTGTAAGTTTTGTGATGTTGAAACAAGAAATCCTCATCAATATCTTGATCCTGATGAACCATTGAAATTAGCCCAAACAATGAAAGAACTTGGGTTAAAATATGTTGTACTTACTTCTGTAACTCGTGATGATTTACCAGATGGAGGTGCAAGCCATTTAAGCCAATGTGTCCTAGAAATAAGAAAAATTAATCCTCATATACTGATTGAAGCTTTAATACCCGATTTTAAAGGAAATTTATCTGCTCTCCGTCAGGTAGTTAAGACTAAACCTGAAGTATTAGGACATAATATAGAAACAACAGAGTCACTTACTTCACTTGTGCGTGATAAGCGTGCAAGTTTTAAACAATCGATTAAGGTTCTTGAAAACATTAAGAAAATCGATCCACAGATATTAACTAAATCATCATTAATGTTGGGATTAGGGGAAAGCGATGAAGAAGTATTAGCTGCTTTAGAAGAATTAAAAAGGGTAAAAGTAGATATTGTGACATTAGGACAATATTTACAACCCTCACGAAGGCACTTGAATGTAGTTGAATATATTGACCCTCAAAAATTTCAATATTGGAAAAATATAGCTTTAAAAATGGGATTTCTTTATATAGCGTCTGGACCTCTTGTTAGAAGTTCTTATAGAGCTGGTGAGTTCTATATTAAGCATTATCTTGATGAAAAAGAAACTAAAAAGAATTTGGTCAAACCTAACTAATTATAGAGATATTTTCTTCTTTTAACAGATTCTTCAATACATTTTTTCCAGTTGTAGAAGATTAAACACCAGATTTGATTTTCATACTATTAATAGTAAATTTGGTAAAGAAAAACGGAAAAATTAATACTCATTTAATTAGACTTCGAATTAGAATTTTTACATTCCTGATTACATAAATGTATAGATTAATAAACTTTATTGAAATTCCACTAGCTAATATTTCCGTTTGTCGCATGATTTTACTAGTGATGAAAAATAACTACTACTCTTATTAAAGCATAATTACATACGATCGGCCTGTGTACTTAGAAAAATACAAATAGAAAAGTCATTATCAAATTTTTCTCTCAATCTAAATTTAGATAATTTTAAAAAAAAATTGCGAATAAATTGTCTAGCTAACCTTTAATGAAACCCGTTTCTTGTTGTCACGATTGTTATGGTTCATAAACATGAAATTATTCGTCATAGAAAGTGTCCTGAATGTGGTGCTTTGGACAATATTGTTTCTGATCCTCGATCTGGTCAATGGATTTGTGCCTGTTGTGGGGTAGTTGTTAATTCTATGATGTTTGACTCTGGTCCTGAGTGGCGTGCATACGATTATCAGGAAGAACAAGATCGATCTCGCGGTGGTTCACCTCTATCTCTCCTTCAACCAGATTTCGGAATAAAAACACAGATTAGTAAATCTCGGAAGGATGGTAAAGGTAGAAAATTATCATCTACAAAAAGATTAGTTTACAATCGTTTGACGAATGTTGATAATCATGCTCATGAGAGTGAGATTCGAAACTTAAGGATTGCTTTACGCGAACTAAAACGTTTAAGAAGTCAAATGGAATTACCTGACCGTACAGCTCAGATGGCAAGCTCATACTACCGTCAATGCCTGAAAATGAATCTTATTAGAGGCCGTTCAATTGATGGAATGATTGCTGCGAGTCTGTATCTAGCTTGTCGGAAGACTAAGATACCTTTAACATTAAAAGACGTTGCCACCAATGCTAATGTTTCTTCTAAAGAGCTTGGCCGTTGTGTGAGAACAATTATTCAGCATCTACAAACTAAGCCAGATTCAGGTAGGCATGAAGCACTTATTCATAGGTTAGGCGAGGAATTATCCTTATCTATGCCTACTCGGATGACTGCAGTCAAAATAGCCTTACAAACAAGAGAATATGGAATTACAGTCGGTAAAAATCCAATGTCTATAGCAGCAGCTTGTTTGTACATTGCAGGAGTTAAGACTGGTGAACGTAGAACCCAACAGCAAATAGCTCGTGCCGCAAAAACGACTCCTGTTACTATTAGGAATAGATTCAAAGAAATCGTACGAATTTTAGGTATGGATGACATAGAAGTGAAACGTGGAGCAGCAGCGGTTCCTGTATTCATTGAAGATCCAAAGGCTCATTTCAAAATCTCTCGCTAACTTTTCTTTTTCTTTTTTTAATTTAAAATATTCTATGTTTTGTAAATACTAGATTAGAATAGCAGTTTGATTATCTTTACTCAGTAATATTATACCAGAAAAGATTCCAAGAATATACAATATCAGGTTAATTCCTATAGTAACAAGATTTTGCCCAAATAAGACTTGGAATAAAACAGGAAAAAGTGTATACATAATAATCAAAACAAAATTTGAAAAGATTGACATAAATTCATTAGTAGAGAACTGAGGAATATTGAATAATAGGTCATTAAAATTAGCTCTAAAGTGAAAAAATGATAAGACCACACTTACAAACGTAATACAAGTGATAAGTAATATTAATAGATCAACTAATACTGTTAATCTATTATCTACAAGTATTTGGACTAAAAGAGAAAAAATATTCCAAGATGAGTGAAATATAATAGCCCCCCTCAATCCCCAAAGAATATAAACAATACCAAGAATAATTCCAAGAACAATAGTTGCACACAAATGTAATAGAGTATAACGTAAAGATCCATTTAGAACATCTGAGGGAAGGTGTGAAAACGCAAAAATAAGCGCGCTGAAACAAATCAATAACATTTTGGAATCTGTTAGCTTTGACATCGCAGAAATGGTACATCTTCTATAAACTAATTCTTCGAATAAAGGTCCAACGAAAGCTACTAAAAATGTGAAACCAATTATGCCAACGGGGTCACCAAAAAATTGATCATAAGGAGAAGTTTGTAATTTACTTATGCCTATGAAGTCTAAAAGTATATCAACAATACTTGTGAATATATCAATTGAAGATATAGCTAAAATAAAGATAATAATCAGCCAAAGCTTATTCATTGACTCTTTTTTAGTTCTTTCTTCAAATGAGAAGGAGATTATTCTTGTGATAAAACCAATCATTAATACATTGCTTATTATCAGTATAACCAATAAACTCAAGAAAGACAAAGCATTGTTTTCAATATCCATTTCATTAGGGAAGAATAAATAAACTAAAAAGCTAATCGTGAGTTGGATAACTGAATATGTAGCAAATAGAAATATAACGAGAATCGCTGGTCGAAATTTCGAAGTTGCTGTAACCGACGAATTAATTTGAGGGTCATCATTACGATTAAATGGAAGTATATTAGAGTCACACGAAGGACATCTTATCACATTGCTGAGTAAAATAGCATTACATTTACTACATCTCTTATATTTTGGCAAAACCTTACCACAATATATACAATAACCTCCCCAAGGTATTCTCTTGTTACAAAAAGGGCAAGTTTGAGTTTGCAATTGTGAATTCATCCAAATAGGATTCTTCCTTAAATAGAAAAAGGCTATCGGTTTGGGAAACCTAATAAATACTAACCAAAATTTTTAATCTACACCGTCTATTCAAATTTTACTACCGAATAATGCATTATTAATGCTACAGGAATACAGAGGTCTTTTTTAGTGGCACAACATTTCATAGATAAAGAAATTGTTGAGGATTTGAATAAAAAACTCAACGAAGCAATCGATGGACTTGAAAATCCAACGCGAGAACGAATAAGAGATTTCATTCTGTCAACAAAGGGGAAACAACTACGTCCTTCTCTTATTGCAATAACCACAAAAATACTTGTAGAGGACGCTAGTTACAAAAAAGAGGCTATGGAAAGATCTTACAATTCAGCAGTAGCTATTGAATTATTACATAATATGACCTTAATCCATGATGATGTAATAGATAATGCTCCCATAAGAAGAGGAAGAGATTCTTTTCATATTCTTCATGGTAAGGATCGTGCTCTCCATGATGGTGATATCCTTCATGCCTATGCTCTTACGTTACTTAAAGAAAATCCAAGTTTAAACGAAGTATTAGATTATGCCTACTTAGTTGGTTTAGGCAATGCTATTGAATTAGAAGATAGATTAAACCATAATTTTGAATTTAATATAGAACATGTTATTAGGATAATGAAGCTAAAAACTGCAATAGTGTTCTCAGGATGCGTTAAATTAGGATGTATTGCAGCAAGACGTGATGATCTATTTACAAAAAAATTAGATGATGCTATTATAGCTGCAGGAATCGCTTTCCAAATACAGGACGATTATTTAGACATTTTAGGAAATCCTGACCAATTTGGGAAGGTTCAATATTGGGATATTCAAGAATCTAAACGGAACCTTTTTCTTTATTTTGCTTTACAAACAGATGACGCTCCTAAAGTGAGAAAAATATTCAATAAACCTGTTGGTGAGAAAACCAAGAATGAGATTAAAACTGTTTTAGAAATATTCAACAAAATAGCTGGTAAAGTTGAAGAAGTCAGAGATAAATACTTCAAACAAGCTATACAAGGATTAAATGAGGTTAAAGATGTAATAGACGAAAAAGATCAAAAAGGAAACGATTTAATAGATTTTTTAACTATTTTAGTAAAATTTTTAGTTGAACGCAAAAAATAATAATACCAAAATAGGAAAGGAATTGGGAATGTTGAATCCCAATGAAAAATAAATCAAATATCCATAAATACACGATTGAATTTACCGAAAGCTTCTGGATGAACCTCGTTGAGGTAGCAGGACACGGTAATGTTAAACAATTTATCATTCAGGCTTTGAAAGTGGCTCTAGAGGCTCATACAGTTGGTGCACTAATTTTATGCGGAGGTAAAGGAACTAGCTTCCGTCCAATATCTGTTGCTACTCCCGCTGTTATGTTGCCTATTGGATATAAACCAATAATTGAGTACTCAATCGATTTATTCAAGCGACATGCGCTAACAACAATTTTTCTTTCAACAGGATATCTAAAAGAGCATATTCAGCAGCAATTCTCAGAAAATTCTATTCCTGGTGTCACAATAAAATATATATCAGAAGATACACCCTTAGGAACAGCAGGAGCAGTATTACATGCTCAAAAAGAATTTCGATCAACTTTCATCGTGATGAATGGAGATTTAATAACTAATGTAAATTTAAGCTCCCTGTTAGAATTCCATCGTCGTATACTTAAGGAAGGTGGTATAGCTAGTATGTTTATTCTGGATAGCATGACTAGCAATGGACAGGTAGAATATGAGGAGGAACAAATGAGAATTACTCGATTTATTAGTGGTGGTAAGAGAGGTTTAACTTATACCAATGCTGGTATATACATATTCGAACCAGAGATATTCAGATTTGTTGAAAAGGAAGTTTCCTCTCTTGAAAAAGATGTATTCCCCGTCTTAGCAAAGGAAGAGCTTCTTTATGGGTACATTCCAGAAAATCCTGTTTACTGGAATCATATAAATAGCCCTGAGAAATATAAACAAGGTTGGAGTGACTATTTAGCTGGTAAACTTGATTTCTAAATTCATAGGAAGAATACGCACTTCTATAGACTAATAAGGATAGAGTTAAGAAAGGTTCAATAACTCTAATTAGATTAAAATATTACGGATGTCAATAGAATGCGGTTTTATCAGATTTTAGAAAGGTTTACATTGCTGATATCTGTAATTATTTTAATAATCATTCCTATTTACACTTTATCAAGCTTATTTTTGATAATTTCATCAAAAAAACCAATAGAACTCATTCTAAATCTATTTCTTTTGCTAATTGAGAACATTGGATATTTTTATGCTTTCTATATATTCTATATGATATCAGGTGCATTCAAATATCGTCAAATACCATCTTTTTACAAACAAAAAAGTTCTAATAATCCTCATTTCACTGTTATTGTACCATCACATGGAACACCATTTTCTGTACTAAAAAAAACTCTAATTGGTACAATGAAAATAGATTATAACAAGTACGATATCATTGTAAGCGATAACGGACAGGATCCACAGGTTACTAAACAGCTTAAAGAATTTTGTGACAGTAATAAGATTAATTTCTTTCATAAAGAAGATTCACGCGGATTTAAGGCGGGAAATATAAATGCAGTTCTTGATAAAGCTTCAGGCGAATTTATAGTAATATTAGATTCGGATCATATTCCAGTCCCTAGTTTATTATCAGAATTTGCGAAAGTTATGGTAGATGAAAAAATTGGTTATGTTCAAGCCAAAGTTTCTTACAGGAACACTCAAAGGTTATATCAGGCCGCTAATTCGATACTATACTCTCAGTTCTACGAAGTTTTTGAAACCGCTAAGGATCCACGAGGAGTGGTACTATTTAATGGGACTACAGGATGTTTTCGAAAAAATGTTTTATTTGAAATCAACGGATTTTCTGAAGAAACATTAATAGAAGATATTGATACCTCAATCAAGATCCTATCAAACGGTTATCAAGGTAAATATCTAAATTTTATAGGATCTTATGGTCTCGTTCCAGAGACTGCTAAAAGCCAAATATCTCAGTTGTGGCGTTGGGCACATGGTGCTTGTACCATCATTCGATTACGGACACGATCCATTCTAACTTCATCTAATTTAGATTGGAAGAAAAAAATTGAACTATTACTGAATATAATGGCGTTTTTTACTGGAACGTGCATAATATTCTTAGTTTGCACTTTAGCTTTAATGATAGTTGGTAATTTTTTATTTTTAAGAGCAGAAATATTAGGCTTTCATCTAGGATTCCTAATGCCAACTCTAGTGAGTGCAGCTTACATATCTACTGCGATTCTAGCAATAATTTGGGAGTCTAGGGAACAAGATTTTATTAATCGAGTTTTATATCTCATTCCTTTCTTACTTTTTTCTTTGGGAACTTTTTTATTTCTTGTTTCGGGAGTAATAGAGGGATTTTTATTGAAAAATACACCTACAAGTAAAAGTAGTGTCTGGAATCGCGATGTTCATGTAATTCGTAATTCTATCCTTGCACTTTGTCTTTGTGGATTGGTAATCGGAATTGGCATTATAGGTTTATCAAACCAAAAGTTCACCATTTCCGCTATTTATATCTTAGGAGGGGCACTTGGATGGATTTTAGCTCCAATATTTCTCTTGAAAGAGGAGCTTTTTCCTCCAATTGAATCTTAGATGTGAAAAATAGCTATGTACTATCCATTCGAATACCGATAGTTACTCGCTCCAATAAAATGGGCAATTCTCAGAGCCTCTGGAATAGTTCCTACTATAGTACATTTTTTGAGAAGTAAAAAAGCATCTTGAGGATGAATACCTGAAACTTGAATAAGTATTAAGGGGTTCTTCTGAACTTCTATAGGATTTCCAGCTCGTAAAATACTATTCCATCTTTTTGAATCATCAGGGAAGACTTTTTTCAAAGCTGCGCAAATTTTGGGGTAATCTGGATACTTTCTGAGGATAACAATTACTGGAATATTTAGCTCTTCAAATAGAGCAAATATATCTAAAACACCGAATCCTCCTATAGTGATACCTTGGAGAAATATTGCTTGAAGTTGGTTCTTGTGCGACGATTCTAGGATCATCTCACTAATAGCAGTATTAACATGGGAGTCATCCTTCTTGACTTGGCACTGAATAATGCCATCAACGTAAGCTGCTCCTTTCATAATCACTCCATAAACAGGAACTTCGTTAAATTCTCCAGAAAAACGATTAAAACCCCCATCATCAATTCCTATGATAGGAGTTTTGTCCTTAATACTTCTCCAACGTTTAAATGTTTCTTTTGTTTTCATTAAAAAACCCAAAAAAAACTTCTGATATTAACTTAAAACTCAAAAGATAGGATTATACCTTTATTCTTTGTTATTACTATAATTAACTTTTAGGGTTTTCGAGTTTAATATAAACACTATATCTAGCATCCGCAGGAAAAGAATTCCTGCAGAGATGCTTAGCTCTTTCAATAGTATAAAAAAAGATCAATATGCTTCTCGGGGTTGAGGAATTATTGAACTTGCGCGAAGACTCCAAAGTTCATCTTTTAACATATCACGAATAGCAAATCTAATAGCTTCAGAACGATTTGGATATCTACCACTTCGTACTAATTCATCAAGGCCACTAACTTGATCATTGGGGAGGTGAACAGTTATTAGCTTCATCATTTTAGACATCATCCATTTCTGTGATGTTAGAATTGTGATATTATAGCGTTTAAAACAAACATATTCTCATCATGTTATGCATGTGATAGGATAGTAATGAGCTTTCACCTTGTATCAATTAAGAATCTCTGATATATAACAAACCTAGGCCCTTGAGATCTTAGGTAAAATATATTTCCTTTTGAAATTTAAATTATAATAAGTTATTATAGCTAACTATGAGGGTATTAAGTAAAATCAATAAGCTTCTCGGGGTTGAGGAACAACTGAACTTCCGTGAAGACTCCAAAGTTCATTTTTTAACATATCACGGATGGCAAATCGGATAGCTTCCGATCGATTTGGATATCTACCACTTCTTACTAGTTCATCAAGACCAGAAACTTGATTATTGGGTAAATGCACTGTTATTAGTTTCATCATTGATTTATAGACATCCTTTTAGTTCACTTTTGATGGATGAAACTTTAAGCGATAACTGCTGTTTAATATTCGAATAATTCTTGCGTATTACGAGGTACTAATGAAGTCATACCTCTCACTTTTCCCAATTCTTTTTCAGTCAATAGAAATGAAAAATGTAATATTTATGGAGAAAGTGGTACTTTTGTCACTTTAAAATCTCACATTGTTGAAATAATGTTAAGCTAAAGGAATAAAGCAAAATTAATCGTTATTGTCGGTATCGACAATGTTTTCCATCCATAATCTTTATTTGCATTTTAACCTGGTAAGTCCATACCAGTACTTAATTTAAGAAGAAAATTGTCGGATTTTAATTATGGAGAATGAGAGCTGAAAACAGGTTAGATTATCATCTGTTTTCGTGTTCTTAAATGATAGTAATTAATACTCTAATAGAGTTAACTTCCGGCATAGGTACAATTGAGAATAGATTATAGATTAAAGGGAATAGTAAATGACAATCACCTCACGCGACGATGAAAAGAAAATTAAGGATAAATTACCTGTTTTAACATCGAATGCCAAAATTGTACTTGAAAAACGTTATTTGTTGCAAAATGAACGTGGTGAAATTATCGAGACACCAGACCAACTCTTTAAACGTGTCGCAAAAGCTATTGCATCAAACGAAACACGATATGGGGGAGAAGCTAATATTTACGAACAAGAATTTTATCAAATGATAGCTAAACTAGAGTTTTTGCCAAATTCTCCTTGTCTTATGAATGCAGGAACCAGTATCAATCAACTATCAGCTTGTTTTGTGTTACCTGTCGACGATGATATGGATTCAATCTTTCAGGCCGTAAAAAATGCTGCAATAATCCATAAGTCAGGCGGGGGGACGGGGATGTCCTTCTCACGATTGAGACCCACCAATGATAAGGTGCAATCAACAGGAGGGATAGCTAGTGGCCCAATTTCCTTTATGACTGTCTTTAATTCGGCAACAGAGATCATAAAACAAGGTGGAAGGCGTAGAGGTGCTAATATGGGGGTTTTGAGAGTTGATCATCCTGATATTATGGAATTCATTCATTGCAAAGAAGATTTGACTGCACTAAACAATTTTAACATTTCCGTAGGAATAACAGAAGCATTTATGAAAGCTGTTGAAAATGACGATGAATTTCCACTTATAAATCCAAGAAATTCTCAAGAAGTGACTAGGATGAGTGCTCGGATTATATTCGAAAATATCGTTCAAATGGCTCACAAAAATGGAGAACCAGGAATAATTTTTTTAGATCGAATAAATGCAG
>JBHLKP010000062.1:0-19262 GCA_048886525.1 Candidatus Hodarchaeota archaeon | reverse complement strand
ACTCTTAATGCACATCGTCCTAGAAATCCGTTATTTTTCCCCAATCCAAAATCACTTGTACGATTAAGAGAGACTGTCCGTGCAACCAGTTCTGATCTAGGAGTTGCCATCGATGCAGAAGCAAGGCATGCAGTGATTGTTGATGGACAGGGTCGTATTAGAACTGCTGAAGAAACTGCTTCAGTCAATCTTCACTCTAGGTATGATCCCGATCCAAATGCAACAGTAGTTGTTGGTGATACAGTTAACCCATCAGTTTATAGAGATCTAAATAAGAATATAGTCTTTTCTAGCCATGGTGAGCCAGGCGGTACTGCAAGATTAGTTATGGAGCACAGAGCAATATATGGGTTTAATGATACTGGATTATTCTTTCTACCTATATTTGCTCCAGGATCTGATGGAGTTGTGGCTGCTTTAACTGTACTTACACAAATGGCTAGTGAAAATATTCAATCAACTGATTTATATCGAAGACACCAAATATTTCCTCAAAGAATAGCAGATGTGACGTTTCCGCTTGATCGGGTACTTACTTTTTTTACAAGTATCCTCAATAGGCCTCCTAAAGGATATATTGCAGTTGATACCTTTATTGGTATTAAGTTAATCACAGAAAAGAAGGAATGGATTCACTTTTATCTCTCAAATGAAGAAAACTCTCTACAAATTGAAGTTTTTGATCCCCAATTAAAACTTGAACATCAAGAGGAATTATTATCCTTTGCAATAAGTATAACTGAAGAGTACCTTCGTTCAAGCATAGAATTGATGAATTTTTCATAATTTTCTAAAACATTAAGAAAAAATAAAAAATCTAAATAATTGTATTGGAAATGATCATTTATCCAGATAAAAGCCAATCTCCAGATTTATACTTTTCTATTAATAATCTATTAGCTAATTGTTTTTCATTAGAAGTTAATTCACCGTAGAAACATTCTATTAATTCTGAATCAAGTAACTCCTTCTGTAAGTAATGAGCTACTTGTGACGGATCTAGGTCTTTATTCAGTTTTTCACTTAGAGTTGTGACGTGTTGATAAACAGATTTAATCATACTTTTTGTATCACGATTTGGACGAGCTTTCAATACCGAATACATTATTTCAGGCCTATAATTAATTAGAAGAGTACCGTGTTGCAATATTGTATCGCCAGAGCGTGCTTGGGCATTACCAGAAATTTTTTTCCCCCCAGTAAATATCGAGGGACAATGAATTTTATTGTAATCAAAATCTAAACCCAATTTTTCAATAGGATGAAAAACCATATGGGCTAATTCATAATAACTTGCATCAAGAACTTTAGATGTCAAATATTTATTATTTGTAATAACACTATATGTTAATTCACCATTTTCATCGTGAAAAACCGAACCACCACCCGTAATCCTCCTCACATAATCAAATCCCAATTTCTTTATATTTTCTAAATTTATTTCCTCATCAATGCTTTGATGTTTACCAATAGACACAGCACTAGGATTCCAACTATAAAAACGTATTGTATCCTGTTTTGAGTCTGTATATAGTCGAAATATTGCTTCATCGATTGCCATATTTTCTGCTGCGCTGTGTTGTGAGAATTTCAATAATCTAAAAGTTCGTTTCATTATTTCAAAATCCTAATTAAAATGATAGAGCGTTTTAAGCTTTTTTTAATCACACGATACCCCTAGTGAACAGAGAATATGCATTCTGGAGGATAAGACGAGAGGATATATCTCTTTATTTCTAGCCTTAGAAATGAAGAAAATGCTAATTAAGAATTCGATCTGATTAAGGATCAGATTTTAATCTATTAATTTTTCGTAAGGATCCTTGGATTCCTCACCGACAGCAGAATCAAGCCTATATACCTTGATCTTCACCATTTGTCCCGCTAAGTTAAGTAATTGGACATCTTTCTTACGAATTTTTAGATGATATCCGTTAGCACACCGACTTACTTTTGTAGTGAAAATCAATAATGGTTCGTCCTTTTTTGACAATAGTATCACTGCTCACATTAATTTTTAATAAATAGGAATAATGAATGTTTTCTATTAATTATTATATTAATATTACTTAAATATATACTCTTCTAAATAATACGAATATAATGAGTAAAAAATATGATCAAGTTAAAATAATTAATTACTTAATTATACTAATTAAAGTTTGAATTAATAAATGAAAATTAAATCAAAATCTAAGTTGCTTTTATAGCTTTTCGTCTTTCATTTAACTGTTGAATAATTCTCCAAGCTAAATCAATGAATGAAGATTCAACCGCAGTTCCATCCAAGGCTGAAGTTTCAACATAAGGCGCATTAAATCGTCGTGCAACAATTTCGCCCTCTTCTCTCGAAACTTCTTTTTGTTCTCTCAGATCACATTTGTTTCCAAATACCATTAAAGGTACAGTTCCTGCTTTTTTAACAAATTCATTATACCATTTGTTTAATTCATTCATAGTAGGTTTTCGAGTTAAATCGAATACCAAAATACCACCATGAGAATGTAGATAATATTGAGGACGTATAGTAATAAATGAGTCTTGTCCTGACAAATCCCATAACTGCATCGTCATTTTCGTCTCTTTCGCTAGCTCTATCTTTTTTAAAAGAAAATTTGAACCCACAGTTGTTATATAATCATGTGTAAAAGTCTTTTGAACGAATCTTCGTATAAGTGATGTTTTTCCTACAGATCCCTCTCCGAGCATGACAACCTTACAATTGTAGTGAACCATTTTGAACACAATTTATTTATTAATCAGGTTAAATTACACCAAAGCACGCATACAAGGTTTAGGATAATGTAAATTTCTGAACTCCACTGAAAGTACGATTAATAATCTTAAAAAATGTTTCATATAAAAATATACTATAATCTTACAAATAATCATCAATTACCACTGCATCCTAGAAACCATCACTGGTCTAAATGGACTATAACAGAAAAGAGTTTTAAAGATAGATTTATTGAGAACTAATCTTAAAAATAAATGAATGAATTGATTTCTATGATTTCCCTCAGATTGGATAAATTTAGTTTAATAGCTCTGTATGAATTTGTTGTTTCTCTATGGGTTGTAATTATCTTTCTAAGTGGTTTTACTCGTGATTGGATAATTCTAATTCTTACAATACTTATTATTTATGTTTTAGCAAATCTTTTATCTAATCGAGAATATCGATTAGTTATTCCTCCATTAACAAGCATATTTATCCTATTTTTTATCTTTAGAATTGATAAAATGATTATACATTCGTTTTTAGTCGATTATTTGATCTCGTTTACCTCATTATGTCTCTCTTTTATGATAAAAAACGGATCTATAGTTATTATGGTTATTTCTATTGCTATTTTCTGGTATTTTAGATCTTTGTGTTGTGATTATTTAGGAAATAAATCTCCTAAAGGTTTTTATGTCATATCCTTATTATTATTTGCTTCAATCATTTGTTTCGACTTTTTATCCAAGTCTAATGTTACTATTATCGATCAATCCACTTTTGAATTTCATGATACTCTAAATATAACCAGAATAACCATCATTGACTCCTGCTCAGGACTCTACAGCTTATTGATTTTTTTTGCTAGTTTTGTGATCTTTATTAATTTTACGAAGCTAAATCGTGAATTAGATAATATCCGTATTTTCGTACTTGGAACCCTAGGTGCTATTGGAATATTCTTAGTAAATCTTATTCGTATAATTATTCTAATTTTATTAAATTTATTAATTTCTAGCGATTTAATGCTAGAAATCCATCCCTACCTTGGTGGAATACTTATAATTTTATATCTATCTTTTTTCTGGAGTTTGATATGGGCAGAGCTTCCTGTTCAAACTCAAGTTGAATTTTAAAAATCGTGAGGAGTATTCAAGAGGAGGTCCTAGTTCCTTTCTTTTTATAAAATCAAAGAAATGATGCTTCTGATGATTGGACTACTGATGAGGTTATTATTATGAAATACATTTACATTAAAAATCTCATAAAAAGGATTGATGAAGAAATATCGGTTCGAGGCTGGCTTCATCATGTACGTCGGCAAGGAAAGCTAATATTTCTAGTTATTAGGGATCCTAGCGGTTATGTACAGGCAGTTGTCAAACCATCAATTGGTGAATCAGCATTTAGTATTGCTGAAAATTTAACACGTGAAACAGCTGTAACTGCGAAAGGTATAGTGAAGAAAGATAAAAGAGCACCTTATAATGGTATTGAACTGCAATTAAATGAGATTAATCCTGTCATCAGTAATGCCTCTTCAGAATTAGAATATGAAATTCGTCCAGATTCTGGACCTCAAGTTATGCTTGATAAAAGACACTTAGTGCTTCGTGGAGAACAAGCCTCTGATATTATGCGTTTTCGTGATCAAATCACAAGAGGTTTTCGTGAATTTTTCTTTTCACGAGATTTTATCGAGGTTACTCCTTCTACTATTGTTCAAACGCAAGTTGAAGGTGGATCTACATTATTTGCTTTTAAATATTTCGAACAAGAAGCATATCTAACTCAATCGAGTCAATTATATCTTGAAACGGTATTATCAAGTCTAGGAAATGTTTTCTGTATATTACCATCTTTTAGGGCAGAGAAATCACGAACACGAAGGCACTTAACCGAATACACACATATTGAAGCCGAAATGCCTTGGTTTGAATTTGATGAGTTATTAGACTTTATAGAAGATATGATCAGTCATATTTATTTAAAAGCAAAAGAAAACCCAATACCTTCAAAGTTTAATCAAACAATAAAAATTCCATCAAAACCATTCAAACGAGTATCTTATGAACAAACAATAGAGTTACTAAGAGAGAATGGAATCAAAGGAGAAACAGGAAAATTTTTAGAATATGGTGAAGAAATTACAGAGGGACCTGAAAGAGCATTAGTGGATAAAATTGGAAAACCAACCTTCTTAACCCATTTCCCAACTGGAATGAAGCCTTTCTATATGAAGGTTAATGAAAAAAAACCAGAAATAATGAACGCTGCAGATCTTCTTTTACCAGGTGTCGGGGAAATAATTGGTGGTTCGCAGCGCGAAGATGATCTTGACACGTTATTGGCAAGAATGAAAGAGGAAGGGCTTGATCCTAAGCCATATTATTGGTACATTGATCAAAGAAAGTATGGAACAGTTCCTCACTCGGGATTTGGATTAGGACTTGAACGTACAGTACAAGCAATTTTAAAGCTGGATCATATTCGCGACGCCTGTTTGTATCCACGTTTGATTAATCGAGCAACTCCATGATCAATTCTATTATAAAAAAATCAATGAAAAAAATTGTAATATCCTTCATTATTTATTTTTATTACTAGAGTCCTGTAATACTAGTATCAATTGGATTTTCGATCTCATAAACTTGCTTCAATTCTATCTTTTCTTGGGGTTCCAAGTATAAACTCCAAGTGCATATATTTAGTTTAGTTTTTTTCTTTGGAGTTGGAGCTAGATTGATAATCTTAACTTTGATATCCTCATGTTTCGAGGTAGGTATTCTGTCCTTGATAACTAATTTTGTTTTTTCAGTTCGATTATTTATGACTTCAATTGTAACTTCTATGTTTCTTATACGAGTTTTAGCAATCATTCCCTTTTTCTCTAATTGTTGGCTTGAAATTTTTCTTTTTACTTTGATCTTACTTGTTATCCCCAAAGCTAAAGTGAATTCTTCAGTAGGGGCGATTTGTTTGATCTTTGTTTTGCCAATAAACTCATTTCCTTCAAATAATCGTATTTCTCCAGGAAGAAATATTAGATTAGATTCATTAATCATTTTTCCACGCTGAATAACATCAGATCTGTAAGAGGGAATAGCTAAGAAATCGCTTTCAAGTGGATTTGTAATTTGCGAAATCATAACTTGATGAGGCTTGTTATCAGAATTAATATTTTCTTTTTTAGGTATTGTGAAAATTTGAGCTTCTCCTGTATCTTCAATAGTAGCTGATATTGCTTTTGCTTCTTCAGTTTCTAGTACTGTTTCTTCTGCATCCAATTCCATCATGGCAGCTCCAACTGGTGATGAAGAAGCAGGTGCTCCCATTTTCTTCATAGCACGGGACAAACGAGCTTGAGGTACAGATTTCATTTTAGGAGGAGGGTGTGGAATAAAGATATCAAGATACCAAGGCAATATTTCAGGTATCGTTGTAACAATAGAAGGACTAGCTGTTGACAGAGTCAATTCCACTTCATTCCAATCTTCTCCTGTTCTTTGTGTTATAATTCCAAAATAGTCAACTAAGATCTCTCCTTTTCTCGTCTCAGCACGAAAATCATACATTGGTTTCCAGTTTGCCCCAGAAACCACATAACTTATTTCAAGTTGAAATTCATCTTCTTTGTCCATTGAAGGATTGTTAAGAAAAACTGATAAAAGATAATCATCAGGTTTGGAGGAAACTTTTTTATTTTCTATTTCATTCGAGATAATCTCTATCTCTCTTTCAATTTCTCTCTTTTCTCTATTTAGTTTAACTTCATGTTCTTTATTTTCTTTGTGTTCCTTCTTTAGTTGGTTTCGAAGAGCTGAAAATTGCTCAAGAGAGATAGTTCCCCGAGAATAGTATCTAGAAAAATCCTTAACAAAGAGATTCTCCAACTCTTCATCAGAATCTTGCCTAGCTTTTAGTATTAAAATTTCGTAATCTATTTTTGTTAATTTATCCTCAAATTCTTGGAGCTTATCCAGCAATTCTTGTTTCGGCTGGATTGACTTTTTATGAGAGATTTTCTGTATATCAATACCTTCAATCATCGTACCAGTAAGACTGAGTCCTTTAACTCTAACAGAACTAGGATCAAGACTTATTGGTAGATTAGGAATTTCAATTGTAGTCTTATTGGGTTGAATTTTTGTAGTACCCTGTCTAATAATTAATGCTTTGCTAGGATAAACCGTAACGTTAGATATAGTTGTATTCAGTTGTTTCATTAGTTTAAACTCCTATATTTTATTTTCTTTTTTAAAAGAAGAAGTATTAATAAATCAATCTTCAATAGGTGTCAGTTTTGTAATGATTTTATTGCACTTAGGACATTTTTCTGGAATATTATGACGATCTTTTACCTCAAATACATTATTACACGAACTGCATTTCCACCGTGAAGGTAATAATATTTCAGACTCAAGCCGAATAAATATAGCTGTAAACCGATTCAGAATTTGATCTATTTTACTTGCTACTTGACCAATTTCACTTGTTTTTCGCAATTCCTGGGGTGATTCAGGATCTTGGAGTAATTTTATATCCTGAACTAAATTTTCAACCTGAATTTTGATTTCATCTGATAACGGTACTACTTCAAGTATCTTCCGTGATTCAATCCATTCAAGTAAAAAGGTAATTTTGTCCATTATAACGATTGCTTGTGAACTTGCGCTATCCTTTGAAGACGCATCAGGCAGCTTCTGGATTTCCTCAGACAGTTCAGATAGATAGGTTTTTAGATCTCCTTGAAGATTTAACTGAGTATACATGCGCAATAACGTTAAATAATGTGAGAATTGTTTATCAGGATCCGCTTTTACATGTACAGCACTAGTGATTTCTCTTACCTTATCTGAAGAACAATCCATTAGATTTTTAAAACCACCAATTGGTGTTTTCCATCTTGAACGCACTACGATTTTTTTTCCCCGTGAATAATCAATATCCACCTGTTCCTGATTCTTTGAGGATAAACATTCCCAGTATTGAAATTTTGACTTTTCTTCGTCCAATACCATTTGATCTTCTTCAGCTCCACAGTATTCGCATTGATCAAGTGATTCCTCTTCAGATCTGTTCATTTTTCCGCAAGCAAAACAATAGAAATAGATATATTCTACAGTAAATTTTCCGAATGTTCCTGTACCAGATACTTGAGAATCATCTGCTGCTCGGCGCATGCGAGCAAAAAGCGAGTCAGTATCATCTAGCATCGAAGTTAATGAACCGCCTAATCCTTCAACTGCTTCAGAACGCTCTTTTTCTTCTTTTTTCCTCCTCAAATACTCTTCCCTCTCTTCTGGTGTCATTTTTGCAATAGTTTTAAGTTCTTTAACCCGATTCTGTAACCTTGTTCGATCGACAGGAGTTAATGCTTCTAAAAATTCTTGAGGTAAAGCAGTAATTTCCTCCATGTTCATTTCCTCAAAGTCTGTGCGTAACTCTGCAATTGAACCTGGAGCCACACTGGCTTGAGATGGGATAGAGGCACCAGGAGGTGGTGGTGGAGGAGGAACACCAGTTACACCAGCTCTAGGGGGAGGAGGAGGTGCTCCAGCAGCAGTAGAAACTCTTGTTGTGATAACAGCAGTATTTCTTCTTAATGCTTCTATAATTCGATCCTCAAGCTCATCTAGAAAGCCAGCAGTTTTTGTAAATTGATTTTTTTGGTCTGTAAGGATCTTATTCATTTCTACGAGTAGATGTTCTGACATTGCATCAAGCCGTGGGAACAAAGAAGATACGATATCATACATTGTCCATCTTTCAACGTCAGAATAACTTCCATAAGGTTCTATTCCAAATTTTTTCATCTTAGGATAAATTTCAGAATTTTCCATATTTCGTTGAGCCCAAGACCATATTGTTGGTTTATTTTTTTCGTTTCCTAAAAGATCTTGGGCTATTTTAGCAAAAGACTCGTTTTTTCTCCTTCTTAAGCGAATTTCTTCTCTTCTTTGGTCAGTAGTCATCTGAAACCAAGTTGATTCTGAGTTAGACATTCTTTAAACCTACTAGATTACTTTTTAAGAATTAATTAATAAATGAACGTTCATGTGAACTTTATCAGATGTTCACAGTAATTATGATGTTAGAAGATATAAAATCTTCGAAAAACAAATTTAGTATCTAACTCATATATCGATTTAAATCTGCGCGATAATAAGGTTTTCTCATCCTAGGCATTTTAATTTTGATTAGAATCAGTGATTGCTATTTCGAAACGAGAAACAAAAAGCATAAATAATCATTTGATAATTGAGGAGAATAGAATCCTAAATAATAGGTGGATATTATGACTAAAAGACCAGAAAATTTATTCGATAAATGGATCAACGGAAAGTTCGATTCAAAATTAGTTATATCTGTTACCCAAAAAGATCAATTCAAGAACCTTGGATTTTCGGTCATTAACGGTCGTGAGTATGGAACTAAACTTGGTAAAGCTATGTCAGTTCAACTTGGGCCGAATGATTTACAAGAGCTGATCGATACTTTACAAGAGGTACAAACTCAATTTTTCAGCCAAAAATCTTCGACTTGACAGGACTATTACTTCAAATTGCTTAAGATTAATAGGTTTAAATAACTAGAATTTCTAGATTGCAACCTTTCCAGGTTTTTTCTCTAAGTACAGATATATTCCGATTATGGACCCTGCTATCCCTGCTAGTATTCCAAAAGCAGAAGGAAAACCTATTAGGAAGAAACTGACTCCTCCTATTATTGGGAATGCTATCAAGAATAAAAAGATCGTTAAAATTCGTTTAATATCTATCTTTATCCGTTCTTCCACGATTTGTATTTCTTCTACTTTTTCTTTTTCCGCTTCTACAAGAAAAGGACTAACAATAACTTCTCTCTTCGCTAATTGCTCATCGATATAACTATCCCAATTTTCCCACGCATATGGATTTGTCTTTCCTTGACGTGGAACATAATTGTTGATTGAGTATGCGACACTTTTTCTTGAAGAGCGATAGCTAGGTAAAACTGTACTAAATATTGTGATTAGTAAGGAAATGGTAACCCAAAATACTAGCAGAGAAGGGGAAATATTTGTTTCTATTGGAATCGAAGAGCTAATATACCAAGCCATTAGCTCAGATCCAATTAATCCATTGATAATTCCAGCAACAACACCTGTAATTCCAAGAAGAGTTGATTCGGCGAAGAATGTAGAAAACACTTCCCTTTTTGTTAAACCCATTGCTCTCATTATCCCCATTTCCCTTTCCATATTTAGGGTTGAAATTAGAATACAAATGAATTGTGCCAACCCAGAGAGTAAAAAAGTATTAAGAAACAATATCTGAAAGAAAGCGGTTTGAACTACCAATGATCTCTCAATAACTCTTGAATAGAAGTCAATAGCAATAACCTGTATTAAACCGTCATATTTGTTCGATAGATGGTCTGTAATAACATTGAGTGGGACAGAATCTTCCGCCACGGACATAATAAACCAACTAGCGGATTCATCCTTCCAATAACTTTGAAATAAATCGATTGAGCAATATAAATAATTACCATGTTGCAAAAATGGATTTCCAGAAGTGATTCCTTTGATTACAAAATAGTTACTCTCATTTGAGGAAGTTTGAATTTTTAGATTGTCACCGATTCTCGCACCGATACGTTTCAATAGTAAATCACTTATAATAATTCCTCGGTCTGATATATTTAGTAAAGAAGGTATATTAGGTTCGGGAGGAAGTAGAATAGTTTCTTCGAAAAAATATTTATACGCTTCAGGATCTATTCCAAAGATATACCCCTCAATGTCTTCAATCTGTGTTCGTTGCTGCTGTAAAAATGACGCTCTTTCGA
Source organism: Candidatus Hodarchaeota archaeon (assembly GCA_048886525.1). GTDB lineage: Archaea > Asgardarchaeota > Heimdallarchaeia > Hodarchaeales > Hodarchaeaceae > Hodarchaeum. The sequence goes on along the minus strand of JBHLKP010000062.1, from coordinate 8,707 downwards.
TCTCTTCATTATCTTCTACTAAATTATCTGCAAAAGATATCGGATATTGTGCGTCGTCAGAAGCTTCTGCAATAATATCTATTCTTCCGAATTTTTCATTGTAATAACCAGGCACAGTCTGAATTATCGCTGCGGAAATTATCCCGATTATTAAGATAAATGAGAGTGCAAGCGCTGTTACCATGATTGTAATAATTGATTTTTGAAATTCCCTAGATACGTTTCTCGTTGCAATTATTCTTGGAACAATTTTATGCCAAATCATGAATTTTGCTGCCAGATTAGGGAGAAAATGCAATAATCCACTTTCAAAAAGTAGTGTACCTAAAAATATTGTCCAAACAACAAAAAAGTGCCACGAAACTAACTCGAATGCCAGAAATCTGCTAGGACCGATAAAATAAGTTGTACTAATTCCAATAATAGAGGAAATTGTCCCTAATATGATTAAAGAAATCCAATTTCGAGAACTAGTCTTCTTTCCTCGCATTTTCCAATGAATATTTTGAACAACTGGTAGGGTTACTGCTTTAAATATCGGGTACAACCCAGAAATCCATGCTATCAGTATCCCCGTAACGAAAGTTGAAAATAATGAGGAATTTCGGATTACTAACGCGTCAATCCCCAAGTTAGGGTAATTAAGATTTAATAATCCTACTAATATATATGATATCCCAATTCCAAAGAAATTGCCGATTAAACTCGCAATCCCACTATAGATGAGAATTTCTACTCCCAGTATGAGTACCATTTGTAACGTAGAAGCTCCTGTAGCACGAAGTATCCCAAATTCTTTTGATCTCTCCCGTACATTGATTGTAAGTATATTGGTTAAGAATAAAAATTCCACTACAAATGAGCCGATGATAATCAAATTCATTGCAGCTTGATATGACCGAATTGCTAGAATATCCATATCACTGATCGATTTTTCTCGGAATACGTGATAGTTAAACCCAATAGTAGTGTCTATTCTTTCAGCAATTTCATTTATCTTTACAAAATCGGCTACTTTGATAGCTAAATGAAAATCCAAATACGATTCATTTGAAAATAACGTAACTAAATAATCTAAATCGATTAAAATAAACAAAAATCCAACATAATTACCAAAGAACGTCTTATCTGGAATATATCCCACAACTTTGACGGTTGCACCTAAAAAACCGTATTTGTTTATTTCAGGCATCGTATAACGAATTCCGAGAGGTAAACTCAAGTAAGAAATTAAAGTTTGTGAAATAATCACTTCTGGAATTGCCAAAGTTTTATTTCCTTCCTTTACCTCTAATTCAGGAAAATCTGGATGAGTTTCTGTATCTACTCCATAAAGAATTACATTATTTGGAATTTTTTCTAAACCTGTGACATTTTCTATTAGAATAAATGTTGCTACTGGGCTTACTTTCTCAACTCCTTCTACATTAGCTACTTCTTCAGCTAATTTTTTCATTTCGTTTAAAGAAGCATTTTGCTTTGGATGAATCGTAATATCGGTATAATTTTCGCCACGATGGCTTTCAATAAAATCGTCATAAAGGGAGTCAATAGAGATGGCTATTCCAGCTTCTAATCCTACAGAAACCGCAATACCTGTAATTATAAGAAATGTACGCCATCTATGCCGCGTAACATTACGTAAAGACAGTGATATTAGCATAAGGCATCATTCATTTCATATTAGACATAATTGGACTGCTGAGTATTTGGAGTCCACCGAATAATTTCGTGAACACTCACTAGTTATTCTCTTATTTACATAATTCGTTAAATTCGAAATTTAAAATCCTTTAGTGGTATTGAATTTATTAGATGATGTGACCCACTTTTTTAGATTTCGATTTTTGACTAAATCTCGTGAATTATTACAAACTTTCTAAAGAATAAATCTTAGAAAAGTTATGCTGATTCATTAAAAACTATCATACTAAGAACATTTTTAAATTTCGATAGATGCAAAATTTTGATTTAAAAAAATTACGTCATATGAGTCCTGAAATATGTGTAAATTTGCATATATCTAGATGCACTATCAATGTTTAATTTTTTGGCTTTTTTATATGAATTTCTATCAATGTATTGCTATCTAACCTGCTAAAGTTATTAGCATAGCTCCTATTCCGAGCAAACAGATGGCTGCTCCAATATCTTCTTGGATATTTCCAAATTGAAGTAAACGTAGTTTAAATACAAATTTTTCTCCTACATTTTGTGTGATCTTCATTCTTCGTTCATAAGCTTGATAGCTTTTTTTAACGGATGTTCGAGATGTATCCCTCCAACCAGCCAAAAGGAAATATAAACCTGCTACCAAAAAAGTTGCCAATCCCCAGGTAGATAAAAAATTCCTGTTATTTAGAAAAGCAAAGATTGTGGCCGGAACAAAAGAAAATACCAATCCCAATCCAACCTTTTTTAAGAAGGATTTGAAAGAAACCTCTCCTAATTGGGGATAAACTGGAGGAGAAAAAGAATTTTCGTCCCAATAACTTTCCTTATCTTGATCTTTTACCATCTATTTTTTGTCCAGTAGTTCAGATTTCTGTAAGCTGGTTGAATCTATAATGCTTTTCTTTCTAAGGGATAATGACAAGCAACTTTATGTCCAGGACTTATATCAATAAGTTCAGGTTCTATTTCGGAGCATTTTGCTTTTGCATAAATACATCGAGTGTGAAATCTGCATCCAGATGGCGGATTTAAGGGACTTGCTACATCACCAGGAAGAATTAATCGTTTTCTTTCTAATGTAGGATCAGGAATGGGAATTGCTGAAATTAGTGCATGTGTATAAGGATGACGAGGGTTTCTAATGAAATCTTCTGCAGGTGCTAGCTCAACTATTTTACCAAGATACATTACCGCAATTCTATCACTAATATGACGAACTACACTTAAATCATGGGCAATGAAGATATATGTCAAGTTGAATTGTTTCCGAATATCTTTCAACAAATTAAGAATTTGAGCTTGTACTGCAACATCTAAAGCAGAAACAGGTTCATCAGCGATGATCAGTTGAGGTTCAACAGCTAAGGCCCTAGCAATCCCTATCCGCTGTCTTTGGCCACCACTAAATTCGTGAGCATAACGTAAAGCATGATAATCTTCAAGTCCACAAAGGTTCAGGAGTTTAACGACTTGTTCTCGCCGATCTCGCTTTGACATACCCCTGTTATGTATAATGAATGGTTCTCCCACAATTTCACTTACAGTAATACGAGGATTCAAAGAAAGGTAGGGATCTTGGAAAATTAATTGAGCTTGTTTCCGAAACCAAAGCTCTTTATTTCTTTCCCGTATAGCAAAAATGTCTACATCATCAAAAATTACACTTCCACTAGTTGCGGGTAATAATTTAAGAATTGTCCGACCAAGTGTTGTCTTTCCACAACCAGATTCACCAACTAAACCGAAAATTTCCCCCTGTTTTACTTTGACTGAAACATTATCTACTGCTTTTATATCTCCAATCTTTCTATTTCGTAGTACTCCTCTTTCATAAACTGGAAAGAATTTTGTTAAGTTCCTTGTTTCGACAATCGTTTGGTTCATTTCATTAGATCTCGCTGCTGTCATTTTTCAACATACTCCTATAATTATTTCCCTCATTTATTGATTTCCTCATGGAAATGACATGCTACAAAATGTTCTTCAGTCCATTCATCAAAAGGAGGTATTTCTTCAGAACATTTTCCTTTTTGGGCATATTGACATCTTGGATGAAATCTACACCCCGTAGGGGGATCAATTAAGTCAGGTACACTTCCTGGTATGGTATGTAACTGTTCGACTGATAAATCGAGTCGTGGAATTGCTGCCATCAAAGCTTGAGTATACGGGTGTCGAGGATCTTTGAAAATTGTTTCTACTGAAGCCATTTCTATGATATGACCACCATACATTACACCGACTCTTTGACATGTTTCTGCAATAATACCAAGATTATGGGTAATTAGAAGAACAGACATACCAAACTTCGCTTGTAAGTTACGGATAATATCAAGAATTTGAGCTTGAATTGTTACATCGAGCGCAGTAGTTGGTTCATCTGCAATAAGTAGGCTGGGATTACAGGATAATGCTCTGCCAATCATTACTCTTTGGCGCATACCTCCACTAAACTGATGAGGAAAATCATCAACACGTTCTCTTGCCAATGGAATGCCGACTTCATCCATCATCTTAATCGCCATTTCTTTTGAAATATCTTTCTTGACACCTTGATGTAATCTAACTACTTCAGCTATTTGTTCTCCTACTGTAAAGACAGGATTAAGCGAAGAAAGCGGATCTTGGAAGATCATGGAGATTTCGGCTCCTCGTATCTTTCTAAGATCTTTTTCTTTCATTTCCAATAAATTTTTGCCTTTAAAATAGATTTCTCCCGATTCGATTACACCTGGAAATCGTACTAGCTTCATACAAGTCAAAGCTGTTACAGTTTTTCCACATCCGCTTTCTCCAACTAATCCGAATATCTCCCCTTTCTTAATATGGAAAGAGACGTTTTCAACTGCTTTTACTATTCCAAATTCTGTATAAAAATAAGTAGTTAGATCCTTAACCTCAATTAGAATTTCTTTATCCAGAGTAGGTGCCATTATTTTGCTTTCACTTATTTTTTGTTCTGTTACTGTCACCTTAAGATTCTCCAGTTTTTGTTTTTTTCAATGTAACGTGATCTATCGTAAACGTGGATCAAAAGCGTCTCGTAAACCATCACCTAAAAGATTAAAAGCCATAACTGCTGTTATAATGAATATCGCTGGAAAAACTACTGGCCACCACGCTACTGCTACTATTTCAGTTCCATCATCAAGTTCGCGACCCCAGCTAGCTAGTGATACATCAGTGAAACCTAGAAATGCCAAACCTGCTTCTGCAACGATATTAACCGCTAAAGCGTATGTTACAACAACTATCAATGGCGCTAAAATATTGGGTAATATATGAACTATCATAATTCTCCGATTAGATGCTCCCAAACATCTAGCCGCTTCTACATAATCCATTTCTCGAATCTGTAATATTGTAGCCCGAACAAGCCGAGTAATACCCATCCAACCGAATATCCCTAAACCTAACATAACTGATATAACAATCACTTCAGCACCAATATTAAGACGTATAATAAGATTATCTAAAGCTGGTGTATCTTGTAACACAACAATTACAAGAATCATTACAAAATAGAATGGTAAAGTTAGAAAAATATCCGTAACCCTCATTATGAGTTCATCAACTTTTCCTCTGTAATATCCTGCTAACAGACCTAATGGAAGACCAATAATTAACGAGATGATAATAGCTCCAACACTTACTATTAAAGAAACTCTTGAACCATACAAAAGCTTAGAATATAAGTCATGTGATCTCCAGTTTGTGCCTAATATGTGAAAGTCGTTGAAGTATATTCCTGCTTTGAACTGGATATAATCCAATATTAGATCTGAGCCCTCACCTTTACTAAAGGTAATTCTTGTAGGATCAATAATTTTAACTTCTATCTGTTCAGGAGATCGTCTCGTTGGATAATAGAATCGCTCTGTAATTGTCCTCCAACTATTACTGTTTGTGATATTAATATCTATTTCTATATCGGGTTCATTGGCAAACTCAATCAAAACTGAAAGTGTTGTGGAATCATTACCGTCCAAATAAGCCATAAATGATAAACTAGTGAAAAGTAACTGTTCATCAGGATCGTCATCATCAATATCTTGAGAAAGAGAAGTACTACCTGCAGTAGCACGGACAGCATATTGCCCTACACCGCCAGAAATCCCTGAATCATTAAGGTTCACAACACTCCATCCCGTATTTATGTTCCAAACTAACGAGAGAGGCCAGCTGGTTTCAAAAGATTCATCAATGAGTTTATTAAGATCAGGAGGAATCCTTCCTTCGACATTTCCAGGTGGTAAATACCAAGGAACATAATTTTTCATTGCCATTGGTTCAAGGGGAGGATAAGGGGATAATGTATCCGCAAAAATTGCTATTAGAAAGATTGCTACTGAAAGTATAAGTCCAAGAAGTCCCGCCTTGTTCTTGATAAACCTTCGGAAAGCAATAGCTAATTGACTTCCTGATAATTCAGAGGCTTTTTTAAATTTCTTCTTTTTTAGTAATGCTTCTTTCCTTCTCTCTGTGCGTGATTTAAACATTTTAATCAAACAACTCCTTCAATAACAGCTTATAGACTGACCCTCGGGTCAATAATCGAGTATAAAAGGTCTGCAAATAGATTCGCTAATAAAATCAAGAGCGCGGTAACCATAATTAGACCCATAACGATCGGGTAATCATAACCTCGAATGGAAGTAACACCAAAATACCCAAGTCCAGGCCAAGCTAAAGTTGTTTCAGTGATGGGAGCTCCTCCAAGCAAACCACCTATACTTAGACCAATAAAGGTGACTAGAGGGATCATGACATTTTTAAGAGAATGTCTGAATATAATAGTTCGCTCATCAAAACCATATGCTTGAGCTGACAAAATATAATCCTGTCGTATGACTTCCAGATAACCAGATCTCACTAATCGTACATATAGTGCAAGGGAAATCAAAGTGATGGCTCCCACTGGAATGATTAAATGAAAGAAAAGATCCCAGACTTCCCACGCAATAATGTTCTGGATAAATGTTTGAGTGTAAAGATCAACGTAAAATAAATTAATCCCTCCAACATCTCTCCATTCTATAGTCATACCTCCAGGGGGTAATAACGGGATATAATAAGCAAATATAAGAATACAGAGGAGAATTAATAAGAAAATAGGCATGGAAAGACCTATCGCAACGAAAATTGAGATAGAATTATCTTTCCAAGAGTATTGTCTTAAAGCAGCATAAATTCCGAGAGGTATAGAAATAATTATGGTAAGAAGAAGAGGAAGGACCGAGATTTCTAATGTAGGTATTAGTCTATTACTGATCGCACTCGATACGAGCATACCATATTGAATAGAATTTCCTAAATCACCCATAAGAAAATGAGCAAACCAATTAAACCACTGGGACTGGTAAGGAGCATTCAATCCATACACACGCATTAAATCTTGGTAAACAATATCTCTACCAGGTCCAGGGGATAATCTTGACATTATCAGATCGACAGGACTACCTGTTGCGAGCATTAAACCATAACAAATGATTGAAATCCCAACGAATATAGGAATGATTGCCAATACCCGTCGTGCTGAATAAAGTAATATCCGTCCCTCTAAGAATGGCTTTATAGCTTTCGGTATATATACTACAACTAGAAGTAATATTGATAGACCGAAAAACCCACCACCATTTTTGAACAGAGTAATTAGAAACCCATTGAAGAATGAAACGTTTATAATCCATTCAATGGCTATTATAAGAAATATAATTGCAACAAAAGCCCCCAATAAAACACAAATATATTTGACAGTACGTTTTATAAGATTAGGTACATTTTCAAACATATCTAAAAGTTCTTTACTGATTAATGGTTCTGGTTGAGTAGATTTCCGCAAAGAATATCGAAGTAAGAATATACCGCATATAAATATTGCCAAAGGATACAAATATATTACTAGATCTAGATAGAAATCGGAGACAGCTGTAGTTAATAGAGAACTAATTGGTAATCCGTTAATTGTCTTCAAAATACCATCTGATTGAGGGTCACCAGGCACTTCAACATAAGTTGGTTGATACAAACTAGCTATAAAGAATGTTGCAATAGCCATAACGACTCCTGCTATCAAATAGTTTCCAGTATTTTGTTTTGAAATTATCCATCTTCTAATTTTTAAATCAGCTTTTTTTCGTGACAATAGAAATCCGATAAGGAATATTAAAACTCCCAATATGAGCATTAAAATGCTTATATAATTAAAACTGAAATTTCTACCAAAAAGAGTAAATGAGAATCCATAAATACTTATAAAAGTGTAAAGTGCTACTAAAAAGATTTCGTAATAGTAAATAAAGAAGCTAACTATATCAAGTCCATTAAAAATAAATGCTGTAAGGATAAATAAAAGACTTCCAACCATTAATAAATGTTTAGATTGAATAGTAACATAGGTACCAATTTGAACAAACCACTCTCTACTGATTCCAAGTAATATGACGAGTACAGAGATAATTAGCCCTATGGCCAAACCGATATGAGGCGATATGTTAAATACTCCCATGATTTTATTAATTGACAATGATAACTTCCCAGGAAAAATAATTCCCCAGATTCCAGAGATAACTGCGAAAAGGGTTATTAAAATAAATTTTCTTAAATCAAATTGATTAGTTTCCACTTCAGTTGTCATTTATTTCACCTAGCACGATTATTAGTAGCGGTTCTTGGTAAAAATAAGTTATGTATAACTAAAAGGGAGAGTATTAATAACCATATAAAATATTTGCATTACTGCAGGTTTTTCGTATCTTTGCTTTTATAAACTAGTCAACTTTCACTTCGCACCTACACTCAACACAACACTTTTAAAATCGAAAAGCTCTCAAACATTCCGTTCAAGATTATACTCTTGAATTCTAATAAAAAAGGTGCGAATTAGAAAAATGCGAAAATTAAGAACATACTTACTAATAGTTGCATTAGTATTTGGAACTGTTAGTTTGTTTGTGATTTTACCTCCCACACCTGCGAGAGCTACCGTACCATGGGATGGTCAAGGCCGGGAATGGTATTATGACAATCTGGA
>JBHLKP010000061.1:4285-19352 GCA_048886525.1 Candidatus Hodarchaeota archaeon | reverse complement strand
GCTAAACCTAATTGTAGCGTATATCGCTTGGGCAACCCCAACCCCAACTTCCGAGATATATATATTGATAGGTGTGCTAATTGTTAGTCTAATAGCATTAACATTACTTTTTGTGGGAAGAATCGTTTCACGGGATTAAATTAATAAGAATAATCAGGTCAAAATGCTTAAAAGATGAGCAGTTTTTATTAATAATTCAATCTTTCAAAAAAAGGTGAGTAAATTGTCTCGTGCTCGAACTAAACATAAACCAGCTCCTTTATGTGATCGTTGTGTTGCTTACATTATTGATGATTTCCTTTCCTGTATCCCCTTCTATTTCTGTTTTAAAGACGGGATTAGAGATGGACGTTCATTTGGTAAGGGTCTTATGGGCTTAAGAGTAGTCAAATATGGTACTAGGCAAGGTGCAACAGTTAGAGATTCTTGTATAAGAAATTGTTGTAATTTATGTGTATGTCTTCTTTGTATTACAAGTGAAAGAAGACATTTTGGTGATTATTTAGCTGGAACGGTTGTAGTCAAAGACCGATGACGATTTTGTCATAATAACAGTTCAAATATGCTGAATAACTTCCTATGAATTTTATTTTTCTTCCCGAAGTAATACAGAATCCAATAACATGCTGGACAATATGAGGTATAGTACTCTGTTTCTTTGAATTTCTGAATCCTTTCTTGGGCTATTTTATTAATTATATCAAGTCTATGCATGTAACCAATACCACCTCCGCAACATTTATGTTCGATATCCATTACTTTATAACCTGAATCTTTAAGAACATTAACAACTTGTTTATCTACACCTGGAAGGCCGCGATACATCAGTTGGCAGAGATGTTGTATTCCCACTAGTCCTGTTTTCCTTTTTTCTGAACGACGAAGGTAATCGGTAATAAATACAAATTCAATATTATTTTCATCTTGATAGTGTTCATTAAAAATATACAAACAGGCTGGGCAAGTACAAATAATCCTTTTATAATCCTTAAATATCTTTAGATTCTCTTTTTTACATTGTTCAAACTCCTTAAACGCTCCAGAGACATAAAATGGATAACCACAACAGATCTCTCTATCCAAAATAGTAAAATCAATGTCATTCCTTAATAAGTATTCAATTGAAGTAGTAGTGTACTTAGGAATCCTGATTGTAGAAAGACATCCCATATAATAGAGAGTATCACTTTTCTCTGGAATTCCATTTGGCCTTACAATTCGCATTTCTCCAGATAGATAGGGAGTTCTATTATTTTCAAAGTTTCGCAGCATATTATTAAGCCCGTTAATTTCACCACCATCCTCTAAGAACTTATGGTTTAGTTGAGATCTTTCTTCAGATGTTTCGCAAGCATTACAATGGATGCAATCTAATAATTTAAGCTCATCCTCTTGTTTAAATGTGTACTTTTCTTTATTTGCTAGTAGTTCATAGATCTGATCATTATTTAAGAAATTTTCAGGTTCAACAACTTTTGTTGGACAATCAATCTTTTTGACTTGATTTATCTTTTTCTTTTCCACTGATTAGCCACCAAAGAATCTTCATTTATATTTCAGACTAAAATTTCTATATAAAAGAGACAATAATTAATTTTTTTTTACAGTTTTATATTTAAGAGGAGTAACACTTAGATATCAGATTGAATTCTATTAGCTATCTTGACAAAGATTTTAGTCTTTAAATTACCGTAGTCACAAAAAAGATAGCGTAAATGGGAGTAAATGGGTGATAACTAATAAATGAATACCACCAGATAAAAAGGAAGATGCAAAGAGTGAAGCTACAAATTCTGCGTTTTTTTCAGTCGGTTTCCGCCATAGTAAAAAGATGAAGCATGATTCACCAGTTACGAGTGCGACCATCATCAATATAAAAAGAAAATTTTCTTCATATATTGCTATTGCAGAAAATACAACAATACATACTAGTTGAATTCCTAAAGATAGCAAGGTGACTTTGACAGCGTTTCGGAGGCCAAATTTAACAGAGAAAGTATTATACCCATATTGTTTATCTATAGTTGTGTCCATCATAATTGTCGGTAGTACAACAATAGTTAAAGTTGAAACAGAAAAGATAAGTAAAATGATTAATCCTGCTAAAGGGAAGGTATGTAAGATTCCAAAAGATTCAATGGCAAAAAGCGGGCCAATTATACCAAAACTAAATTGATTTATTAATAAATCCATTGGTGCGCGCCCTTTAACCCGAATAGGCGGTGTTGAATAAGCTATTGCTAATATAATAGCTATTAATATCATAATTATTATAAATGACGATCGAAATATAATTTGATGAATAAACGCTCCCAATATACTTATTATCCAATAAACCAGAATCAATATCCAAATCCATTCACCTTTGAAATTTAATGACTCATCCCAAGAATTAGATGCATTTTTTCGACGATTAGCACGATCAGCATCTCGATCAAACAATGCATTCAGTGAAAAATGGCCTAGAAAGAAAAAAAACATTGTGATAAATCCAAACAGTATTGGATAAAGATTTTTTGAATTAAGAAGAGTAAATGGAATCAAGAAATAACAATAAGGGAGAAAAAGAGCCCAAATAGGTCTTGAAATTCCCAATATTCCCTTTAAATAGAAGAACAAATACCTCACAAACAAAAGAAACATTTTTTTACCAGAATATTCAAAAAAATCTGTAAAGAGAAAATTTTACTGTTGCTTAAAGTCTTTTTTCTCTTAGATTGAAATATATAAAAAATCGTTAAGCTCAAATTTATTTTCTAACCTTAATGTAAGAATAATTTTGGAGAAAAAGTGGGGTCGATCCAAAAAAGAAAGAACTATGATTTTATAGAAACTGATAAAGCATTTCGGTTCAAATATTAAAATATTCTTTATGATAAAATGAAGACCATTTTATTTGTCCTTGATAACAATACTTCCAGCTATAAAATCACCAACACGACGTCTTCCCTTTGTAACCAAGAGCAATGGAGGACATAATGAACAACAATTTCTTAAACAAGAATCCATTACCGTAATTGGTCTACCTGTAGTAAAATTCACAACACGTAGTCCAAAAATGCCCTTTCCGAAGCTCTGTCCTTCACGAATTCCATCTTTCCATAAACTATAACAAGGGATGAAAGCTAAACATCCATCAACACAAGAAGCGAGACATCTATCCATACAAGGAGCTTGTTTTCTTACTAACGATTCAGTTGTTGACATTTTCCATTTCCACCGTTTTTAATGTAATTGAATTTACTTAATAAACGGCTTATTCTTATTACAATGTAATTATAAAAGATTTACGAAAAAAATTCTAAATTTAAATTTGATATCCTGAACAATTGCTCTACATGAAAAAGATCAAAAGTTTCAGATTTTCATATGTATTAATTTCTCATTTTCATATTGATATCTTTGATGAATAAGTTTTACGTTTTTTATTTTCTCATTCTTCGAGTTGATCAGGAGATAAAGAAAAAGGATCTTTAATTCCACCTTGAATTGCTTGTTTTAGAAAAATTTTTTCTCTATCACTGTAAATTTGGAAACCAGAACAGTAGGGCATCTTACTATATTCATTACACGATTCGCAAACTTCGCCGTTTTTTGATGTTCTGCGCCTATTTAGGTATATGTATCCTGGAATAAAATTAATAAGGATCCATCCTTTGATAAGCCAGTTAGGGGTGAATATTAATTGAACAAAAGCAATAGTAAAGGAAACACCTAACAAGAATCTTGCAATATCTTTAGCTATCCTATTACGAATAAAAAATCCAGTGAAAATAGTAGGCAATATCAACAAATATAGTACAAAACCAACTTGAAATTCAGAGAGTCCTTTCCACCATTCGAAACTCGGGAGATTTCCTAAAACAATAATTGTGAACGATAGAAATATGCCAGAATATTGCATAACGCAACCACGACATACTTTTTTATCCAAAAGTAAATAAATATGATCATGAAAATTATCACAAAGAGGATGGTGTGATAATCGATAGGGACCAAGGATTCTTTGAGTAAGATTTCGTGCTGTAGCCATTAGATACATTCCTTTAGCCGTTTTGATACCTCTGATCTTAAATTTCATTTTTATATTTCATCATTGTCTCGAATCATCTTTATAAATGAAAGATGTTGCTTTTTAAGTTCCTCTTTCTTTATCTCACTTATAATCATACTTTCCAAAAAGGTAGGATTAAGTTTCTGAAAAAGTATATTCTTAGGCTTACTCTTTTTCCAGTATTTCAATGCTTCACCATTTTTTCCTATCATACTATATAAAAGAGCTACTTCGTAATTAATGCGGTAAATCTGAAACTTTTCTTTTGATAATTTTTTTACAGCTGGAATGATAAAATTTTCAATAATGGAGATCGAATGCTTATAATCATCAATTGAAATTAAATAATCTCTATAGTTATTTGTCAGTGTTATTAGGTCCTCAAGATTCTTCTTTTTCCTAAAATAATTTGTACATGTTTCTAAAAGCTTCCATGCCTCTTCAAACTCCCCTGTTTTCAATAAAACGAATCCAAAATTGGCTTGAGTAGATACAATGCTATCATTGTCTTGTGGATCCATACTATTTAGGAACGCTAATAATTGCGTATAAAGTTGTCTAGCTTCATTAAGATTATTCATTTCTAACGCTAATCTCGCCAAAAAGTCCAAAGAATATCCAGTACTTTGTGGTGTGCGTTTAGGAAGCTCTAAAATCTTTTCAAAGGTTTCTTTGGCTTTTATTTGCTGATTTGTTTTGATATAGCATTCTCCTAATTCGAAAAAGATATCATCTTTAATATTATTTGGATCTATATTAATTAGATTTCTGAATGTATCAATTGCTTCATTAAATAATCCTAAAGATTTTTCAGCTTTTCCTAATACAGTTAAGGCTAGTTTTAAACCAATCTCATTCTGTTGTTTCGAGTATAAGTCTTTAGAAATAATACTATTTTTTCTAGCAGATTTGAAATCTCGTCTTAACAAGTTTACTTCCGCTAGATTCAGATGAATTGCAGCTAAAGATGGTTCATTTCCTAGTTTTACATATAGATCCTTAGCTTTGCTGAAATAGTCAAGAGCTTCGTCTATAGAGCCATCTTGGTAATATATACTCCCAATATTTAAATATGAGCTAGCTATTGCTTCTTCATCCTCTTCTTCGATGGCTAAATCTAGAGCTTTTCTATGATTTTTCAAAGAATTTTTGAAGTGTCCTAAAAAGATATACACATTACCTATATTATGATATATTTTTGCTAAACCTACATTATGATTAGCAAGTTTGAATGATTTCTTTGCATTATTATAATGGATTAGGGCTTCATTGTAACGTTGATGAATCCTATATATTTTACCTAAAAGATTCTCCACCTCACCTATTAGAATCAAATCAGCTTTCTCTTTGACTAACGGTAATAATTTCTCTCCAATACTTTTTGCTTTAGAAAATTCTCTAATGGAATAGTAACTTTCGGCTAATTTTAGCTTAAGAAAATATTTTTCTTCCACATTCTTGGATTCATCAATTTGTTGTTCTAGCAAATCAATTAAATCGTGATATTTTCCACTACGAGAATATTTTGTTATTTGATCCTTAATATCATTCATTTTATTCACTAATTGGGGCTTTTTCACCATTTGAAAAATGTTCTTCCTTGTTTTTGAAAGAAATCTTAAAACTTGGGTGAAAACTACTCTAGTAGTATTAAATCTACCATAATAGGAAATTTAAATGAAGGAAATATCATTGATCGAGTATAACAACTGTTCCAGCAATATGATCCCCAATACGACGGCCATCTTGGTCAATAAACGCATATAGGTAACAACAACAACCATCAAGCCATCCGCATAGACAATTTCGGATACATGATTGGCCTATAGTGGCTGGTTCACCAGTTTGAAAGTCAATGACTCTCATGTTCATGATTCCCTTTCCTATAGACTGGCCATCTCTAATTCCATCTTTAAAGATACCATATATACAACAAATTTGATTAATAAAATCATCAATAATTAATGCAACACATCTTTCTACCATTACGTTCTTCGTACTCATACTTGGATGGTATGGTTTTGGTATATAGCTAACCGCTACAGGTGGGCCTCTTGGATAGGCAGGTTGTGCTGGTGTTGGTGGAATTTCCCAGCTTGGTACCCCCTTAACAGGTTCTGCTCGTTCTGGCAACTTTTTTCCGCAATTCAAACAGTAAATCGAATCTGGATCTACCTCTTCTCCACAAAAAGGACAGAATTTAGGCATATGTAACATCTCTTCTTATTTGAATAAATCCTAAGTAGTTTAATTAAAAAAACCACACTTATAAAAGAGTTGCTTATAAGGAAATAAAGTAATGAGGAGATACGAAATTTTTCCTTTAATAGTTAATATATCCTTTTTGATTGTTTTCTATTTTAAAAAAAGAGGTATTTCGATAGTTAGAAAAATCTTCTCATTTATCTAGTATAACAATTGTTCCTGCAATTTGATCTCCGAGTCTGCGACCATCTGCATCCAAAAACATCACTAAGTAACAGCACCAACTGTCTATCCATCCACAAATGCAATTTCGAATACATGATTGGCCTATTGTTGGAGGCATACCAGTCTGATAATCAACTACACGCAGATTCATTAACCCTTTTCCTATTGATTGTCCATCCCTAATTGAGTCTTTTATTATTACATAAATGCAACCAATAAAAAAACAGTAGGTAAGTATGCTTGATACAACACCATCAAGAATGTATGCAATACAACGCTCAGCTATCGGCGCTTTCATGGATGGATGATAAGGTCGTGGTTGAAACATTGGAGTATATCTAAATTGAGGTTCTCCTGAATATGGAGGTTGTACTGGAGGAGTTTCCCAACTTGGAACACCTTTCACAGGTGCAATACGTTCTGGTAACTTTTTTCCACAATTCAAACAATAGATCGAATCTCGATCTACTTCTTCTCCACAGAATGGACAAAATTTAGGCAAAATGATCTCCTTTTATTTAATGATAATTAAGTGACAATATCCGAATACAATGTCCTAATGTTTAAAAAATTTCTTTAATTTTTGTTTGAAAAACTAAGAAAAATAACTTTAAAGAATAGATTTAGGTTTTTTTTGTAGGAAAAATTAATAGAATGGATAATAAAATTAAATTTAGAATTCAAAGTGACCGATATGACCGAGAGGCTTAGATTTAAACGCCCGAAATTTGTAGATATAACTCCTGAGACCGAACGTCTGAAAGAGTTGGATCACTTTTGGATACTAATGGATCATTGCAGAGATCTTGGATTATGGCGTTTTTCATATCTTGATGATGATGAAACAGGTGAATTCATCCCCAAAGGAGTCCATGCTCGTTTTAATGAACCTATTCTTATGATTCATGGCTATGGGACGTCGCATACAGTTTTTAACTGGTTCGGAAGGGAGCTATGGTATGCAGGATTTCGTTTTTTATTTGCTCTTGATAATAAAGAAGGTTCTGAACTATTAGAATCATCAAAGAGTCTTGAAAAAGTGGTTAATGAGATTAGAGATATTACAAACGCCGAAAGAATTTCAATAATAGCCCATTCTTCCGGAGGTATCATAGCTAGATATTTCACAAAATTCACAGTTGGAGCTGATCGTCTTTTACGGATTCTTGCAATGATTGGGACTCCACATGATAAAATTCAGTATATTAAGTATCTTGAATATACCCAAATGGAAAAATCCGAAATTACAAGAGAACTAGATTATCTTGAAGATATTAACTCAACGATTACTGAAAAAGAACTTTATCACCTCACTCAGATTAATGTTGGAGGAAGTTTATGGACTTATACGAGTAAATTGGGAAAAAAGCTTCGATTTATACCTATCTCTGATGCAATTAATATTGCCATTAGTACAACGCATTTAAGAGTACATAAACATAAAGCAACTTATGCAACACTCAGACATTTCTTAGTACCTACTATCGCTGTATTCAAGATCCGATTATTGACTATACAGAATATATCCACACCTCTGATGTTTAGGATTCATTATAGGGGACATATGACTCAAAAATATCCTCAACGAGGTGGAATTCGTATTCCAAATGATTTAGAAGGGCCTTATATTCCTAAAACACCTTTGATTATATTTACTCATTATTTTTTTCTGGATAAGACACAAGATCATCAACCAAAGCTAACCATCTTCCTTTTCACTAAACAGCATCTTATTCAAAGGAAAATATGCAAATTAGAAATCAACATTGACTACAAAGAGCTACCGAACATTAATTATGCTACTCTTGAAGGTAAATCTGGTGAAAGAGTAGGTTTAGCAATTTATACATACATTCCTTGAGGCTTTGGTAAACTTTGAGTATTGAAGAAAATATTAAGACTGCTGCTAAGCTCATTCATAAATCAAAATATATTGTGGTCTTTACGGGGGCTGGAATAAGTACTGAATCTGGTATATCTGATTTCCGAAGTCCAAGTGGATTATGGAGCCGATATGATCCTGGTGAATATGCAGAATATAGAGCTTTTCTAAATCACCCTGAAAAATTTTGGACAATGCACAAGGAAATGTCTCAAACAGTTTTAGAAGCCGAACCTAATCAAGCTCACAAGTCTTTAGTGAAATTAGAAAAAAATTACGGAAAATTAAAAGCAATAATTACTCAGAATATTGATTTCCTTCACTCAAGAGCAGGAAGTAAAAATGTTTTAGAGATTCATGGTTCAGGCTACACTGCTGTGTGTTTGGATTGTCGTCAAGAATTTCATTATCTGGATGTTCAGCGTCTTTTAGATAAAGGGCAAATAGTGCCCCGTTGTGTAAAATGTAAAGGATTAATCAAACCTAATGTTGTACTATTTGGTGAACCATTACCATACGACATTGTACAACAAGCAAGGGATGAAATAAACACAGCGGATTTATTAATTGTAATTGGAAGCAGTTTAACAGTATATCCTGCTGCAGCTTTACCTTCGATGGCATTAAATACTGGTGCGAGGATAATAATAATCAATGTTGAACCTACAATGATGGATCATCTTGTAGATGTGGTCATTCACGGAAAAGCTGGAGAAATTCTTCCAAAGATTCTAAACGAGTTAGAAAAATTAGATAGGACGTCTATTTCTTCAAATGATTCCTAGATGTCATTTCTGCATTAGAAATGCATGTTCTTTACGATTATAATAATTATTAAGTTGTTTATCGATTTTATATCCATTTTTTTGATAAAAGCAAATAGCAGCCTCATTTTTGTAATGAACCTGAAGTTCAAAAGATTTAATTCCATAAAAAGCAATCATTTTTTCTTCTAATGCAGATAATAATTTGGTACCAATTTTTTTCCTTTGATATCGTGGATCTACAATAATTAATACAATTCTCCCTAATTCCTTCTTATTTTGATCTTTTTCCCCAACTGCGCTTCCGATTACCGAAAATTGTTTTTCATGTATCATTCCTGCCGTTAATGAAACGTATTTTCCCGAATTAAGAAGATTAAAGAGAATAGATGGACCATATTGTAAATAAGTCTCAAAACACTGTTTTTCCATATCGGTAATTGTATCTACATCACTTGGATTACTTGTTCTGATTTCGATTCTCATTCTTATATACCCTTGATTTAGCATACTTTTCTTGAGCATATTATTTTAATATTCAGTATTTTTTACCAAATCATACATAAGGAAAATAAAAATTTCTAGAATATTAAATTCTGTGGTTAAGTTATGGTCGCTCAAAAACTGGCAACATTGGCATATATAATTTACCAAAATGAGGTTTTACTATTATATCGAAACAAGAAGAAGAATGATTACCATGAGGGGAAGTATGTAGCAATTGGAGGACGACTTGAACCAGGTGAAACTCCACTAGAATGCATTATTCGAGAATTAAAGGAAGAAACAGGTTATAACCTCTCTCCTGATGAGATTTCATTTCGAGGTTACATTTACTTTGATGAAGTTTCACGAAATAAAAAAAGTGAGGATCTACCAGCATTCAATTGGCTAGTTTTCCTTTATCATATTCGTGTGTCCGAAAAACTGTGTATTGAAAATAAAGAAGGTGACTTACAATGGTTTTCTATTGAAGACATTCCCTATCAAAAGATGTGGAGTGGAGATAGAATTTTTACCCCTAAAATTTTAAATTCAAATGAAATTATTGAAGCTAAATTTCTGTATGATGGAGAAGAAATTGTTAAATGGACTTTTGGTGAAGAATGGAAAAATTAACCAAACTTAAAATAACATTAGCTCTGTTAATAGAGGGAGGGTTTAGTTGAATGATGGTTTATTTGATTGTTTTCAAATTTAGGAGGATTATTAATATTGAATTCCTACCAAAGTGACTATGATTCATGCTTAAAATGTGGTACTATCGTTAATAGTAATATTCGAAAATATCCCACTTGCGGTTCTAAAATAAATGGTTCTCAGAAAAAATCAAAAGGATTACCATCGTTCGAAAGTCCTGAATTTTTTTCAGATATTCAAGTATTTGATGATATAACAAGGTTTGAATTAAATAGGAGGAGTTTTAAAAAAAATTTGAAGTTTTAGATCAATCAAATAGAAAATTCATGGTAGGAAAGATGGAATTTGGTCTTTTTAAGATTATAAATTATATGATTGATACAATAAGAGGGAGAACGACCGATTGAACTTTTTATTCAATTAAAAATGCTAATCAGGAGATATTAGGAGAGATTTGTCCCTCTGGAAATAATATTAAGATTAAAAATTCTATTGGTGCGATTTTAGCAACCATTTCTGGATTATATGAAAACTCAAAAAAGGTACCTCCTCATGATATCGTAATTGAGACACCTAGCAACAAATATAAACCAAAACCTGTTGTTAAGACTTCAGAATCACGTAACTGGAAGGGAAACCTTAAGATTGTAAAGAATCTGCTTCGAGTTGATATCATTGATATTAAATACAAAGTTTGCTTCTCAGTTACTCGTATAAAAAAAGAATTTTTTGAAATAAGACTGCAAGAAGATTTATCTGAATTAAATCCATTTCTTATATGTACTGCATCTTTCTGTCTAGCTAATAAATACTGGCCTCCATCTGGAACCTCAAATAGTGATTAAATAGTTTATACAATATTATGAAAGTAAAAGAATATTTATTTGTAGTTAAATTTTAGATCCCGAGTTTAGTGTGCTATTTTCTATTAGATAGAGTAAATTTTCTCTTCTTCAAAATTACTATCGTTAATTTTTTAATCAAAAAATATTCTAAGGCTATTCCATCTTGTGGACGGTTTAAAGTAATGCCCCGTTCAAGATTATTCATATGGTTGATGAAAAAAGGGTTTCCCCTCCGGATATTTTTCTCTAAATTCACTAGAGTACCTCTACTTGGTAAATTTCTTGATTATATAATGTTTCACGAAGATTATATTATCTATTTACCTAAAGATGATGTCATAAAAATTAAAATTAACCAATCTCTTCAATACCATGGTGAAACAGTAGTTCCTTCCCAAATACTTAAGAATTTTATTGAAGAATCGAATTATCATTGGATAATGAATTGGTGTATTTGCCGTTCTGCTTCAAAGTGTGAAAAATATCCAGTAGAACTCGGTTGCCTCTTCTTGGGAGAAGCAGCGATGAAAATTGATCCTAAATTAGGTAGAAGAGTTTCTAAAGAAGAAGCACTAATCCATGTTAAAAAATGTCGAGAAGCAGGCCTTGTTCATCTAATCGGCCGAAATAAACTGGATACAGTATGGCTTAAAATTGGCCCAGGTGACAAACTTCTAACTGTGTGTAATTGCTGCGAATGTTGTTGTCTTTGGAAAATACTCCCGTATGTTTCTAAAAAGATCTCAGCTAAAGTATCTAAAATGACTGGTGTTACTGTTATTGTTGGTGACAATTGTATAGGTTGTGGTACCTGTATTGATACTTGTTTCGTAAAAGCTATAACACTAGTTGATGAAAAAGCTGCAATTAGTAATGCTTGTAGAGGCTGTGGCCGTTGCGTTACACTTTGCCCTCAAAATGCAATTTCTATCGAAATTCAGAAACTAGATAACTTGAGCGAATCTTTTGACCGAATCAAATCTTTAGTCGATGTTAGGTAACTTTAATTAAGATTTTACCTAATTCTATTCGTTTTTCAATTCCTTGCGAATTTTTAAAGCCAATTCTACTTCATCGGTAATTATTCCATTAACTCCTCTTTTTATTGCACTTTGTAAATATTTCTCGTGATTTACACCATAAGGATTGAGGATAAATTTTTGTTCCAGGGCTTGTTTAAAAAGTCTATGAGCATATATCTTATGTAAGATCGTGCTAAAAAATGGGGTGATGAAGACATTCTCTTCTGGTATAGTATTGTAAAAGGGATGAACACCATTACAATTTAATGATTTAGCTATCTGTAATTGACCACGTGAAAAATTAAAAAGAAGCGCTGTGGGTATTTCAGAATCAATTTTTTTCATTTTTTCAAGAGGGCCATGGTTGAAAGAAGAAACAATTAGATTCCTTGGATCTTTTTTCAGAGAGTACTGATTAATAACTTCAACTAATTCTTTTGCACCATTCTTTTTAAATTTCATCTCTATATTAATCAGGATCTTATTACCAAATTCTTCAATAATTTCATTCAGAGTAGGGATAAAAATACCATCTTTAAGTTCTATAGCAGTCAGATCAGCCTCTGTAAGATCCATTATTGCATCTTTTCTTCCTAATTTTTGGAGTGTATAATCATGAAAACACACAAACTTATGATCAGAAGTTAAATGAATATCAAATTCAACTCCGTCGGCTCCATGCTTAATACCAGCCTTAAATGCAGGAATCGTATTTTCTGGTACTTTATTTACCAAATAACCTCTATGAGCAAGAATTTTGAGCATCTTTAGATTTTCCCCTCTTCAGAATTGAAAAAAGTTTAGTAATTTGATGAAATCTGAAATAATATTAGTTCATGTCAAGAAATATCTTCTTCAGGCATTGCTCTAGGGATTTCGACGTTTAATGATTCCAATTCTCTTTTATATCTTCTTGATAGAGGTCTTATCTCGTTTTGGCGATATCTATAGGTAATATCAGCCTTATCCCCTTTTAAATCGTCCCAAGGTTCAACTAAAACGACATCATTGATGCTAATTCTGTATCCTCTTCGAAATCTTCCTGGAATTCGTGCTGTTCTCTTAACATTATCAGTACACAAGACTTCCATTCGTCTTGCTCCTAAGTTACGAATAACAACTCCTATTACTTCGTGTTCATTAGGATATCTTGTACGACGTACAAAACCAGTTCCAGGAACGTTTCTTTCTTTGCTGGGTTTGCCTTTTTTTGGTTTTTTGCTTTTAGTTTTACTCTTGGGACTCATAAATAGTTCCTCATTATTTCATAACCATATATTACTCCATTTTGTACTGAACTATCCATCAAGAATTAAATCACTTGAACTTGAGGAGCTTTAGGCGACTTAAATTCCATGTATGGCGTCGAAGAATAGGTAATATAACTTTAACACGTCGGATATAGGGTGTACATTCACTCGCTAGAATTTCTTTATATTTTTATTATTTTTAACATGATATTCAGATATTTCGGGAGCATAATACGCCTCAGATCCGATAGTTCAGTGACTAAAAAAAGCATTCAAATATTTTTGGATAAGAATGGAACAAAGATTCTATTAGACAGAAACAATTCTTGCTTATAAAAAAATTCGATTTCTAAGAACTTAATTGCCTAAAATTTCATTAGTTTTAAGTATGAAAAGAATTGAATAATAAAATTCTAAAATCCATTTGATTGTTGTTAGGTTTGAGACTCAATGGGGAAAAAAAATTCGAAAAATTATCCGAAATTCATTGTTGTTGATGGAGGAGATGGAGCTGGGAAAGATACTCAAGCTAGACTTATTGCTTATTATTACCTGCAAAAAGGATTTAATGTCCGTATTAGAAGTCATCCTGTACCAGATAATCTTTTTGGTCGTTTTTCCAAAAAAGCTCTAGAAGGGGGAGGAATGAAAGGACATTTAAAGGCTAGTGTGTTCTATACTGCCGATGTAATTAGATCACTTGTGAAATATTATCGTCATTCTAATCGTGAGGTTATAATATTCTCTCGATATCTCCTAGGAGTTTGTTATTTACCGTCTTCGTTAGTATTTGCTGCATATAACTTCTTTGCTACAATCTTACCGATAGGTGTGTATTTCTTCTTCATAGATGTTACTCCAGAGAATGCAATAAAACGAATTACTGGGAGAGGGGAGAAAGGGGAAATGTTTGAAACACTTCCTCGGTTGCAAAAGATGCAGCATAAAATGCGACAGGTTACATACAGGAAAAAGTGGTTTATAATCAATGGAAATAAGGAACCTGAAGCAGTTTGGCACCAAATTCGTAAAATATTGGTGAAATTAGATTCTAGATAATGAAAGACACTATCAATGAATGTTCATATCAGTACGTTTGGTATTTAAAAAAACTATTTATGATCCTTTAGACGCAATTTCCTAGGTATTTTTTCTTAATATCTTTGAGATATTTTCTCAATATGTTGTAGTTTTATCTTGGATTGAGGATACTTTATAGTTGATGTTTAAACTTTTGTTATTTTGTAAGGATGTTAATCCCCAGGAATTTAGAGTTTTCAAACAGGATATAAACTTCATTTTGAAGTTCAAACAGCATATAAAATGGACAAATACCATATTCGTGTTCTAAATCAATCTAATAATTCTCGTCTTATCTGTTATGGTAAAGCGTTGAATAAAATCACATTGGAATGGCCATTACCAAAAACAATTAATAAAAGACACCTTAGTATCTGGTAATTACAATTTAAGTCTGATTCTGAAACCTATTCCATTTTCTTTTGTGTTAAATAGTATGTATTTTATAAATAGGTATAAATTAATAATACTACTTTTTCGATAACCTTTTTTTGTAGTTGTATTATTGGGAACAAGTATGTCAACGATATGTGTATGTTTAGCAAAGGATCCTTTGCGACGGATTTTCGCTTTTGAGCCAGGTGAAAAGATCCATATTCA
>JBHLKP010000061.1:0-4185 GCA_048886525.1 Candidatus Hodarchaeota archaeon | reverse complement strand
ACGATATGTGTATGTTTAGCAAAGGATCCTTTGCGACGGATTTTCGCTTTTGAGCCAGGTGAAAAGATCCATATTCATGTATCGTTTGAAGAAGGGCGCATTCCAGAGTATTATCGCCTTCAAATCTTGGATAATCGTAGGAATTCACGTTTAAACCGGTATGGTAAAGGATCTTCTGACATTTTTGTGAATAATTGGCCCATCCCTACAACGATACGCCAAGAGCATCTCGGAGTATGGCAAGTCTGGGTAAATGATAGAGCTGATGAAAAACTTGCTTTTGGCCAGTTCTTTTTCGTCGAACATGTTCACCGAAGCGAATCTCCTCTTTTAGAAGGACTAAGAGTTCTTCAGCTCCCTGAAAGAGTGATTGAAATTCCTGTTACAGATCAAGAACCTATATCCATTTTACAGGAGGAATTTGTTGAAGAAATATTCGCTAGTGGAGATGATGAGAGGGTACCGAGTGAAATTGGAGTTTCGGGAGTATCTATTGAAGATGAACCTGCACTCGTAAGTAAAATTCCCGTGACAGCAGTAAAAGGGATTGGAAAAACTTATTCGGATCGTTTAGCTAAAATTTCAATCTATTCAATCTCTGAATTTTGGTATTATACTGATAGAGAACATTTAGCCGAAATTATGAGGGTAACTGACAGCAGATTGATTCATATGCTTCAAGATGCAGAAATTATGCTAATTCAAGAAGCTGAGAAAAAGACGGTAATATATCCTGGAGAAGAACTTGCAGAAATAACTACTGATGATCTTTTATCAATACATGGAATTGGACAAACATCAGTCGATAGATTAGCAAAAATTGGAATAAGATCAAAATCAGATCTACTAGATTATAAGGATTTAGAAACATTAAGAAAAACTCTTAGAATGTCCCAAACTCGACTGGAAAAAACCCTAGCGTCAATTGGTAGAATCATTGTACCAGCTAAAGTTACTGTAACAAAACCAATTGATCCATTGATTCAATCTGTTACAAATGTTAAAGGTATCGGAATAAAGACGGCCGAGAAACTAAGCATGAACGGGATAATAACAATCCAAGATTTAATAAACTCTGATTACTCAAAATTGAGAGGGATTCCTAAAACCAGTTACTTGCGATGGAAAAAGAATGCAGCTACCCAAATCGGTCAACCTCTTGATGAAAAGCTTCCAATTGTACAAAAGAAAGTCAAATTATCAGAATTATCGTCAATTCAAGGTATTGGTGTAAAAACTGCAGAGAAACTGAATAGAGCTGGGATTTCGACAATAATTGAATTATCTAATCACCCAGATTTAAATGAATTAGCTAAAAAAACAAAATTATCCAAAAAACGTCTTGTAACATGGCAATCTTGGGCTAAACAAATGAGATAAACCTCTTATAGCCATAAAAGTTTTATTGTCGCTCAAATATTCCTTCTAAGCGTTTCTCTCTAAAGGAAATCAAAAAATGCTGCTTTTTTAACGAACGTATGTCTTTTAATTGACAGGTAATCTATATTTAATATTAAGAACATAAAAATAGAGATAGTTTAATAAGAAAATAAAACCCCAAAATGTAATACATTCGAAAATAAGGGAAAAATTTTCAATATTTAATTATTTAAGCGGTGGTGATATAAGTGTCAGATTTTGAAGATCTTGAGAGCAGTGATCGTGGAACTCGTGAAGTAGCTGCACGTTCACTTGGTCGTCAAAGAACAAAAGCTGCTTTAAGAGCGCTATTAGAAGTGGCAGAGAGGGATAACGAAAAAGATGTTCGAAAAGCAGCTATAGAATCAATTGAAGAATTGAATGATCCAGAGGCTCTTTCTGTATTAGAAAGAATTCAGAATAATGATAAGGATCGTGGAACGCGTAATAAAGCAAGGGATGCAATCAATACTATCCGTACTTCAGGAACTCCTATTCCTGCTACTGAAGGTTTTTCTGAAAGCGATGCTGAACGTGCTCGTGAAGATTATCGTGCTTTAGAAGATCATGAAAAAACTCAAACAGGTTTAAAGGTCAAACTTGAGGAAGTGTTGAAGTATCGCATTGATCAAGAAAATAATTTAGTCGACGATGAAAATAATCTTATAGAATCGTTGCAAGGTAGTGGTAAAGTAATTGTAACTAATTCTGGTAAGAAAGATAGAATTTGGGCGATTGATGCTACTTTAACTGGAGTAGATGATGTCAAATTTATAGTAGATGAAGAACAGGAAACAGCGGTATTTGGAAACTCATTTTCATTGAAAGAATTGGATCCTCGAGGTTCAAAATACGTTTCTTTTAATTTTGAGGTTACAGCACCAAAATTAATACTTAAAGAAGATTTTTGGGATCTTGAAAAACCAGACTCACCTCCTACATTCTCTCGTGGATCCGAAGCCGGAATGAGGTTCACAATCGAATTAACTAATGAATTTGATTGGCCAATAACGGATATTTTCTTAAAAAAATATATTCCAGATACATCTACAGAAATAGGATCCTTTACTACGAATCAAGGACATATTCAAGAAGATTCAGATGAAAATGGACGATATATATCTTGGAAAATTGGTGAAATTCAATCAATGGAAAATGCTTCTGCAAGCTGTGAATTGAAAGTAACCATGGATGAAGAATCAAATGAACCATACAGAGTTGGGGATACAAAAGTAACATATCATTGTTTGGAAAATACTCTATCCAATTTGGGTCTTGAAACAATCACTGGTTCTTCGTCTGTGTTTCAATTTATATCACGTGAAGAGCAGGAAGAAAACCCAGGAGATTTCGATTGTAAATTCGAGTTAGAAAATACAAGTGAATTTGAATTAGACCTCGCTGAGATCAGAATTTATGAAGGGCCATTAGATGAGGGAAATCTTCGATTAGAATGGCTTGGTCGAGATTTTGCTGAAGAAGAACGATCAATCGATCCTGGAGAGACATTTTCTTTAGATCCATGGACTATTACACTTGAGGAAGATGGAGTGATACCGCAATTTGGACGTGAGCTTGACCTTTCAGTCAAATATCTTTATGATGCCGAAATTATTGCAGAATGTGTACTTCCTGGTTATAAATTACCTTTTATGGATATCGAAATATCGAAAACATATTCAGTCGCAACAGTACCATCCTTTCGTCGTAGTAAAATTTTAACAGAGAATATTATAAAGTCCATTGGTAGTACAGAAGTTCAATATCTTCAATTGCAAGATACGATCCCTAATGGATTTGAGCCTCCTGAGTTTTCGAATATTGAAATACTTAAAGGTGAGGCTGAGCTAAAAGACAGCGATTTTGATTTCGAGATAACAGAAAATAATATTGTTATCACAATGGAACATCTAGAAGATACCCTAATGGGAACTTTAAAGCAAGATGAGGTATTACATATTAAATACCCAATTTCTGCTGTTTCTCCTAAACCAGATGAAGAGTTTATGGCAACTTTGACTGTGTTCGCTAATATATATCCTCCAGTTAAACCAGTAACAGCTGAAACTGAAGCTGGCCCAATTACAGTTGTTCATGAACGGCGAAGATTAAAACTGGGCAAGATGGTAAGCTCTACGGCTAGTGAAGACCCCAATGAATATGAAATCGTTATTCGTGGGGTGAATGAAGGTAGTGCTGTAATCCGAAATGTAGAAGTTTCTGATTTTCTTCCCCAAGGATTTAAATTAGTTTCTGAAACAGAAGAAGATCCTCCAGTCGGATTTGAAGAACATTCCTCTGTAAGGGGCGGAAAAGCCATGAAATGGATTTATAAAGAAGTCCAACCTGGGCAAAAAGTTGAGATTCGCTTTAAAATCCGTGCACCTGGAGAACATGACCCAAAAGATGTTCATAGAATGCTTTTAGGATAGAAATTAACATCAATAAACCTATTGATGTTTAATCTCAATCCTTTCTCTCCCTATTTTTTCTTTTATAATGAATCCTAAATTGAAATAAAATTCATTCATTTTACGATCTTTGAATATCCGATAATACAAATCTCAAGCTGCTGTTTGAATAAAAATAGTCACTCATTAATAATTAAATTATAAACCAGTTATGATATAATGCACACATTTATTATTACTGTCGTTTGAAAAGTTTTGATGAAACAACTGATTGTTCGGAATATCTCATGAGTTTTTACAAAATTGAGGTTTTATCTATATAAATTGGCAGAAAATTAGCAATTAATTAGTCCAT
>JBHLKP010000060.1:0-19540 GCA_048886525.1 Candidatus Hodarchaeota archaeon | reverse complement strand
CTACCCCAGGTCCTTATAATTTTGTCCAAATCATTACCAAACGTGCTCTTGTTCAAGGATTCATTGTTACAGATTATTTTGACCGACAAACTGAAGCATTAAAAGATTTAATGAGATGGTATGACGATGGGAAACTGAAATATCGCGAACACATTGTTGACGGATTAGAAAATGCTCCTACTGCTATTAACATGCTATTTGACGGATCTAATAAAGGAAAACTTATTATCAAAATCAGTGAAGAACCCAATTAGTCTAATTCGCTCTGTAGTTGAAAAAGTTCAATCAGGTCACTTAAATCTCTTTAAACTAATCTGGTGGTTTTGAATCCTTTCGCGACTCTGTTGCGGGTTTCCCTTCAATACCCCAATGAGTTTTAGGGATTTCGTGAATAATGACTTCTACTGCATGAGAGGGAATTCCAGTCTTTACGAATACGTTCGTAATACCTTCAATTATTTCCTTAATTCTTTCTTCAGAGAATCCTTTCCAAACATGGACATGGACTACAGGCATATTAAATCTCCTCATCAAATCTACTATTTATAATAAATATGACTTACTAATGTCCACAACTTCTATAAACCTTTTTAACACATCGTCAACCTAATACGTGAAACGCGAGCTGAGACTAATTTCATTTATATAATGTTATAATCTGATAAGTCTATTTAATAGAATAAATAATTACTTTATTTTCAATATGAAAAATATTTCAGATGTAAGAGCTCCAAAATAATTTAAGAATGTTCTTAATAATTCTGTTGGTTTGATTGAAATGTGTGAAGTTAAAATTCTAAAAAGGAGAATTCTTGATGTATTAGATAATAGAATTAAATCCTTTGATAAGGGTCTTCTTCTTATCTCTGATGAAAAATTAGGTTTTAAACCAACAATTGATGCTTTAAGTGTAAAAGACCTCGCTCTTCATGTCTACCAATGTATATTAGTGGTTACGGGAGCAATTAAAAAAGGAGACTTCACAGAAGAAGACTATAACCTTATTCCGATTGATATTTCAGAGATCAATTCCACCAAAGAACTTGTAGAATATGGGAAAAGGGTTAAGGCCTATGCAAAAGAAGTTATCAACAATTTAACAAAGGAAGATCTGAATAAAACAGTAAAATTTAGTTGTTGGGGTGGATTCACAGAAAAAATTGGTTTAGCAGTTGAAACAATTGCAGAAGAGCTATTCCATCATCGAGGACAATTATGTACTTACCTCAGGATGATGGAAATTAAACCTCCATCAATTTATGATTATACTTGATTCGAAACTCCAAAACTTGCCCAAGGAAGGATTAATAGCATTATAGAATATTAATTATAAAATTGTTCTATTATAAAAGGCAGAATTGGTTATTCTCTTTTTAAATGGAATATATAAATAGCTCAAATAGCACTAATAGGCTAGTTTGATGTCATTAAACATAATGATCTTTAATTTCTGGATTAAGAGGTCATACAGGGAGTTTTTACTGCAACCATTTTTCTCTGTAAAAACAGATAAGAATCCTTTACCAGTCCTCTTTGAAAAATTGCTATATTTTTTTTAAAATCCCAATGTTAATAAAAGAGTGAAACAATGTTTTGCCTACAAGTTTGTCTCAGGTTACTATTTGCTACATTGCAAAGGTGAATTGAATTTATGTTTCAATCGACAAATAAAGATAGAACAATATTACTTGTTGTTCTAACTCAGATGATAATCGTTGGTCTTGGTCTTCTAAGTTACATAACTACTCCTGATGTTGGTTTAATAAGAAGTACAAATCCATTGAATACTATACTTTCTACCTCTGGTTTCATTATACCAAGTAGTTTATGGTGTTATATTGTTTTCAAAGGAATTTTTTCTTCTTTCAACCGATCAAATCCACAACAAATCATAAAACAACTGAATAAGTATAGGAGGCATTTTCAGATATTCTTTGTACCAATTCAAGTATTCCTAGCTCTATCAACAGTACTAATCTCATATTTCTTTTTCCCAACACCTGGTGTTTCATTAATTGACGGTGCACTTGCAAGTATAGGATTTGGCACAATAATGTATGTTTTGTCATATATACTCTTAGAATATATCCTAGACAGGCTTATTTCACCTCGATTGACGGAAGTATTAACAGCAGGAGATATTATTCCATTTACAACCATTACTATCGTACAAAAGTTTCTTGTAGTGGGTACATTCACTCTATTAGGCCTAGAATTGTTTGTATTTAGAACTCTTGTTCCTAATACTTCGAATCTTGACGTATCAGTGGTAATCTACCTAGTTATCTTTAGTATTGTCCCACTAATAACCCTTTACGTTTTTTATAAAACTATGGAACCCAAATTCACAGAAGTTACAAAGAATATGAGTGATATGCTGTCAAAAGATATTAAATATTCAGATAAGGTTCTCATTCCGTCCCAGGATAATCTTGGGAACTTTTCACAGTACTATTATGGAATAGCAAATTATTTTTCAGCTGTACTTCAATCAATGCGCCATTCAGCGGATCACCTAGCAAAGTCGTCTTCTGAATTAGCTTCCACTTCTGAAGAAGTAAATGCATTATCAGAAGAAATCGCTGCGACGATTCAACAGATCAGTCGTGGAGCTTCAAACCAATTAGAATTATCATTAAAAGCCATTAATGATTTAGCCAAAATGTCAGATAGTATAGATCAGTCTCTTAATGATATTGAAAGAACCTTGCAGGTTATTAATGATATTGCAGGTCAAACAAATATTCTTGCATTAAATGCTGCCATTGAGGCTGCCCGAGCAGGAGAATATGGTCGAGGATTTGCTGTTGTATCTGATAATGTTCGACGACTAGCTGAAGAAACTAAGATGAATGCAACAGATATTAGTAAATTAACTGAAAACATTGTATTAAACATAGGTGGAAGTATAGCAAAACTTCAAGAAACCTTACAAGGTTTTGCTGCCCAATCAGAAGAATTCAGTGCCTCTAGTGAGGAGGTGGCAGCTGCAACAGAAGAACAAACAGCTACCATGAACCAGATGACAGAAACTACCCAAGAATTATCTAAACTTGCAGATACAATTAATGCAAGTGTGTCTAGAATCACTAGATAATATCAAGGATTCTTTTCAAAGCTATAATTCAAGATGAACAAAGAGTTCTAATTCACCAATCAACCATTTTTACAGAAATTACATATAGCACTATGAAATTGCACGTAACAATAAAATTATCAGGAAAACAACTTAATTTCTTTAAAACAGTGATTGTAAAAATTTCCTATGTCCTCGTGCTAATACTGTATTATAACCATTAGCACTATTTCTCATTTAAAGTTTTAAAGTTATAATTCTCTGGTGATTATATGGAACTAGATGGGTTCATTAAATTCTTGAAGGAAAGAAACCTAGATACCGAAAAGATTAATGTAGCTGTAGAAATTATTACCGATTTTGATAAATATCTATCTAAACAGGAAAAATCAATTAAATATGCGACATACGAAGATGTTTATAGTTATTCAGCTTATTTAATTGAAAATAATAAGAACTTATTTGATAATTACCTTACTCTTGTACGTTTTGGTCATTATATGAAAAATAATCAATTGACCATTGCTTCAATTGAAATAATTGACGGACTTGAGGTTATGACAAACTTTTCAAGACAATTATCTATAGAATTTGGGGAAGAAATGAGAAATTTGATATTTCAAGATATTAAACTTCCCCCTCTAGGCTCACACCCACAAAAAAAGCCTGCAATCACAAAGGAGTTGATGAAGAGATTCTTAGCGAATGTTGAACGCAAAAAATGTGTTGAATTCCTTGCAAATGGATTACGTGATAAGTATGCAGAGGCTTATAAAAAATCACGAGAACTATTCCTGAGAGCAAAGAATATCGATGAATTTTTGAAACTCAAACATCAAGATTATGTTAAAACACTAGAAAAAAATTGTAGAGAGGGAACTCTTTTTTATACACAAGAGGTAGATCAACAAGTGATCGATTATGTTAAAAATGATCAATCGATTGAAACAGGTATTCGTGAAGGGAATAAGGTTATTATAAAAAAAACACCTTATATGATTAAACAGTATCTTAATGAGACTATTGAAAAGAAAAAGCAATATTTTTATTGTCATTGTCCTTGGATCCGAGAAGCATTTATAAAGAACGATGAACCTATTCCCCCCATTTTTTGCAATTGTAGTGCTGGATACTTCAAGAATTATTGGGAAGCCGTTTTGAATCAACCTGTCAAAGTTGAACTATTATCATCAGTTCTTAACAGTGATGAGAACTGTAAATTTGTTTTACATTTACCACAAGCAATTCTAGATTCCATAAAGTAATTTTTCATTATATAAATATTCTTGATGCAACTTCTCGTATCTCCCTCTCCAGCTTATGATGAAGCTCCCCTAACCCATCGCATTATGGGAGCCCAGAAAAAGATCTCTGAATCTGAGTTCAAAGAAGTTTAATATAGGAAAGGTATTAAGCGATATGAAGACGCCTTATATTTCTGATATTTCTCCCCAAACGTTTTTTCTAAAAGGTTCTCCTCATAAATCAACCGTTTATTAAAAATCCAAAAATAGAGAACAAAAGTTATCAATGAAATAAGTATTGACTGACTTACTAAAGCAAATCCGATTACACCTAGTAGAGTTCCTGAATACATTGGATGACGGAGGTATTTGTACAGTCCTGTGGTTATTAATTCATGATTTTCCCTAACTACTAGTGTTCCAGTCCCCTGTTTTCCCAAATTAACTCTGGCCAGTATAATAACAACGGCTGCTAGGAAGTAGATAAACAAACCAATCCAAGAGAGAGCACCCACTCGTGTTTCAAATAATATATCATGTTCTACAAGTGCTAAAACAAAGATAAAGGGATTAGCTAGGAATAAAAAGACAATAAACAAAGCATATTGTTCTTCTTCCCTTTTTTCTTTTTCTAGAGGTCGTAATAAAGTATCAATACTACCTGCAATATACAATATTAGGATATAGATCAGATAAATAATGTCTTTAAATACTGCTGGTTTGAAGAAGTAAAATACTAGATTATAATAAATCACATAAAAAAAGATTATGAACGATAACTTTCGTAAAAAAGTGTCTAGGTCCATGTATTAAACCCCTAACGTTGCTAAAACGGTTTATTAATAATCCAATAAAAATTAAAAATTATTATTTAAGAAGTATTGTATTAATCTATGATTTATTCTTTCCATGATTTTATGTTAAATAATCGTAACTTGTAGGCCAGCGTCTCTAGCTGACGTTTCGAAGGTTTTAAGGTCGTTTTCATGAAGCTTCAGTTTTTTATTCAACAGATATTGTCGACCCAATTCTTCATATTTTCCTCTTCCCCATTCATGATATCTAAGGAACCGAATTTTTTTGATTCCCAATTCTGTGCAGAAATTAACTGTTTTTTCAATGTTTTCTAGATAATCATTAACTCCTGGAACAATTGGAACCGAAATCGAAATTTTTTTGACGCTATTTTGACTCAATTTTTTAAGATTCAAATGAATCTTGTCATTACTTACCCCTGTTAATACTTTATGGGATTTTGAATCCATAATCTTCAAGTCAAAAAAGAAAAAATCAATATTTGGCATAAAATCAACGACTTGTTCCCAATTAAAATAACCACAAGTTTCTACTCCAACAGAAAATCCTACTGTCCTTGTCATCTTTAAGAACTCCCTAATAAAGTCTGCATGGGCTAAAGGTTCGCCCCCTGAGAGTGTTATCCCCCCTCCTGAATTCCTGAATAATAATGAATTCTTTTTTACTTGGTTAAATAAATCTAAAACAGTAATGGGGTATCCAACGGTTCTTAAAGCATTTTCAGGGCATATTTTTGTGCATATCTTTGATTCACAGATCAAACACTTCTTTCTGTTAATAAGTGGAAATTCTAAATGGGAAAAATCAATACTAAAATGAGAACAGGCTTTTTCACACTTTCTACACTTTTTACATTTAAATTCTGAGTATAAGAGTTCTGGTTCAAAAAATTGGCTTTCTGGATTGGAACACCAGTGACATCGAAGAAAGCAACCTTTAAAAAAAATTGCTGTCCTTATTCCTGGCCCATCATCCACACAATAATCTTGGATATCAAAAATTATTGCTTTCTCGTTTTTGAAGGATAATGGTTTCATTAGATCTGGTACCAATGTCATCAAAGCATTAATTCAGTTCTTTCAATAATTTGGTCTTGAATAGACTTACTTAATTCTACAAAAAAACCACTAAATCCAGCAACTCTCACAATTAGATCCCTATAGTGATCTGGATTCTTTTGAGCATCCCGTAACATCCTAGTATCTACCACGTTGAATTGTAATTGAAAACCAAGGTAATCAAAATATGTTTTAATCAAAGAAATTAGTTTTTTTGACCCTGAAATTCCCTTTAACGCACTAGGATGGAATTTCATATTATGTAGTCCACCACGTATTTTTGTATGGTCAACTTTTGCGGCTGATAAGATTGTAGCTACTGGTCCATTCGTGTCAGTTCCAGGGAATGGTGATGTTACTCCATCACATAATGACACTCCGCTAAGCCTACCGTCAGGTGTTGCTCCAGTTACTTTCCCAAATGGTGTATGTGTACTAATGGCTAACATTGATGGATCATATGGTTTCCCTAAATAATTAACCCCGTTCTTAACAAAATCGCAGTAGGTGTTAAAGAGATCTACAAAAATCTCATCAACATAGTCATTATCATTACCCCATTTAGGAGCATCAAGAGCTTTTCTTCTCATATCATCATTGTTCTTAAAATTATTTTTACAAGCTTCTATAATGTCTATCATTGTATATAGTCTTTGATCTTCAACAAGGTTTTTTACTGCTGCAAGAGAATTTGCTACATTTACCATTCCTGTTGAAAGAGTAGTCGGTACTTCATTACAAATGGCTCCACCATCATCAAGAGACAAACCTCTTTTTATGCAATCCCGAATTAAAACAGAAGAATATATTAGATTACAGGTTTGACGATGAGCTGCCATAACAATGTTCCAATAAGATTGCCAATTTCTTATTGCTATCTCTAAGTGAGTCTTGTAAACCTTAATCAATTCTTCATAGTTTTTAGGAATCTTTGTTTCAGTGAATTGTAACCCTGTACGTGGATCTCTTCCCCCGTACATTGCTAGTTCAAGTAATTTTCCATGATTAATAAATCCTGCCTGAACGATTCCATAACTCATCCCTTCCAAGGTCGGTTCGGTGCAACCTCCCATTGCTGCATATTTTCTAATTACAGGAACAGGTAATCCCGATTTTTGTAATTCATGTTGGATATAGATCTTGAGATTAAACCAAGCTGGGAAACCACATCCTGTTTTCACACATTCAACTGCTTTTATAAGAAATTCCTCACTTAATGAATCATCATACCATATTGATAATGTTGGTTGTATTGTTTGGCAATTAATAGCCGCTTGCAATATTAACATTGATAATTCATTATCACCTCTTCTTCCATTCTCATCTGTACCACCAATAATCATATTTTGAAATAAATTTCCTGATCCGAGTCCTTCCCATGAGAATGAAGCCACATATTCAATTTCTGTCATTTTTATGCGTAATGCTTCTAGTAACTCCAGTACATCATCATCAGAAATTTCAG
This sequence comes from Candidatus Hodarchaeota archaeon, assembly GCA_048886525.1. GTDB lineage: Archaea > Asgardarchaeota > Heimdallarchaeia > Hodarchaeales > Hodarchaeaceae > Hodarchaeum. Next base: position 11,881 of record JBHLKP010000060.1, on the reverse strand, counting down.
TATCTTTTTTATAGAATGGGTACATATATCTATCGAATCTTCCAGGTGAATACCCAAGATGAGCCCCCTCAATATGACCAGCTAAGTAAATAAACCAAAATGCTTGCATAGCTTCCTTAAAATTTCTTGGTGGATTTTTTGGTACCCAGTTACAGTGATTAGCGATTGTTTGTAATTCTTGCTTTCTTTTTGGATCTGTTTCTGTTTGTGCTAATCTTTCTGCCTCTTTAGCATAATTATTAACCCAATTAATTGTCGCATCTAGTACTCTTATTCCCGCTTTCCAAAAATATATTTTTTCTGCTGATTTATAATCAGTTATTTGTGTTTTTAAGATATTGCTTCTCATTCTATCAATAATTTTTAAAAAACCTTCATTTAATGCTGTTTCGAAATCAAGAACATATCTTCCTTCAGGAGCTGGATCATGGGGAGCTGTATATAAAACTGATTCCCAACCTTTTTCTATGTAATCTGCTTCGGTAAATGTCGTTTTCCATAAAGCATCACCCATATCTTGCATGTTTTTGCCTTTAAAATACTCAGCACATTCTTTCAATTTCTTTTTATCGGTTTTTGATATCAGAAATTTGTGCGAGAAAATCTCAAAATCTCCTGATTGAGCCAGTTCCCTTCCTTTCGCAATTCCTCCTCCTTCTCCTAAATCTGTCACACTATCTTGAGCTTCTTGTTGCTCTTTTTCAAAAACTCTCCGAATGTATTCAGAAGCATAATTGCAATAAGGAATAGCCCCACGAACAAATCTAGTTTTACTTCCAACAATAAGTTCATTATCTCTTATAACTGGTGTTATATTCTCTAAAGCATAAGCGTGACATTCAGCTCTTCTTTCTAAAACATTCATTCCATCAGTTTTACGATGAGCTTCCATATAATGGCAAATATACTCAGGATCGATCATTAAAGGTTCTGATAAATACTTATAACGTAATTGATGAATTCTTTCTGTAGAAGGTTGCTTTTTGATTTCATGCTGCATAAATGTAAGGGATTCCGTCACTTTATATCTACCTCTCATATTATGTTGTATAAGCACTTTTTTTAATTTTCCTGATGATTCTTCTTTCAAGTAAAAATGTTTCATTACACGTTGTTGTCATAAAGAGGTTTTGTTTGAATACATTCAATGAACAATTCGATTGAATAATCTTATATGAGTAATCAATCGGACTACCGTTTGCGGACAGAGGTGATTAGATGTCCTACGCAGAAAAGATCAATGAATTCGATCTTAAACTTAAGGGGAATGAGAAAAATCAGAAATAGGAAATAATCTAAATTATTTTCGTTAACTTTTCAATATGATTGTGTAAATGTTCTTAAAGATTAAAGGGTGTATTTACAGGATCAAATGCGAATAGAGATGAAAAATATGGCTAATAATAAAGAAGAAAAAACCCTAACGACAACAGCAGGAAATCCAGTGGCAGATAACCAGAACTCACTAACTGCTGGCCCTAGGGGTCCTGTTCTTATACAGGATTACCAATTAATTGAGAAACTCGCACACCAAAACAGGGAGAGAATTCCTGAAAGAGTAGTACATGCCAAGGGATGGGGTGCTTTTGGTACCTTCACCGTGACTCATGATATTACAAAATATACCAAAGCCAACATTTTCAGTGAAATCAGCAAGAAGACCGATATGCTAGCCCGATTTTCTACTGTTGCTGGTGAACTGGGTGCTGCTGATGCCGAAAGAGATGTTCGGGGCTTTGCTTTAAAATTCTACACTGACGAAGGTAATTGGGATATGGTCGGTAACAACACACCAGTCTTCTTCATACGAGACCCCTTGAAGTTTCCCGATTTCATACATACCCAGAAAAGGCATCCCAAAACAAATCTCCGATCCAATACCGCAGCTTGGGATTTCTGGAGCCTTTCTCCAGAAAGTCTGCATCAAGTAACCATACTCATGTCTGACAGGGGGATTCCTGTAGCTCCCATGTATATGAATGGTTATGGTTCTCACACATACAGCCTTATCAATGCAGACAATGAGCGCTTCTGGGCCAAGTTCCACTTCAAAACTCAGCAGGGACACAAATTCCACACCAACGAGGAAGCTGCCAAGGTTATCGGTAGGACAAGGGAATCATACCAAGAAGAGCTTTTCGGAACTATTGAGCGAGGTGAATTTCCCAAGTGGATCTTATATATTCAGGTGATGCCTGAGGAAGATGCCTTGAAAACATCATACAATCCTTTTGATCTGACAAAAGTCTGGCCCCATGGCGAGTATCCCTTGATCGAAGTTGGCGTGATGGAACTAAATAGGAATCCAGATAATTACTTCACAGATATTGAGCAGGCAGCATTCTCTCCCTCAAATATCGTACCTGGAATTAGCTTCTCTCCTGATAAGATGTTACAGGCGAGAATCTTCTCCTATGCAGATGCACACAGATACCGGCTTGGTACCCACTATGAGTCACTGCCTGTGAACAGGCCCAAAAGTGGAGTCGCGCACTACCATAAGGATGGTCACATGAGATTCTTCGATAATTTTAAGGAGAATCCAGATGCCTACTACGAACCTAATTCCTTCGGAGGGCCCAAAGAGAACTATAGGTATGCAGAACCTCCACTCAAGATTTCAGGAGATGCTGATCGTTATAATCATCGTGAGGGTAATGATGATTATAGCCAGCCACGAGCACTCTTCAATCTTTTCGATGATGAACAGAAGGCAAGGCTATTTAGTAACATTGCTGCATCCATGGCTGGAGTTCCTGAATACATTATTAAACGACAATTGGAGCATTTTGCTAAGGTAGATCCTGCCTATGAAGAAGGAGTCAAGAAAGCCCTTGGTTGGTAATTTCTACTAATAATACAAATTGTTCATGTATTGATTACCTTTTCCTTTCTTTTTTTTTCCATTTCTTTAAATGAAAGTTCTGAGTTCAGTACATTGAAACTTCGTTTATGGCTGGATTAGATTAGAAAAGGATATACCATAGTCCAATCACTTTAGTAATATATTAGTATTGATGATTTGCTTTCTAAATCCATAATTGTTTCCATATCGATTGGATTCCATCGTAAATCGAGCTTTGTAAGACTATTAGTACCTTCTAATGTTTTTGGTACAGATCTTAGTCTATTTGCACGAAGATCCAATACTCGCAAAGAGACCATTGATCTTATAGAAAATTCCAAATTTTCCAATCTATTATTTCTAAAGCTGCATTCTGTTAGTTTAGTTAAAGCACCAAATCTAACAGGAACAGCCATTATTAGATTATTTTTGAAATCTGCTTTAACTAAAGATTTTAGATCACCAAAAGTTTCAGGTAAAGAGCTAAGATTGTTGTTCATAACGTAAATTTCCTGAAGGTTCTCTAGTTCTCCGATGTTATCTTGAAGTTTGATGAGTTTATTATCATGCAACCTGAATTCTACTAAGCTTTGAAGTCTACTAAAGTATTCCTGTAACTCTTCAAATTGATTTTCACTAATATTTAAGTAAATTAGCTCGCAAAGACCCTTTATTGATTCTGGTAAATGTTTTAACTTATTATTATGTAAATATAAGAATTTTAATGATTTTAATTGCCCTATAGAGGTTGGTATAGTCTCAAGTTGATTATTCGCAGCGTCAAGTACTTTCAGTTTTTGTAAACGACCAATTGATACGGGTAAAACTACTAAATTATTATCGTGAATAAAGAGGTGTCTAAGATTGACTAAAGACCCTAAACTTTCAGGAAGGTACCTTAACCCACAAAATCTAAGTGACAAACCCACTACTGTTTCATTAGCAATTTTTATACAAACTTTTTCATCATAGATGTGTTGATCATGCTCTAATATCTTGATATTCTCTCCTTCATTTAACTTCCCAGTCTCATACAACAATTTGGTGATTTCATTTAAAGCACGCTCCTCATCGTTCGAAATCATAATAATCAATCCATTTTATTTTTCGTAAATTCTTATCTAAGCTAATTGCTTATTAATTAAGTAATATGCGATTTAAGTAGTGAAAAAGTCGTTATTATTCTAGTTTCTTAGTCAACTTCGTAAACTGTTAAATTAATACTTATGCATTAATCCCAGACAGTTATTATTCAGCATTTTTGGACTTGAATATCACTGATTTTTTCGATCTCATTTTAACGTAGAGAAAACAGTTTGAAGCACCCATTAGAAGGATAAACTATGAACATTAAATGGACTACAGATAAAATTCCAGATCTTACAGGAAAAGTAATCATAGTAACAGGTGCGAATAGCGGTATTGGGTTTGAGGCCTCCAAAGAATTCGCACGAAAAGGTGCAGAGACGATTCTTGCCTGTCGAAATATAGATAAAGCAAAAAAAGCTTCTGATCACATCAAGAACGGGATTTCATACGCAAAAACAGTGACAATGCAACTTGATTTGACTAGTCTTAAATCAGTAGACAATTTTGTAGAGGAATTTAAGAAAAACTACTCCAGCTTGGATGTACTTTTAAACAATGCTGGAATAATGTTTGTTCCTTACAGAACGACAAAAGATGGATTTGAAAGCCAAGTTGGTGTCAATCACTTGGGACACTTCGCTCTAACAGGGCTATTATATGATTTGCTAGCAAATACTTCAGGAGCACGAGTTGTTAACGTATCCAGTAACGGCCACAGGCTGGGGAAGATGGATTTTGATAATTACATATATAAAGGTGGGAAAGGTTACTCGAGATTAGGTGCATATGGTCGATCAAAATTATCAAACCTCCTTTTCACATATGAACTAGATAGACGCTTTAAAAAAGCTAATGTCGATGCCATTGCAGTAGCAGCCCATCCAGGAATCTCGAACACGAACTTAATACGTCAATGGTATTTCAAAGTGTTAAAACCAATCACTTCTCTTATAACACAGAGCGCGTATATGGGTGCATTACCTTTAATGCGTGCGGCAACGGATCCAGAAGTTAAAGGATCCGATTATTATGGGCCAAGAGGAAGAAGGGAACAACGAGGGCATCCTATTAAAGTAGAGTCAAATGGAGCCTCGCACAACAAGGAAGATGCAATACGCTTATGGCAACTTTCTGAGAAGTTAACAGGTGTTTTTTTTCCGATCTAATCCATAAAAAATTAGTTCTATGTGAGCTTAGAAAGGTGTTCTTAGAATGATCTTGGGGATAATGAGTTAGAAGCTAAATAATATTATAAAGCACGAAATCAAGGAGAAAGTTGCAGCCAGCTAAAATAGGGATATTAAATGAACATTCCAATCAGTGAATTAAGAAATCAACAAAAACTGAAGTTTTTGGCATTATTTTTCTTACTAGCAAGTATTATTTTGATAATCTTAACGTTTCAGTTACCATCAGAGCAGGAAATTAGATTAATTAGTAATCTCATCTTCCTTAAATTTGCAACTCTTGAACCCCTCATAATTATAGTCTTTTATTTGCTGGGAATATGGCCAGCTGTGCAAGCAATCCTCCTATACGGAGACGGAAGAGATAAAAGAATACCAGCCTGGCCATTTATCCTAGCTTCTTTCTTCACTGGTGCATATGTCTTAAGTGTCTATATCTTAGTGAGAGAGAGTAAAAATGCAAAAAAGCAGGATAAAAGATCACAACGATTAATCAATTCAAGATTTTGGGGAATTTTCCTGCTTATTATAACTGCAGGATTATTTATATTAGGGTTTATTCTAGGAAATTTTCAAAGTTACATTGATGCACTTCAGAAATATCTATTTGTCCGTATAATGACCATAGATTTTCTTTTATTCACATTAATAACTCCAATAACTATTTATATACATTCAGTGAACAATTCGATTGATATCTCACTATATATATTGGTTTCAGGGATGATCCCTATTCTGGGGGCACTTTATTACATCCTTAAGGTTTCTTAACCCATTCAATCAACCGGAGAGGGAAGATCTTCCTAATGATCGCTGAATTGGAATGTCATTGAATTAAAAAGGAAATAATTTAAGCTAATCAGAGCTTATCTGAGGTATAACATCATAAAAAGCTGGATTGACCAATAATTTTTTAAGAAAACCAATCATATGAACGTGAATCCCATGTTAAAAGTTGTTTCTTTTGATGTGGTTGGCACCCTTATAGATTCCAGCTTTGAAGATCATGTTTGGAATACCCTGATTCCCCAATTATATGCTAGGAAACGAGGTATTATCTTTGAAGAAGCAAAGGAAATTACTAAAAGAGAATACGATAATATCGGAAAAGAGGACATAAGATGGTATTTACCTTCATATTGGTTTAAATATTTCAACTTGGATGAAGATCCACTAGCAGTTCTTAGATCTCAGACCAATAAAGTGAAATATTATCCAGAAACTCAATCAGTGGTAAAAAAACTAAGTCAGAAATATAATTTAATCATTCTTAGTGGAACAACGAGAGAGATAATTGAAATGATGATCGTGAAGGTTCGACATTATTTCAAACATATTTTTTCTCCCATATCGGATAGAAATGAAATAAAGAAGAAACCTCAAATGTATGAAATGATCTGTAAGTTTTTAAAAACTGAACCTAATAAAATAGCACATGTTGGTGATGATTGGTATTCAGATTTCATTTCTCCAAGAAAAATAGGAATTAAGAGTTTCTACCTAGACCGAACTGGGAAAAAGAGCGGAAAATTCGTAATTAAAAATTTAAAAGAGCTAGAAGATCGATTGATTGTCGTTTAATGGGTAAAGGATGAAGAAGCAGATTTAGAGTAAATAATTGCATTAAATTTACACATTAGTCGTAATTTTAGCCTGTATTTGCTGCTTTAAATAGATTTGACATCAAACTTATCATCTTCTATGAAAAGTAATTGTTTAAAGTTGTAGAACATCTTTTTTGCTAGATCTTTCATCCTTAATTCAGGGAGATAAAGTGATAAGAGGTAAGCACCCTCTAAAGTTGCAAAAACTTGAAATGCAAATGCATCAACTTCTAGCACGGGTGAGATTTGTTGGTTTTCTTGTGCGTGCTTGATTCTCGTAGCCAATAAGCTAGCATGTTTTTGGTAGTGTGTTTTGATTAAAGTACTTGAGGGTAAGTACTTTATGCAATCAAAGAAAAATCGGTGGTAGTTAAATTTATTCGTTTTGAAACCAGTCATTTTTTCAAATTTTTTTTGTACATCCATCACTGAATAGAACATGTTTTTCAATATCCCTTCTAGCGAAGTTTCCTGCTGAAATAACCGTTTATATTCGTCATCTATCGAATTCATTAAGAATAGACAAGTATTCAAAAGAATGTCCTGCTTATCCTTGAAATGGTAGTAGATCGCTGGTTTAGTCACGTTCACGCGATCTGCCAAGTAACTCATCGACGTGTTCTCGTACCCAATTGTTAAAAAGCTTTTTAATGCTTCAGAAACGATCTTTTCTCGCGTTGTTCTCATGGTTAATTCCCATTTTCGGTTTGTCTGGGAGCTGCTTTAATATTACACGTTTTTCTCTAGGAAATGCGCGATAAGTTCTCTGATCCTTAGTTGATCGCGATCCATGTTGATTAAATGTCCTCCATGTTCAATCGAGTGAAATTCGATGTTTTTGATCCTATCTCTTAGGTTTAGCCCGTGTTCGAATGGAACCACGGTATCACTAGGACAATAAAATGCGATAGTCGGTATATCAATCTGTTCCAACGGGTAATCTGGTAATTCAGCATGGAGTTCAAAATCAGCATTTATTAATGGGTTTAGGAGGCTAGGAGGAGACGCCATTAGCACGTAATCTATTAATATTTGTACTCCTTCCTCCGTTCCCAGTGCAACTTGGGGATCACATCCGAATTGTTTGAGATAACTCTTGAGAAAGCGTTTCCACCCCACTAAACAGCCAAAGAGATAGAAGATATACATAGGGAAGTCTTTAATCAACATTCTTTCAAATTTAGATGAAAAACCTTCTTGACTCCATTTCTTAGTAATACCAACAAGCATCACCAAGCAGTTTGTTTTTTCGGGGTATCTAAGCACAAACTGGAGGACCGTAGGACCACTCCCAGACACTCCAACGACAACTACTTTTTCGATTCCAAGAGTTTCCAAAAGTATAGCTGCAGCATCAGCTTGAGCCTCGATTGACCTTCCAACAGTGATAGGCGTACCATAGGCTCCAGGTCTACCAAAAGTAATGATACGATAATCTTCCTTGGATATTTCAAAAAACATTCTATGAAAATTAGCTCCACCTGGAGATATCACTAAGACTGGTGGTTTTAGTCCTCCACTGTCAGCATACTGAACAGGGCCAACAGGGGTTTCAATAATATCACATCCTTCATAAGCGCGAGTAATCATTGACTTTTTCCATTTACTATACCTCATCATTCCTCGCATGTTTTTCTATCTCCTCGAATCATGACGCTGAAATTTTGTATTATATGACGGATCCCTTGCACCTAGCCAAGACAAGTTTCTACTGTCACTCAATTGCACGAACTTAACTTGAAAATCGTTCATTCGTTGACTACTTTGATTTTCTTCTTTGTCTTCAAAAATAATGTTTCGATTTCTAGAATATCATTATAATTTAAATAATTTTACTTAACGGTAAGTAAGTAATAAAAGATATAAAAACCTCCTCTGATCTCCATCCAGTCCATAAAGAGACTTTTACAGACACCAATTTTCGTTACGAGGTGCTGTGATGTTCGTAGTGTATATATTACAGTTATTTGGCATCAATCTTGAATTTTTATTTCTTCTAATAGCCGTACAAGAGATGGCCTTTGCGTTATGGCTGATAGTTAAAGGATTCAATTCAACCGAACTAGCTTCCTTGAATGCTAAAACAGATACTGAAAGAGGTGTTATCTGATAGTGCGAGTATACGAGAAGTACGGGTGGGTGGTGTACCTCGGCTTGGGGCTACTGTGGTTGGTGGTTGGCCTCGTACAAGCATTTTTTCCAAGAGAATTGCTCGAGGCTGACGCTCAACTTGTTCTAGGCATATCTTGGAGTGAACTCAAAGCTTCGAGCCCTGGAGCCACTGAATTGGTTCGCTTCAATTACTGGAGTATGGGCCTGCTCAAAACGAGTTGGTCCTTACTGGTTTTAGCCATTACACTAACGGGCTACCGGAGGGGAGATAAGTGGGCCTGGTATACCCTATGGCTCGTGCCTATCCTACTGGTGAGCATGGCACTTTTCTACGCTTACTGGTTTGGTCGTATCAACGAATCGCTGCAGTATATCCCGATTACGACCGTGTCAATCCTGGGACTCCTACTTCCCTACAGGATGTTCTTCCCAGAAAGCAACTTTCGGAGAATGCTTGCGCGCCTGAAGGGTCAAACATCAGATGTGCAGGTCAAGTGAATAAACTTCGAGCGAAATGGGCCATTTAAGTGTATGAACGACAAAAATCCATTTTTTTTAATGAATTCAATACATTGAAGACATTTAAGGATCCCTCGTCTATGGCTGGTTGTCATCAAAAAGACTTATTTAGAAGGTTCTTACTATTGAATTGCGTTTCATTATAATTGGACTTTAATGTCCCTGATTATCTTTAAAATTAACTCCACCTTATTATAGCAAGTAACGTTAAATAATATATGAGAATAATAAGTGAGAGCTATTGTAAAAGCTATTTCTACAGAATTCATTCAATCTTGTTTCTTTCAAGGAATTATTCAGAGCTGCTCTAAAAACTACAATAGGAATTTTATTCGGTTCTACTGTAGTAATAGTCGTCATTGCCTTAAGTACTTATTTTGTACTTCTTCGAAAGAACAGGAAATGAAAAAAATAGTCAATTTTTCCTTATATTGTTTTAAGAAATCATGTCTTGCCAGTATATTGGATAGGATTAACACATTAGTCGTAAAAGGCTTGTTTAGACTGCAAAAGTATATAAGTACACTTTGCGATGACATGGGTCAATCAATCCGTGAAATTCTTAACCTGATTAATAAAAGGGATTATTGATGCCAATTTCAGAAACCACAATGGCTGATTGGTCATTTTGGCATAGAGCGCTATATGTTTTTTTTCCTCGCTTTATAATTCCACGTTTTCTGAGTACATTTTTCCAATTTGAGGTGCATCATAAGAATCATTTGTACAATTTTCCTGAAGGAAACCCAGTCATCTATTGTATCAACCACCGAAGTCATCTTGATGGTCTTATCGCGGCTAGTGCTGTCGTAGTACCACGTGGACCAAGAACTTGTATTGCTCTTATGGGGGCAGGAAATATAATGCAAGAAAATTGGATTTTTAGACTGCTTCCCTATTTTGGTGCATTTCCTATTTATCCAGAAAAGTCAGAAGTAGCTTTAGATTTCGCAGCTAAACTATTGAAACAGGGAGTTGGCATCATTATTGCTCCTCAAGGTAAACGAATTATAGGAACTCCCTATGATGATTATTTCAACCTAGCTCGAGAAGGCAAAACAGGTGTTGGTAGACTGATATTAGCACTTAATGGAAAAATTCCAGTAATACCAGCATATATTCATGGAGCAGCAGAGGCGTTATCACGAGGTAAAATTATTCCAAAGTTTGGTTCATATATTTCTATTTCATTTGGTCCTCCTATTTTTTGGCATGAGTATTCTCGTAAAGGAGGATGGAAAACTACGGATCCTGATTTTTTCCCGATGGCACGAGAGATTACTGATAAAATCATGGATAAAATCCGAGATCAGCTATTAATCCAAGAACGATCTCTTTTCATAATTCTTGAAAGAAGTTTTGGAGCTACAATCAATGAAATTTCCATTCCTTCCAGTAAGAGACGTAAATTTGATAGACTGGTTTTTAAACTCGTCAGAGTTCATCCCAAGCGACTTCAGAAACTTATTAATTCATAATTTAAAGTGATACCGCAATAACTTTTGTTTCATTTTAGCGTCTCAAGTCCTTCCATGATTACAGTTAGCTAGAGTTAAAAGTTATATTTAGATATTAACACTTACATATTCATCATTTTTAATTAAAAATCTCCATGGGAGACTTTTCGATTCTTTTGAATATTCAATATTTATACGAGGGGTAGTAATTATTTCTAAATCTTCTTTAAAGTTTATAGAACTTATAAAAAGAACATTACCACATAAATCGATACCGTATAAGGATTTATTTATACCCATTGCTTGACAAAGCTTGCCAGGACCGTTCGTTAATTCCTTTAAGTTAGAATCAGTTATTTTTGAAAATTTCCTCCTTTTACTCATTAATTTAAAACCTTCAATGGGTTCAAGGGCTCTTATTAAAACAGCTTCTGGCATGTTAATTTCCTGAGTAACTACATTGAAACAAAAGTGGATTCCATATAACTGGTATATGTAAGCAAACCCTCCCAAGCCAAATTGAATCTCAGTCCTTTTTGTACGTCGTCCTCTATAAGCATGTGATGCTGCATCATGGGGACCAATATAAGCTTCTGTTTCAACAATTTTGCCTACAGTTGTACCCTCGTCAGAGTTATGAATAAGGAATTTCCCTAATAGCTCTTTAGCTACTGTTAGAGTATTTCTCAGGTAGAATTCTCTTTTACATCTATTCTTCGAATAGTTCATTTTTAATTCCGAATTTATAGAATCTTTAGAATATTTCTATTTCAGATATTTTATGGCAATAAGTTCCCTATAGATATAACATTAAGCAATATTGAAATTAATCTCAATATTATTTTAAGATTTAGGTTCAGATAATCAATTGAAAACTCCCATTATGGATAACACTGAGCAAACATAAGAATATCTTTGAGTTTCTGAATCATAATGTCGTCGATGGCTGGATTGATAAGCTGGGGTAAGCAAATTCAAAGAGAGAGAGATTTTCGCCAAGAAAATGATTGCTGAATCGAATTTCATTAGTGCATGAATAATGAAGAATACAATCTATCTTATTGTATT
>JBHLKP010000059.1:0-19803 GCA_048886525.1 Candidatus Hodarchaeota archaeon | reverse complement strand
CGTGTAACTTCTTTAGTTGCTGCTATAACAGGTGCAGTATTACCCATAGGAATGTTAGCATCTGGGCCGCTTGCAGAGATTCTAGGTATCAAAGAGCTTTTCTTGATAGCTATTGTTGCAGGATTGTTCTTTATTACTGTCTTATGCACATCTACTAATATATTGTCATTAGATCATTCCGAGGAAATGGATCTCAATCACGAGGCCTTATCCTCTGAAAAAGTTATCAAGGTAAGTGGTTAAAACTAGATTAACAATTCCTCTCTTTTTTATGCTTGACAAGTAACAAGGAAACATTAAGATGAAAGTATTAATTATAAATCCCAATAGCGATTCAGAAATGACAGAGTCAATACAAAAGACTGCAGACAAATTTGCTAATAAAGAGTTTGAAGTCGTCTGTAAATCGACATTTGGCGCGCCTAGATTTATTGAGACATATGAAGACGAAATCAAAGCGGCTTCAGGGATGATTCAACTAGTTAGAAAAAATGAAAATATCTTTGATGCTTTCATTGTCGCCTGTCACGCAGATACAAATCTAGATGTTATCAAGGAAATCACAGAGAAACCTGTTGTGGGAATTGGGGAAGCATCAATGAAGATAGCTTCGATGTTAGGACATCGATTTTCAGTTTTGGTAACCAATAAGCATTCCATTCCTTTGAAAGAAGCATTAGTAAGGAAATATCATCTTCAGGATGTTCTATCCTCAGTAAGAGCTCCAAGTAAAGATTTAAATGGATTTAATGAAAAAGATAAATACTTACAGCTAGCAAAATCAGCTATTCAAGATGATATGGCTGAAGTCATTGTATTGGGATGTGCTGGAATGACTGGTCTAGATAAATGGCTACAAGAAAAGCTCAAGGTACCGGTATTAGACGGAATCATTTGTGCATTAATCATCGAAGTAGGACTCTTGAAATATGGAGTGTCAACAAGTAAGATTAGAAGATATAATCCAGATTGATTGATTATTTTTAGATCTATTGCAAAAAACTGATATTTAGATTAATAATAGACTTTTTAAATTTAAATCAGCTTGAATCATAATCTTTCAGAAATTAGTAATCTTAAGGGAAAATCGAAAAAATTTTAGATTCAAGTATGGTATATAATTACTTTTTACTTATTTAATTTTAATTTAGAGACACTGAAGTATTTATTACATTTTGTGATAATTCCGTAAAATATATAAATATCAACAAATGTAATAAAATCCGTATGAAAAATATTCAAGACTTAATTATGAAAAAAGGAACTAAAGAGATTTTAATTCATCTGGTACGAAATCCAGGTTCTACAAAGGCTATGATTAATCTCTATTTCACCAAATCTATTAAATCTGCCTTAACGACAGCAACTATTTATCAAAGAATCCATGATTTAGAAAAAAAACATCTACTAACACGATTACCAACTGATAAAAATCGGTATATTTTAACATTAGCAGCTGAGAAATTAATAATGAACCAGAATTTACTTTTACAAGAAGATAGGCAACGATTAGGTCTTAACACTCATCATATAATAAATAGGAATAATAGGAGAAAAACAATGAAATTTGAGGAAATAATTCACGATTTAACAGATTATTATAATATCGGAAAACCGATTACACATGATAAATACATAGTATACCCTTTATTTCATACAAATCAACTTACTTCTATAATGGGTTTACTCGAAGCTGAAGAGAAGGAAGTTGCATGGATTCAAGAAAGTGAGGGATCTGAGAGTGTTTCAACACTTGAAGCTATTAATAAAAGTGAAACTCTTGTATTAATTCCCTTTCTTCATCAAGTTGAAGGGGGAAAACAGGATAGAACAATATTTGAACCGATTCTTATTCCTGTTGGCCATGATGTATCAAATCCTTTACACATTCCAGCTAGATGTATTGAGCAGTCACGATGGACATATTCGACCTCACGAGGAAAAGTAACATCATCAAAGTTTAAATCTGCAAAAACAAGAATGGCTTCTCAAATGGCGAATATATCGTCTAAAGTTACGGATCAGTCCACTGTTTGGGAAACTGTTAGTGCTGCGGGAATTATGTATAATTTAAGCAGTGAAGAAGCACCTACTAGCTCTTATAGAGAGATGCAAGAGAGAATATATGAAAAAGACGAGAATTTAGGTAAGTTATTAGAGGCTTTCTCAACTGCTTTGAAGTTAAAAGACCAAGTTGGTATTATATGCCTTTATGGTGACAAATTACTCGGACTCGAGGTTTTTGGTTCTTCTAAACTGTGGAATCAATTTAGTGAACTAGTACTAAAAGGATTTTTAAGTGACAGCGGCTTCATGAAAAAAGTGGAAACAAAACAAGGTCTGGAACACGATTTCAATCAGATCATCAAAACCGAATTTAAGGAAGTTAAAGTTTCAAAGGAGCATGCCACTGGTTCTGGAGAGTTCTACCGTTTTAATTCTGAAAAATGGCAGGGATGTTCAATCCTACACGAAGGTCACCCTATACATCTGTATGCCTCGAAAAAACATGTGGATATTCTTAAAGGAAGAGGAAGCCGTTTTCCAATATATGAAAGAGGTATTCAAAATCAAGAATTCGCACAAATTCCTGAACAAGAAATAATGAGGAGAGCTGCGCCTGAACAAATTCAAAAAAATGAATAGTAGGGGATTTATAAGTGTTAGATGTACTTACAGCAAAGGGAACAATCACAATTTTGGAATTTATTAAGGAAAATGCTCCTATAAAAAGCAGTAAGATAAATGATGCTTTAACAGCGAAAGGTGACAAACCGTTAACAACTGCAACAGTATACCGTCGATTAAAGGAATTAGAGTTGGTAGGATTGATTCTAAGAGATCCCCCAGACTCTAAGATATATATTATATCGGAACAAGGAAATGAGATTCTAACTCAACATTTGCAGCAACAACCTGAAATCACTCAAATGAGACGTTCTCATCGTCAAATACTTCGAGAAATAGAACAACAAGAGGGAATAAATGTTGTACAACTCCAGTCTACTGGTTTATCTCCAACTACCATCAATAAACGGATACAAGATTTAACAGATCTAGGGCTAGTGAAACAATATCGCAAAAGGGATTTAATGGTAGAAAAAGAGTCTAAATCTAAAAAAGCTCCAGTACTCAAACCTGGACGCCCAAAAATTCGTCATAGACTGACGAAAAAAGGTAAAAAAATAGCTGAAGAGCAAAAAGAAATAGAAGAAATATGAAATTTGAAAAAAAACAAGCCGACCTATTATGTCAACACAAAATGAATATGAGGATTTAATTATAGATGTAACCCCTAGTTCTCAATATGCATTAAAAAATGGTTCAACTCATCTCTATGTTCAACTCAAAATTACGGGTGTACATTCTGAAGAAAAAGAACAACGAACAAACATGAATCTTGGTGTTGTTCTTGACCGTTCTGGGAGTATGCATGGATCAAAACTTCAAAAATCCAAAGAAGCAATTGAATTTATTGTAAACAACTTAACAAATGAAGATCAGTTCGCTTTAACAATTTATGACCATAGAGTAGATACTATCATCCCTTCTTCAAAATTGATTAATCCTACGTCAATCATAAGTAGAATACGATCAATAAGAGATCGTGGGCGAACAAATTTACATGGAGGCCTCATGGAGGGGTTCAAGCAAGTAAAAAATGGAAAACTTCTAGAATATCGAAACATACTTCTTCTTCTCTCTGATGGACTGGCAAATGAAGGGATAACTGATAGAACTAGGATGTGTGAATCAGTTAAAAATATCTATGAAGGTGGGATAGGTATTAGTACTTTCGGCGTTGGAGACGATTTCGATGAAGATCTAATGGTTGATATCGCTGATAATGGAGGAGGGCATTTTTATTTCATTCAAACTGCTGATGATATACCCAAGTATATTGAACAGGAATTTTCGGGATTGTTAACAACAACAGCTTACAATATTGAAGTGGAATGGGAAAATTTAGATGTTAAATTACGTCGTGTACTAGGAATACCTTACCAAGATCGCTATTCCAATAATATAAGACTGGGTGATTTAAGAAGCGGTAATGAAATTCTCGTTATTCTAGATATAGATATTCCTCCTAGTAGTGACAGAGAAAAAAGAAAAGAAATACTAAAGTTTAAGATCAAATGGATTCCAAGAAAAGGATCAGTAACTCCTATTGAAGCAAAGATCCCTTGTACAATTACATATACTACAGATGAAACATTTCTATCAATTGAGGATGAACACGTAATTGAGAACGTCCATTTATTAGAAACAGCTTTTATTCAATATGAAGTAATGAGAATGGCTGATCGGGGGGATTTTAAAGGCGCGCTGAGAGTGATGGAAGTGATGCAAGAAAAGCTGAAGACTCAAGTAGCACAAACTGGTTCTATTAATCTTCAACGTTTACATCAGCAAAACGCATTAATGATGGATGAGGTTTTGAATGTGGAGAAGTATGATAGAGTGACTCGAAAGCAATTACGATCCTCGATGTATGAACTTCGCAAACGAAGATGATAGCAAGAGTTTGAAGTTATTCAGTCTTCTCCCTTTTGTTCATTTTCTTTAAAATCTAGTTCAATTCTAGCTAGAGTAGTCTTTTGTCTTTGCTGAGATTCAAAGAATGTACCCCAATCACGCCATACTGACTTTTTTGATTTTAAATTAAACAACGATTCTCCACTTAAGGCGTCAGCAATGATTGTGTCCATTGTTCTACGAGTTGTTATCTCGGAAGAAGCAATTGTGATCGCAAAGGAAATCAATGACCATAACAGTATAATTTGAATATTTAATTCTGCTCGAATAGGAATTGAAAAACTAATAAACCATGCAAGTAATTCTGATCCTATTAATCCGTTGATAATCCCGATTATAATACCTGTTGTTCCTAGAAGGATTGATTCAATAGAAAAAATTGATTGTACTGCGTTTTGTGATAATCCTAGAGATCGCATGATTCCCATTTCTCTTTGCATTCTTAAAATTGACATTAAAATGCTTAAAAATTGAGCTAAACCTGAAAGAAGAAATGTATAAAAAACAAGTAGCTGGAAGAAAACTGTTGTTGTTTTTAATGAACTTTCAATAACTCTTGCATAATAGTCAATAGGAATAACCTCTCTTAAGGAAGGATATTTACCTTCTATTTGACTTGCAACAATAGTTAATATGCTATCAGGTGATGTTTTCATAACAAACCAATTCGCAGCATCATTCATCCAAAATTCTTGAAAAACTTCGCTTGAAATGAATAAATAAATCCCATCCTGTAAAAAAGGGTTTGCTATTGTAATCCCTGAAAGTTTTACTTTGATGGAGGAATTGGAGGTTATTTGAATAGATAATTCCTCTCCGATATTAGCACCTATTCGACTTAAAAGTTTATCACTAATTATTGCTCCTCTCTCTGTCGAGTTTAACAGCTTCGATACATCTGGCTCTGTAGGCGCTGTTATCAATTCCTCAATGTAATAACTAAACGAATCGGGTTCTACACCAAGAACATATCCATCAACTCCTTCTATCTTAGTTCTTTGTTGTTGCATGAAGGTTGCACTTTCAATATTGGCATTATTTTCAACTAATTCGTCGATAAATGCCAGAGAAAGCTGCGCGTCGTCTGTTGTTTCTGCAATAATTTCTATTCTACCAAATTTATTATTAAAGTACTCTGGAACATATTCGACTAGAGCTGTGGATGTAATACCCATAATAAGAATGAATGATAGGGCAAGTCCAGTTACCATTACTGTTAACGTTGATTTTTGAGATTCCCTTTGTATATTTCTGGTAGCAATCGTCCTAGGCATAGCCCGGTACCAGAACATGAGTTTACCTAGTCGTGGTAAGAAATGTAACAAACCTGTTTCAAATAAAAAAATTCCTAAAAAAATGGACCATACTGCAAAAAATTGCCAAGAAAAAATCTGAAATTCTAGAAAACCACCTGCTCCTACAGTATTTCTAGTTAGAATTCCAATAAGAGTCAAAAAAATGCCAAGAATCAAGAAAAAAGGCCAATATTGTCTTTTCCCCTTTTTTCTTTGGATAGCCCAATGAATATTTTGTATGACTGGCAACGTAATTGCTTTGATAATAGGATATAAACCTGAAATTAATGTAATGATAATCCCAGTAATATAAGCAGTAAATAGGGTACTTAACTTGATCGATAATCCGCGTATTCTCAACCTAGAGAAATTCATGTTCAAGATGAATACTGATACATTAGAAAATACTATTCCCAGAAGGATTCCAAAAGCACTGGCAATACCAGCATAAATTAGAAACTCTATCGAAAGAAAAGTAATAAGCTGAAGGTTAGAAGTACCTATTGCCCTTAAAGTACCAAATTCTTTTGCACGATCTTTAATATTAATTGATAGAGTATTTGTGATAAACAAGAATTCGACAATGATTGATGCGATGATTATTAGGTTCATTCCAGCTTGATATGCTTGAATAGCTAGTATATCCATTTCTCTGACAGATTTCTCTCTAATAACCTCATAATTGACCCCAGCAACATCCTGTATCTGTTTTGCGAGTCTATTGATAGTAGTAACATCTTTTACCATCATAGTGATATGAAAATCTAAATTCTCAATTGTGAAAAGGTCAACAAAGTAATCTAATTCAATTAGTATAAAAAAATAGCCAATATAGTTTCCAAAAGTAGAACCATCACTTAATACGCCCGTAACAGTAGCATTCAGGCCTTTAAAACCTAAACTATCATTCCTAGGCAATCGAAGTTCTGCTCCTTCCCCTCCGACTTCTCTAGAAATAGACCAAGAAACAATGGCGTTTGGAGGATCTAATACGTAATTCTCTGAAGCTAGTTCTAAATGAGCATAATCTGGATGTGAGTCTGACTCCAAACCATAAAGTAGTATTTTTCCTTTTTTGGTTGAAATACCTGTTAAACCCGCGCTATTTGGATCAACAAGAAAAGTGGCAACAGTACCGACATTTTCGACCCCTTTAATTGATTTAATACTCATTGTTAGATTTTTCATATCTTCAATTGATGAATTGTATTTAGGTTGAATCTTAATATCAGTATAATTAGTCCCTCTCTGACGTTCGATGAAGTCGTCATATAATGAGTCTATAGTGATAGCTATTCCTGTTTGAAGGCCAACGGAGATAGTAATCGCTGCAATAATTAAATACGTGCGTACTTTGCTACGGGTCACATTTCTGAAAGGAAGTGTAAAAGACATAATAGTTACACTCGCTAAAGGAATATACTTAATTCGATGGATTTGCTATAGACTTTAACGATCATAAAGACTCCTATATTTGATGAACGGCTATAAAATTCGTGGTTATATTAGACTTTTTACGGATGTATTTTTTTAAGTAATGAATACTATCAAAATGGTTTAAATCCTAAGATTGATCCAGTAACAATTTAAAAAATTAATTTGTATGATTAAAATTAACAACTAAGAAGTTAATCGTGTATACTCAAAAAAAGGTGATATAGTAAAAGAATACTATTTATTCAAAACAAAATCTTGCATGTAATAGAAATCTTTTTACAGAATATAATCCAATTCAACACTAATTAAAGATTAAAATGATGAACGGTGATAATATGTCAGAAAATAAAGAAAAATCGTTCCTACGATATGAAATCAAGGGAAGTCCCGCTTTTTCAGTTGTACGGATCTATCTAGATAAACCTGGTCAACAAGTGAGGGCGGAAGGAGGAGCAATGATCTATATGGATGGCCATATCAAAATGGAAACGAAATCGGCTGGCGGGGTTAAGCGTGGTCTGAAACGAATGTTTTCAGGTGAATCTATGTTTCAAAACTTTTTTGAACTCGATGAAAGTGGCAAACCAGGAATGATTGCCTTTGCTCCAGGTGCTCCTGGTGATATAGTTCACTTACATCTTCAACAAGGAGAGGAATGGACTCTTAGTAAAGATGCTTATATTTGTGGTACGCCTTCAGTGTCCGTGACCTCGCAATTGGGTGGTTTTAAAAGTCTTCTTGGTGGAGAAGGACTTGTACTTACAAAGATTGTAGCTGAAGCTGAAGGAGACGTATGGCTTGGAGGTTATGGGTTTTTTGAACGGCATGAATTAGCTCTAGGTGAAGAATTTGTCATTGACTCTGGAGTTATGCTTGCTTACGAAACGAATATGCAATACCGTGCGTCTAAGGTTGGTGGTAAGAAAAGTTTCTTCCTTGGTGGTGAGGGGATCGTGATGAGATTCAATGGCCCTGGGATTGTTTATACTCAAAACCGAGAAATGGGTCTATTAGCATCGCTAATTACGCCCTATCTTCCGAAAACGCGCTGAATAATCAATTAAACTTCCATAATTATTATGTTTTACAGCGAGTACTACTTCCATAGCACTTATGGCACGAATGACAAAAGCTAATCCCACAACCATTTTTTCTACTTCCAAAAAAGCCCTTAAAAAAGGAAACATTTGAAAAGAACTCAGAATAAAAGAGAAAACTTTAGGAGAAAAGAGGAATTTTGAGGGGGGGATTTTTTTTTATTTCCAATGCTTTTTATGTAGGGGGGATCCTTAAAATACATATATAATCCTTTAAGTTCATGATTAGAACCTATATATCAACAACTCTGAGTTCCCTTAATAGTTATGTGATTGAAACAGTTTAGCTTGCTATAAAGAGAATTTTATTTGGATAAATCTGGTCACATTTTACTTCTTACTTATTTCTTCATTTATGTGGTTTTTTAATGCCCTTTTGAGTAAGAAATAATTAAGAAATATCTTGATGATCATCATTTTATTGATGAATCGTTTATTAGTCCGTCTTGTATTTAAACGGAAGTATTATTTGTTAAATTCCAATATCTACAAGTCATTTGATGATTATTATACGGCTAAGATGATATTAACTAGAAAAACAAGCTTGGTCTAGGAATCATTGATATTATGCCATAGATATCATGACATTATTGAAATATAATTTTAAAATTATTTCAGATTTTCTAATTCATTCTAAGTTCTGTTAAGATGCATAGAATATGTGAAAAATCTGTAAATAAATATCCTATTAAGGAAACATTAGTATTTTTGATTTTTAATGAAAAGATTTAAATATTGGTAAAACGAATTACTCTATGACGATATTTAATTGAAAAAGAGAATAGAGTCAAAAAATCTTAAGGAGAATAGAGGTGAATTAAATGTCTGAAGAGAAGAAAAAAGAAACTAAAATTCCCAAACCTCAGATCAAAAAACCTAAGAAGTAATTATCAGTTAACAGTACTGATAAATTTACCTATTATAAAATAATAATAATTTAACAAGGAGGTGTTTATCACACACCTCCTAATCCTTAATATTTACCCCATTTCGACAAAACTTTGTATTAAAATAAAACTAAGAATAAATAATAATTATATTATTAATAATAAGTTTCTAATAACGATTAAACAACTGATTTTTTGGCTATATCTTCCAGTTTACATCCTAATGCTTTAAAACTCTCCTCAACGGTATTGGTAGGATGTTCTTTTAATGTGAACATTATAACAGAGTATTATTAGACTAAATAAAAAGAATTTCTCGATAGCATCGTTTTTTCTTTTTTTCCATTTTCCTTTCTAATTTTTTATTACTTTTTCTACCAAAGATATTGAGTATTTAACATAATCCCTAAATTCCAATTCTCTAAATTAATTAATTGGTGTTTCTATGTCACCTGATGTATTAGATAGATTTCTTCGTTACGTTAAAATCCATACTACTAGTAAAGAAGATGTTGATGAAATTCCGAGTACAAAAAGGCAATTTGATTTAGCTAATATCTTAGCTAAAGAAATGAAAGATCTAGGAGTAATAGATGCAACAGTAAGCGATCATTGTTATGTGATCGGTACTCTTCCCTCTAATCTGTCCCCTGAACTCACGCAAAAAGTGCCTGTGATATGTTTATTAGCCCATATGGATACTTCACCAGAAGAACCAGGAGAGAATGTGAAACCTCAAATTATCAAAAATTATCAAGGAGGAGATATCGCTCTACCTGGTAACCCCAACATTGTAATTTCACCAAAAGAAAACCCTAGTTTGCTGAAATTCGTTGGAAGTGATATTATTACCTCAGATGGTACTACTTTACTTGGTGGTGACGATAAGGCGGGTATAGCTATAATTATGACTGTTATATCAATTTTAAAAAAGGCTCCAAACATTAAACATGGTACAATTAAGATTGTCTTTACTCCAGATGAAGAAGTTGGTCATGGTGTTGATGCTTTAGATGTTGAAGCTCTAGAAGCCGATATTGGTTATACTGTGGATGCTGACGAAATGGGCGTCTTAGAGATGGAAACTTTTAATGCTGCGGGGGGTACAATCAGAATTACTGGTTTTAACTTTCACCCTGGATATGCAAAGGGCAAACTTGTGAACGCGGTCAGGATAATGGGTGATATCATCACTCAATTCCCTAAGACAGAAGCTCCTGAAACAACGGAAAAAAAAGAAGGTTTCTATCATGTATATGAGGCGAATGGTTCTGTAAATTCTGCTGAGCTTCGTTTTATTTTACGTGATTTTGATTATAAACTGTTAAAAGCGAAAATTAAAAAACTTGAGGCTATAGTAGAAAAGACTAGTCAAGTTTATCCAAAGGCAAACATCGAATTAGACGTTAAAGAAACATATAGAAACATGAAATATAAAATTGAGGAAGTTCCTTATGCTATAGAATATGCCGAGGAAGCAATAAAACGTACTGGACTTGAGGTGATAAAAAAATCCATCCGTGGAGGAACTGATGGAGCTCGATTGAGCTATAAAGGTCTTCCCACACCAAATATTTTTGCAGGAAGTATTAACTTTCATAGTAAAAAAGAATTCGTACCTGTAATTGCTTTAGAGAAATCTGTTGAAACAATACTAAATTTAATTCAGATTTACGTAGAAAAGAACGCAAATTAAATTTATGAAAATTGAGCTATATTCATAAATGCATTAACCCTCCAACATCTTAGTAGACAGAATCATCGTAAAATAATAATTTTAGACAAATTTGTCTTTTTGTTTTACTATAATAAAAGTATTCTATAATCTTTCAAGGGATATTATATGGCAACAAAATCCGAAAAAGAGATCCGATTAGAGCTTCCATCAACAAATGGCGTTGAATGTAGTATTAGAGAGAATCTAAGCCGAGAGGAGTATGTATTAACTTTTTTCCAAAATGAACGCAAATTAAAATCATTTGCTATCTCGCAATCTCAATTGAATCAAGATAAAATGGTAGATATTTTGAGCGATGCAGGGGTTGAGTTCTTCAGTTTTTCAGCTATATTTGATGTTGCGGATTTGTTAATCGAATCTATTAAAGAAGAGTTTAGGAAAGAACTTCTCTTTATCGAAGATAAACCTTCAAAAGAAACAGAAAAGAAAAGAACATTAATTGAAGATGAAACTCCTATTTCTGATAAAGCAAAAACTGTATCAGATGAGCTTTTAGAATCAATAAAAGCTCATAAGAAGGTTTCCGTTGAATCTGGAGACAAATTGTTAAAAAAGTTTGAGATGCCTTATTCTCAATCTGGTTATGCAGCGATTTATTTTTGTCGTGATGGTCAATACGCAGTTGCTTTATATCAAAAAAATAATCTAGTTATTCGAAAAAAGTTTTCTAGGGAGAATGTCAATCAGGATGACCTTGTTGCAATGATAAGTGAATCTGGGATTGATTTTCTATCTTTTTCATCCATATATGATACTGCTGAGGAAATTGAAAAAATTATATTACATCCTGAGGAATTGGTTGGACAAGAAAGAGTAGATGAACCTTTGATTCCTGACCTTAGCACAGTTAAAGTTTTAGATGACTATAAGGAAGTTATACAAGAACCGCGAATTTTGGAGGCCGAAATTGTCACTGTAGACTTATCTGCTTTAGATACCTCAAAATTTAAAAAAGCAGAGGATTTCGATAAATTTATTACCAAAGTGAAAGAGTTCGTTAATGAAGGCCAGCCTTTGCCTGTTAAGGAAATCGAAATTCCGAAATCAGGAGGAGTTATTTGTTTAATTCTAAGAAAAATGGATTCTTGGTTTCTACAGTTTAAACAAAAAGATGGATCATTATCAGTTATTACAGAAGTTAAAATTGATCAGGATGAAATAGCTCGTACTATTAATAATGCTGTACCTCAAATTTCTTTCAGTTATCTTTATGATGCCTCGGAAAATATTTATAAGGTAATGGAACAGCTTGTGCTGCGTCCAATAGACGAAATAGTGTTTAATGTCGCTGTTGGCCACTTTATGGATGTTATTGAACAATATGAGTCTGAGAATGATTTTAAGGCCGCAGCAAAGGTAACTGAAGTATTATTTAAGCGATTTAAAAAAGAAGGTAATACTAGGGGGATTTTACAATTTGGGAAAAAGCTAGTATACTATTTAGAAGTACAAAAAAAGACATCACAAGCTCTTAAACGTAGAAATGAGTTAGTTGAGGAATTATTGGAAATAGATGTGGATATAGCAAATAATTTTGTTATGGAATCATTGGATATTCTGGATGCGCAAGAAAAGTACTTGAATGCTGCGAATTTATGCGGTTTGATATTAGATCAATATCTCGCTGATGAAGAAAACTACAATACACTCAATAAAGTATTAATTTTAGCTCGAAAACAGGTTGATCTCTATAAGAAAGCACGATTACCTGTTGTACTGAGCGAAAACGCGGAGAGATATGCTCATTTTGCTATCCGACAATTAGCTAAAGCCAAGGAATTACAACTACCTGAAGACCAAATCCACCTCTATAAAGAGGAAATTGATTATCTGTTAGATATGTCATTGGAGGCATTTGAAAAAAGAAAAGCAACTTTTGAGCTACTTGAATCGCTTGAAAAAACCTTAAATGTTTTTAAAGAAGCAAATTATAAATATAATTATTCTAAGTATGCCAGTAGATTTATAATTTCGTGTGAAACACAGGATCAGAAGAAAAAAGCTCTGGAAGTAGCAATTAAGAGTACAGAATTATTAATGGATAATGAAAACTTTCCAAAAGCATGTGAATTTGGAAATCAAGCTATTAGACTTTTTTATGACTTATCTAAAATTGAAGAAGCTGTCGAATTCAGCTTAAGTATTGTTCATAGTCTTCTAGAATTGAAAGAATCATCAGCAGCAACCGATTATTTGAAATTTGTTGAAAATCTTATAGAAAAAGCTTACGAAAATGATGAAACGCGTAGGATAGAGAAACAACTTCTATTGGGAGACTTATTCGGAAAACTAGGTATGCAAGATCGTTCAAAGGTTTATGTACAAACAGCTTTGCAAGCTATTAAAG
This sequence comes from Candidatus Hodarchaeota archaeon, assembly GCA_048886525.1. Taxonomy (GTDB): domain Archaea; phylum Asgardarchaeota; class Heimdallarchaeia; order Hodarchaeales; family Hodarchaeaceae; genus Hodarchaeum. Next base: position 6,463 of record JBHLKP010000059.1, on the reverse strand, counting down.
ATCAGAAGAAAAGGGAAAAGATTGTTCTGAAATATGTTACCGAATTATTTTCTAAAAATGCGGTTTTGACAGCTCAAGAAATGGCTAATCTAGAGCTTTCACGACTATTAAACGATAAAAAAATTGATGATGTTATAAATTTTTGTAAGAGTTTCATTGAAAAATTAAAAGCTCACCAACAAACGGAAATGGTTTTTGAATATATGAAGTATGTCGGGAATCTAATGATCCAAGCTGATCATTCAGATTATAATACTCTATTATCTTTCATTAATGAAACAACAGACTCTAAAGAAATTGACAAAGCAGCATTCATTGTTGATCTACTTGTAACTCTTCAGCTCAAAAAAGAAGATAATACAAGAGCTATTGATACCATTGGTAATTTTCTAAACTATTTAATAGGAAATACTAATAGGTTTGACCTGATTCAGAGATTTATACAGAAGACTACAGAAGCATATCATAGAATGGGAGACCCTGAGGGTGCTGTTGAGAGATTAATAGGATTTCAAAAAGAATTGCTTGATCATTCGCTGGATTTAGCTCAGAGAATCACTGATATTGTACTCAAAGAACTTGAAAAGAATGAGGATTTCAAAGGATCTATAGATGTTGTATCGAGACTAATTGATAAGCAGATGGAGCTTAAAAACTATCAAGATGCTTATATTTACAGTGTACAAAGCGCAAGATATTACGAACGACTTGGTGATATTGAATCTGTAATTAAATATTTGGAAAAGATGCGAGATAGATTTATTGAGTACGAACAATACGAAGACGCAAGTCGTATGACTGACTTGATCCTTAGATTTGGCCGAAGCCATAAAGAGACTAAATTAGCAATTAATGCGCTAAAGAATTATTCAAAGACTGCACTGGACATAGGTGATACTGAAACTGCTACAAAGTTCACTTTAGAACTAGCATCTTTACTTGAAGAAGACGACAGAAGTAAAAAAGCGTTAGAATATCTACAAATGGTATTTAATAGAATATATCAACAAGATAAAGAATCTTCATATCTAATCTTTCAGAGAATCATTAAAATTCGAGGCCAGCAGCAGGAATTTAAAAAACTTTGCAAAGACTATTTAGAGCCTTTATTAATGAAGAATCTTGATTATAAACTCATCGAAAAGGTTAAACAGGTATTAAACCCACCAATAGATGAGTTTTCTCAATTTTCAGAAAAAATTTACGATTATATTTCTGATCATGAATCGATTTCGGATGATATAGCTGAAGCTATTGTTGATTTTGTAAAATTAGTCTATAAAGAGGGTGAGAACCAAGAAGGAGACCGATTAGGCAACAAATATGCAAGAATAATGTTAGATGCTGAAAAAGTTTCGTACGCTTCGAGCTTGATGGCAGTAGTACTAAATTACACTAAGGGAGCTTTATCAGAAGTGCTTCCAGCATCATTTAAGTATATACAAGGACTGATAGACAATTCTCTGTTAGAAGCCGCTCGTGAATATACTGATCGTGTTATTAATATGATTTCGATCGAAAAAAAACTTGGTAATGAAGGTCGATTGCTAAGTGCAAAATTAGCAGAAAAATTTGCAGGATATGTTGCTGGAGAGAATCCTGATTTAGCATCCGAATATGCGTACCAAGCTGCAGATTATTACCGCCAGTTAAACGATTTTGAAAGTGTAATCCATGTATATATTAATTTAGCTGAAAAATTTAGTTCGATAAAACATGCGATTAGAATTTTAAAAAGAGGGATACATGTATGTAAGAAATATAATGCAAAAAAATATGAGGCTGTACTTTTAGCAAAATTAACAAGTTATTTAATCCTGAGTCATAATGAAACATCTCTTAACTATTTTCAACAAACTTTGGAGCGATTTGAAGAGCTTCAGGATCTTGATGCGCTTTTTAATACTGTTATTAGTCTATTAGAGAACATTATTGAATCAAACAATCTGGAGATTGCATTTTCATATCTTGATTACTCAACGCGATTAAGTTCCATGATTAATAAAGCTGAATCAATGGGAGGCATCTTATTATTTTTGTTAAGGCATGTTGAAAATTTGAAGGACAGGGAGAAAGTAGAATTAATTAATAAATATTTCATTGATTTAGATTTAAAGCCAAAGAAGTATAAAAAAGAATATGAATCTCTAATGAAGCGCCAGAAGGCTTATTTGAAAGAGCGTTTTGAACCAGAGGAAGAATTTGAACCTGAACTGATACCTCCACCCGAACCTAAACTAGCTCCAGAAATAAAAATGGAGGAAGAACCTGAAGTGAGAATAGTTGATACATCACAAATTGTTTCTCCAACTGATATAATTCCTGTTTTAGAACCGTCTCTTGAATCCATAGAGGAAGTAAGTGAAGAAGAAGTTGTCGACGCTATTAAAACGTTCGAACAAGATCAAATTATAGCACCAGAGGCCCCATCTTTAGAGGAAGTAGAACAGGTAATAGAACCTGAACCTGAAATTACAAGATATGAGCCCAAAATTAAACAGGAAGATACAGCTCTCAATGAAAGTAAAGTTTTGGAAATCCCAATCCGTGAGGATGCTGGTGTTCCACAAAAGACTGCTCTTTCAGATGATGAAATAGAAACTCTCTTCTCTCTAAAAGAACCAGCAGATGAAATATCTACTATTAGTGAAAAAGAAATTCCATTAGAAAGTGTCCCTCAAGACTTGAAGGAAGTAACACCAAAGGTTGACATACCGAGTGAAAAAAGAGTTTCTTTATCTGATGATGAAGTCAGATCTTTATTCGCTATTGAAGAAAAAGCTCCTTCAGAGGATGCTGAAATTGAAGAAGAGCCAACTAGCGATGAAGAATGGGAAGTTGATAGTTTCGGACGTTTATGGAAAAAAGGAACTATTTCTTCTTCAGCAAAAGAAGAGATTCCATTGGATGATGAGGTTTCAATTGATGTCACACCTGATTTATCGCCTCTAGAAAAGCTTTTGGAAAAGGAGGATGAGACTGATGCTATTGAACCATCTCTTGTTGGTGGAGAAGAGGTTATCATTGGGAAAGAATCCGAAGTAGACGTTCTTGAGGAAGCCCTTCAAGAAACTAAGTTTTTGACTATTCAAAAGAGCGAGATTGATTCAACACCTCCTATTTCGGAGGAAGGTATTTTTGATAAAAAAACTGCTGATCCATTTGCTTCAGTTGTCAGTTCTTTGACTGAAGACGAAGAATCGGATCCATTTATGATGCCTGAAGTATCATATCAAGAAATTTCTAAAGAAGATTCTGGAACTGATTCTCAAGTAAAACCTCCTGAACTCGCTGAATTATTTTCAAGCGCTTTGTCAGAATTAAGTGGTATAAGCGGAGAAAAAGGGGAATCTGCTGAAAAGAAAAAGAAAAAATGATTAATTCTTTCTTTTTATTCCATATTTTTCTGAATTAAAGAGAGGGAAGCTCACTATTTTAGCCTCATAGAACTTCCCTCTTACATTAAATTCAATTATTTCCTCCTCATCCTTTAACTCAGCTGGAACATATCCCATTCCAATTCCAACTTTTAAAAGTGGAGAAAATCCTCCTGAAGTGGCATAACCTATTTCTTTCTTATTTTTATAAAGCTTGACACCTGCACGAGGACTGGGGCCTCTCTGGAGGGCTTTAATTCCAACCCGAATCATATCTGTTCTTATCTGGCTTAAATATTCAAGTCTATTTTTCCCAATGAAATGATTTTTATCCATATGAATAAATGGGGGAAAGAACAGATCAGCTTCAATCGGATTAATAGATTCATCAATATCGTTACCGTATAAAGGATAACCTGCTTCTAATCGTAGTGAATCTCTTGCACCTAATCCACATGGTAATAAGTCATAAGATTCTCCAACTTTTAAAATTAAATTCCATATTTTTTCTGCGCTAGATGGGTTATCAACAGATGTGTTCAGAATTATAATTTCATAACCTAACTCTCCAGTATATCCCGTTCCTGAAATTATAAGATTTATATTTTCAATCTTTGTCTTAAGAACATTCCATGGCCGCGGAAGATTATTATTATTATCGTTAAAAATTGATGCTAGAATTTCTTGTGAGTTTGGTCCTTGAAGTGCAAACATCGCGGAAGAGCTTGAAATATCTTCCAGTGTTAAGTTAAGATCTGAGAATTGATTAATGACTATTTTTACATTATTCATCCATTCTCTTATTTTTAATAGATTACCTGCGTTCCAAACCAACAACCAGACATCAGTCTCAATTCTTTCAAAAACAAGATCATCACGAAAACCTCCTTGTTCATTTAGCATGAAAGTATATGAAGCTCTCCCCACAGGGGTCTTTGTAAGATCTCGTGGGACTAATAAATTTAAGAATTTCTCTGCGTCACTACCTTTGATCCACATTCTGCCCATATGAGAAACATCAAATAAACCTGCTGAATTTCTTACGGCAAGATGTTCATCTTTTATCGAACGGTACATTACTGGCATTTGGAATCCTGCAAAGTTTATTATATCACCGTTTTTAGAATGCCATTCGTAAAGTTGAGTTTTCATAGGAAACAAACCTCAGATAACAAGATTATCAGAAATTTTAAGCTAAAAGTTTTTATCGCGATTTTCTATGGTTGAATTTCCATTTTTCCGTTTGTCGTTATGCCCTAATGAACCAATCCAACCTTAATCTAATAGACAGCATCTTGAGAATTCTTTTATAACTTGCATTTGCTATACAATATCTGACGATTCTTAGTTGGTGGTAAATCTATGCCTCTTAATCCTGATTTTTTAAAGATTAGAAATATTCTACAAAACCATCATGATTACTGGAACGCAGCGATTCCCCTGATTGCAAGCGAAAATCTGACCAGCCCAGCTGTACGGGAACTGGCGATATCTGATCTCGTTCATAGATATGCAGAGGGTTGGATTGGCGAAAGGGTGTATCCAGGAAATCAATATTTTGATGAAATTGAAGAATTATGCTTAAAACTGCTAAAACAATTATATAAAGCTCCCTTCATCGATGCTCGTCCAATTTCTGGAGTTGTGGCAAATCTTACTATATATACTGCTTTTACTGAAGCTAATGACACTATGATGGCGATATCAATTCCTGTAGGAGGGCATATTAGTTCAGGGCCTTTGAAAGCAAAATCTGGAGCAATTATTGGGGGAACTGCGGGCGCTGTTGCCAGATTAAACGTGGAATACATTCCATTTGATCGGTATGAATTAAATATTAATGTAGAGGAAGCTAAAAAAGCAATACGAGAGAAGAAGCCAAAATTAATTCAATTTGGAGCAAGTGTTTTTCTTTTCCCGCATCCGGTAAAGGAACTCGTTCCATTAGCACAAGAGGTAGGCGCTCATGTAAATTATGATGCTGCTCATGTTGCAGGTTTAATTGCTGGGAACCAGTTTCAAGATCCGATTCGTGAAGGTACTGACACTATTACAATGTCTACTCATAAAACTTTTCCAGGTCCTCAAAAAGGATTAGTAATTGCAGCTCGGGATGAATTAGCAGAAGTGATTAAGACGGCTGCGTTTCCAGGTATGACCTCAAACCACCATCTAATGCATGTTGCAGGATTGGCTGTTGCTGCAGCAGAATTCAAAAAATTTGGTAAAGCTTATGCTAAACAAGTCATTTCTAACGCAAAAGCTCTTGGTCAAGCGTTATATGAAAGGGGATTTCAAGTTGTTTGTCCTGATAAAGGTTTTACTGAATCACACACGTTATTAGTTGATATTAGTAATTTTCAGGATACAATTGGTTTAGGTGCTGATGTTGAACAACGATTAGAAAAAGCTCATATTGTAGCGAATAGGAATCTTCTTCCTTGGGATATTATAGAGAAACGTAATTATCTCAATCCTGGTGGAATTCGTATAGGTTCACAAGAAATCACTAGATTAGGTATGAAGGAAAAGGAAATGGAAGTAATCGCTGATTTCTTTAAAGCTGTCATCATTGATCAAAAAGATACAAAGAATGTAGCTTCTGATGTTGCTGATTTTCGTAAAGAATTTCAAGCTATTCATTATGGGTTTGAATCTAGTCGCAAAGCTTATGAATATATCAAAATTGCTTGACAAACTGGAATTTCTATTTTACTTCTTTAAACTGAAAAATCAGAAAAGTTCTAAGAATAGAGAGAAGGAGGTACAAAATTTTCCTCTTAGTTACTTTAGAATCATTTCCAGTCGTTACTTTCTAACCAATTGTTAACAGTTTCTTTAAGAACTTCCCATGGTTTGCTAGAATTGAGAGTGAATGCTTTTGATGGTGCCCAGTAGCTAGAAATTTTCCCTTCCGCATCTGGATCTGCTCTATTTCGTTTTTGCCATCGTTGAATAACAACCACACGTTTATCTGCATTATCAACATTTTGTACTAAAAGAACTGCAGTCCACCATCTTCCTCGGCGAGAGATCGTTTTTCCCTTAATTAGATGATAATATTCGGACTTATATGGAAATTTTTC
>JBHLKP010000058.1:0-19997 GCA_048886525.1 Candidatus Hodarchaeota archaeon | reverse complement strand
ACAATTGATCAAGAGTTATAAAAAAATTATGTTATATCAACAGTATACCTATTGATTACAGCTTCGATATAAGAGGCAGACATTATTGGTTACTGTATAGAAAATCTTATATTTTTAGTCGCTCTGAAAAGCATGAAAGCAGGTTCGTATTTTGAATAAGAGTAATATGAAAATTCTTGTTACAATTACATACAATTGGTTTCGTGGACTTTTAATTGATCAAAGAAAAGAAGTCCTGTTAAGATATTTGACTCCAGAAGCTCTTAATATTCTTGTAAAGCAGAAAATGAAAGAAGGTGACGTTCCTCAAGCATTTGGTATTATAGATAGTACAGGATTATGTTACTTATTAATTGGAAAAGATCTCTTTAAATTCTGTGATGAATCTCCTTTTATATGTGTGAACTGCGGACAAAAGAGCAAAAAAGAAAAACGGTATATTAAATTAAGAAAAAATCTCATTTTTTGTTCTAAAAAATGCTATCGGAATTATAGAATTAAGCAAGAATTGTTGTTAAATAAAAGAACAAAAGTAAGACTCAAAAGAGCAGCTCAAATTCGTCAGGAATGGTATAAAAAGGAACCGTTCCATCAGGCAATTCCATCTGAGATTTCTTTTGTTTGCGATGAAGAGAATCAGTTTTTAACTGGCGGTTTCAACTGGAAGATATCGATCCCAGATATTTTGGACCAATACTATTGGCCACTTATCAAGAAAGAAATGACTTCAATTAACCTTCATTTTCAAACGAACAATCGAAATCATAATAATTCAACTGCTTAAAGTTTTTAAGCACCTTGGCTAATAAAATTGTCCCTTATACCGATTATACCACTTTGCACTCTCAAGAGCTATTATTGGGATGGAAGCAGCGATGATACATAAGATCCAATCATCAATGGATAAAGCTATTACATCAAGATCCACATTAAAGGATGCTAAGAAGGTTTGAATAGCAGGAATATACATTAAGGCTAAATGAATCGGGATTATTGAAAAGACTAGAAGATATGTCATCCACCAAGAATCTTCCTTTATTGCAGCCAATAAAGATTTATCGATTCTTCTTATCGAAAGAATGACTAATGGTATTGTTAAATAGAGAATAGTATGCATTAACGTTCTAGCTTTAGCATGACTTAATTGAGATTGACCGAATGCTGACATATCTATCGGTCTTAATCCTGTTCCAGCTTTTGTTGGATCTTGAAAAGCTGGAATATAAAAACTTTCATTAACCCCATTTACAGGTATAAAACCAAATAAACACGTGAAATATACTAGATATACTATAGCTGCTAATGTAATAGAAGTAATTGCCAATGTTAATGCTAATTTTTTATTAAAGATTCCAGCTGTATCAATGGGGTCACGATCCATGATGTCACGAGGAATACGATCCACAATCAAGGCAAGTGGAGGAAAAGTATGAGCTATACCAAAGATATAGGCACGCTGTAAATTATCCATTAATGCAAAGTATACATTTGGGCCTACGATCTCTGAAAGAAAAGAGGAGCCAATATAAATCGCCGCTTCCGCTAGATTCAGACAGACATAGAAAAAAATGATTACACGTATTCTTTGAAATAAAGCTCGTCCTTCCCTAATTCCAGTAACTATAGAATTGAAACTATCGTCAGCTATCACAAGATCTGCTGCCTGTTTACTCACTTCAGTACCAGCAATACCCATTGCTATACCTGCATCTGCCATACTTAGGGCAAGCGCATCATTTACGCCATCTCCAGTCATTGCTACGATTCTATTCTGTTTTTGATATCGTTCTACAATTATCTGTTTATCTTGAGGAGCAACCCTTGCAAAAACACGTGTATTCCTGAAATCAAGATCATTTAACTTTGCAGCCATTTTTCCTTCATGTGTTTGGTGCTGTGTGTTGTATACCATTCCAATACTATTAGCTATACTGGCAGCTGTTAATGGAGAATCACCTGTTATCATGATTGGGGTTATTCCTGCTAAACGTGTTTCATTAACCGATTCATCAACACGGTCTCTTGGTGGATCCAAAACAGTTACAAAACCAAGATATGATAACTCTGTTTCGATTTTGTCACGTTCTTTATCATCTTTCTCAGGTAGATTATCTAGCTTCTTATATGCAAAAGATAATAACCTGTAGCCTTGACCTGCATATTTTTCAACAAGTTCCATAATTAGTGTTCTATCTTCTTCTTTTAATACTCGTTGTTTCTTCTCATCAAATCCAATATGAACACATTTAGGCAAAATAACCTCGGTAGCTCCTTTAGTGAAAACATACATTTCTTTCTTATCCGTTTCGAAAATTTTACTCATTCGCTTTAATGATGAGTCGAAAGGATATTCTCTTACTAATTTGTACTCATTTTTAACTAATAATTCATCAAATTTTGTTTTATGGAATAAAGTCAAGAGAGCAGATTCAGTAGGACTTCCTGTTCCGTTATAAATTTTTTGTTTAGTAGCTTCAATATATTCTTCAATTATTTTAGAATCATTGTTAAGTAAACCTGATATTATCATCATTCCAAGAGATGATTGATGATTAGCAGATATAGGATCTCTAGTTCGTGCTTGTTTTTCATCTATTGTTTCTTTTTCATCCTCTAATTGAATAATTTTTCCTTCTGGTGAATATCCTAGACCTGTTACATAATAGTGTTTATCTTCTGTTGCGTCCCAAACACGCTTAACAGTCATTTGTCCAGCAGTTATGGTACCAGTTTTGTCACTACATAACACAGAGATTCTACCTAAGCTTTCAATAGAAGCAAGATTACGAATAATAACTTTATGTTTTGCCATTGCAAGAACTCCAGTTATTAGAACAATAGTTGTCAATAATGGAATATTAATCGGAACAACACTCATAGCAGTGATTATAACAGATGATATTTTGAATACTAATTCACCAAAGAATTCTATTGCAATTGTGGGATCTAAAGTTCCAGCTGCTAATTGTTTAAGAGTATCTTGATTATCAGAAAGAATTAAAGCTCCTTGGTAAACAACAAGTAGACTAAAAATGACAAGCATCCCACCAACAAGATAATTACCAATTGTGTTAACCTTTTGTCTAATAGGTATATCTCCTGTATTTAATTCTTCCAATTCAAGGCTTATTTTCCCAAATTCAGTATTTCCTCCTGTATTAACAACAACAGCTCTGCCTGAACCCATAGTCGCATAAGTTCCATTAAAAAGCATATTTTTTCTTTCACCAATAGGTGTATCATCTGCAATAGGCACTTCACCCTCCTCGAACTTAGTTGCTGGCACACTTTCCCCTGTTAAAGAAGATTCATTAACTCTTAATGAGCTAGATTTTATTATTCGTGCATCAGCAGGAATTTTATCACCCTGAGATATTTTTATAACATCTCCAGGAACAACATCTTCAGTATTGATCTCCTTCTCTTCACCATTTCTTATCACGATAGCCATGGGAGCAGCCATTTTGTGAAGAGCTTCTATTTTCTTCTGTGCTCTTGCTTGTTGAATGATTGCAATAGCGAAGTTCACCGCAACTATTACAAGCCATTGCGCAGCTGTAAGCCAGATAGAAGTGTCCTCTGGATTAAGTAAAAGATATATTAACGCGAGAATAAGAATGAGACTTGTCATTATTAAATAAATGACTATAAGAGTATTAAGAAGAGGAGCTAGATAAACTTGCCAGAAACTTTGTTTAGGTTTTGGTATTTGATTGAGCCCGTATTCTTCAAGTTTCTGAGCAGCTTTCTCATCTGTCAAGCCTTTTTCAATATCTGTTTCCAATTGCGATACAAGCTTTTCTAGTTCCATAGAATGCCCATTAATCGCATGAAGCTTCTTTTCTACGTAATTAGTTGTCATAAATAGCTCTTCCTTCAATTGAACTCATAATAATACAGATAAGCTATATAAAAAATTCCTGTTTATTATAATTTCTTTTAACAGAATTATGTATCCTTTGGATTAAATATACATCTTCATTAGTTAAAAATTAAAATAATTCAGAATTCAGACTAAAGTCTAGTTGTAAATTTCGTTCATCAGGCTTAAATTAACATACTACTTAGGGAGAGTAAAAATATTGCAGAGTAATATGTTATCATTATTATTAGAACATTTTTCGCAAACTTACGATTTCTAAATTCACGTAGAGCAATGATAGAGTCAGAAAAAATGAATAAAAAGCCACCTAAAGAAACTAATCCAAATTCTAAATAATTTAAAAACCCAAGAGTTGTCCAAAGTAAAATCGTAGATAAGAACATTAGGCTTATTGCAACACAGTATATAATGACTGGAGTTTTAAATTTTCCTAAACCTAGCTCTGATGAATCTAAATAATGGACAAATAAGATGATATAAATTATTATACAAAGAAATACTATCGAAATAGGGAGGAATGAGTCATTTACTACTTTATTAGCCAATGATTGTCCAATAAATGCAATACTAAATAACACTTGGGCTATCAAAAAAAGAGATAGACCTGAAATCAACCCTTTTTCCATTCGAAGGTCACCCGCGAAACAAAATATCAAAGCACCCATTAATACGAAATAAAATAACGAATCATCTGGACGAATGAGAAAAACAAAAATAAATGCAAGTAAAGCAGGTATTCCTTTAATAAAAATGGCATAATTAGCTATTTGCCTGATAAACTCATTATTTATAAAATATTCATCCTTTTTTATGCTTTTAAGAATGATAAAAACTATACTAAATATAGTAAAAAGAGAAAAATAAATTACCGGCAGCATATTCTCGATTTGAAAATATCAAGATTTTAAAATTTTTGCTGGTTTTTCCACTTATTATAAATGAGAATCAGTAGAACTAGAGCTGAAGAGTCATGATTTCATGTTTAGTGCTTGCTGCAGGAGAATCAAAACGATTTCCAGGTAATAAACTTCTCTACGAAATAAAACCAAACGTTTCTATAATTGAATATCTTCTTAGATCAATTATTGCATCTAACATAGATCAAACAATAGTAGTCCTTGGTCATGAAGCTGAAATAATAAAAAAGAGAATTGAGTACCTCTTATCTAACTCTGTAAGCACAATCTTCAATAATGATTACAAAGAAGGGGGAATGTCTTCATCTATACGCATAGGTATTGATCCCCTGCTTGATAACGAAGCAATATTAGTAACTCCAGGAGATATACCTTTAATTCCATCAAATACTTTTAATTTTATATTAGATTATTTCAACCTCCACCGACCAAATATTATAATCCCCACATATAACAATTACAAAGGACATCCTATCCTTATCAGCTCGAAATTGTTTCAAGAAACTCGGAACATTTCAGAAGAAAAACATGGACTGAAAGAAATAGTTGACCTTCACTGGAATGAAATTGTTTTTCTCTCTACTAATGTTAAAGGTATTCTTCGGGATATAGATAGCATTGATGATATTGTTAGACTAAAAAAAGTATTAAAAAATCAAAAATAAAAAAAATTTACTAATAATAACTATAACTTTGATGAAAAACCAATGCTAATTTCATTATCAGAAGAACAAAGAGTAAAATGTAAAACTTTTTAAGAAAATTCGTTTTTAGTCAAATTTACTCTACTATAGCAAAATGAATTGAGATTTCGAGAAATGTTATCGGTCGTTGTTGAATTAATGGCTGCAGTGCGTAACCCCTTTCCGAATAAAAAGAGGAAAATTACAGTTGAGTTAAGTACTGGATTATCACTTAAGGATATTTTTATTAAAATTGGTTTTCTTGAAGAAGAACTAAACCTTCTGGTTCCAATTGTAAATGGAAAAAGAAGAAGGATTGATCATCAGCCAAAAAATGGTGATCATATATTCATTACACTCCCAATCGGCGGAGGTTAATCTTGATATGCATACAATAAAAGAATTTATATATCCATCTAATATCAAAAATGCTTTAATGTACCTTTCTGATGAATCTACTGGAATTATCGCTGGAGGAACACATATTAATACATCCTCACAGAAATACACACGGTTTGTAGACATTACCCGTTTGAATTTGAAATATATCAAGGAAAAGGGCAATAAGATTATTATTGGAAGCACAACAACTATTTCAGAGATGTTAGAATCACCTCTTGTTCAAAAAGTTGGTAATGGTTTATTAACCAAAGCTTGTAATCTTATCGGAGATACACCCCTACGTAATGTTATTACTTTGGGAGGGAATATAGCTCTTTCATTACCGTGGGCTGGCTTACCTGCAGCCCTTTTAGTCCTTGATGCTGAAATAGTAATTATGGATAATCCAGAATCAAGTAAAACTATTGTTGCTGAAGAATATTTCAAACTAGGAAAAGTAAATCAGGGTGAAATCATTAAAGAAGTCATTTTTCCTATTAGAAAAGATTGGTTCAGTAGATATGAAAAATTTGCCTTAACTAAAGTTGACTACACATGGTTAACATTAGCATTTTCTGTTAAACTAAACCAAGGTGTAGTTGAAAAATCTAGAATTGCTATATCTCGTATAAGTAAACATTCCCGCCTTCCAGAAGTAGAAGAAATGATGTTAGGGATACAGATTGATATTCTTGAAATAGAAAAACTTGTAGCTAAAATTAAGAATTCAATAAATATTGTTTCTGACTACAGATCCTCGAAGAGTTATCGAAAACACTTACTAGGAATTCTATTCAAGGGAATATTAACTGATATGAAGGAGACGGTCTATTGAGTCTAAAAATCTCTCTTAAGATTAACAATCAGGATAAAACTTTTGAAATTCAGCCACATGAGACCTTATTAGAAGTATTAAGACGAGAGGGTTATAAAGGCGTAAAGAGAGGATGTGGAGAAGGTTCATGTGGAGCATGTGTGATTATTTTAAATGGTAGAGCAGTTAAATCGTGTATTTTATTAGCAGCTCAAGCTCATGAAAGTGAGATAACCACGATTGAAGGAATAGGAACAAGGGAAAATCCTCATCCACTTCAACAATTTTTTGTAGAAGAAGGAGTTGTACAGTGTGGATATTGCATACCTGGTATGCTTCTATCAGCTAAAGCTTTGCTTGATAAAAATCCAATCCCTACTCAAAAAGATATTAAAAAGGCATTGGATGGAAATCTCTGCCGATGTACTGGTTATTCTGGTCAAATCAAGGCTATAATTAAAGCAGCTGCCAACATGAGAGGTGCAAAAAAATGAATCATGAAATATATGAAGGACGTGTAGTTGGAAAGAGTATAGCTAAGATCGACGCAATGAGCTTAGCTCTTGGTAAACCATTATTCACAGATGACAAAGATTTCCCTAATATGGCTCATGTAAAATTATTATTAAGCCCTCATGCCCACGCTATTATAACCGATATTGATACAAGTGAAGCAGAAAAATTACCAGGTGTGTTAGCTATTTTGTCGCATAAAAACACTTCCCAAGTCATCCATACTACTGCAGGACAGGGATATCCTGAACCCAGTCCATACGACACCCGATTATTCAATAAAAAAGTAAAATTTGTTGGAGATCGAGTTGCAGCAGTTGCAGCTGAATCTAAACAAATTGCTGAAAACGCGATTAATTTAATCAAAGTGGAATATGAAATTTTAACCCCTATCTTCGATTGGGATGAATCTTTAGGCAATAAAACCGTAATTCATGATGAAGGTGATGCTTATTTTCCTATTCCAGTACATTACCAACCAGAAAAGAACCACGTATGCCACTTAGATGCAGAAGTAGGAAATATAGAAAAAGGATTTTCTGAGGCTGATTTTATTGTTGAACACACTGTAAAAAATCATTATGGACAGCATTGTCCTCTAGAACCTCATATATCCATTTCATACCTTGATGAACATGATAGATTGATCGTACGAACTGCAACACAAGTTCCATTCCATGCGAGAAGAATACTTTCAAGAGTTCTTAATATTCCATTATCACAGATACGTGTTATAAAACCGAGAATAGGGGGAGGATTTGGCGCTAAACAGGAAATTATTACCGAATTAATTACTGCTTCATTTACATTATTATTAAAACGCCCTATAAAACTCGAATATTCAAGAAAAGAAGAATTTATTTCAGCAAGGACGCGTCATCCAATGACATCATGGTTGAAAGCAGGTGTTACGAAAAATGGTAGAATAACTGCAATTGATATGAAAGTTCTATCAAATACGGGTGCATATGGAACTCATGGTTTAACTGTTTTGAGTAATACTGGAAGTAAAACTTTACCATTGTACAAGTGTGAAAATATAAGATTCATTGGTGATACTGTTTATACAAATCTACCTGTAGCAGGAGCGTATCGAGGATATGGTGCAACTCAAGCTACGCTAGCAATGGAGATTGTAATGGATGATTTAGCACATTCTATTGAAATGGACCCTGCAGAATTCAGATTGATAAATCATATAAACAAAGGAGAGAGTTCACCAATATTCAAAGCATTAGGAGAAGGAACTGAGGGAGTTGAACAGACCATTGATTCAATAGGATTATCTCAATGTATTAAACAGGGTGCTGATAAGATCAATTGGTGGAACAGAGAAGAAACTAAGCAAAAACATACTAGAAAATCAGTAAAACGTGGCTTTGGAATGGTATGCTTAATGCAAGGTTCTTCTATACCATACATAGACATGGCTGCTGCTTATGCTAAAATGAATGATGATGGTTCATTCAATTTACTTGTTGGCGCTACTGATATTGGAACAGGTAGTGATACTGTACTAGCGCAAATGTTTGCAGAAGTACTAGGATTGGATGTGGCGTCTGATGTTATAGTAATATCTTCCGATACAGATGTAACTCCATTTGATAAAGGAGCTTATGCTTCATCAACCACATATCTTACTGGAAAAGCTGTTATTAAATTAGCAAAAAAAATTAAGAATCAACTCTTAAATTATACCTCAGATATCTTTGGAGTTCCAATGGAAGAACTTAATCTCGGAGAAAAAGAGATTTTTCACCCTAAAACAGGCCAATCAATAAGTTTTGCCGAGATAGGAGCGAAATCACAATATTCATTCAACCAACAACAAATAGGGGCAATTTCATCATCTCTTTCAAAGAAATCTCCACCTCCTTTCTGTGCGCAATTTGTAGAATTGGATGTAGATATAGAAACAGGACGTATCAAAATTGTTAAATACGTCACAGCTGTTGATTGCGGGACTCCCATCAATCCAAAATTGGTGATAGGCCAAACTGAAGGAGCTTTAGTAAATGGAATCGGATATGCACTAAGTGAACGGTATCTTTTTAACACTCAAGGAAAAATGCTTAATCCTTCATTCGGAAATTATAAGATAATGACAACAATGGATCTTCCCGAGATAGAAACAATTATTGTGCCAACATATGAGCCTTCTGGGCCTTTTGGAGCAAAATCAATTGCAGAAATAAACATTAATGGACCAATGCCAGCTATATCTAACGCAATTTTTGACGCAACAGGTGTACGTATCACTGATCCACCTTACACACCTGATAAGGTCCTACAGGCAATTAAGGAGCATAAGATATTGAAAAAGAATTAGTACCTTATTACTTACAACGATAATAAGGAAAATGTTCATTTTAATCCCTCCATTAGATATTTCTACCTTATAAAGCGATAGATATTTAACGATTGATTATCATTCATATTAAAGCAGGAGTAATTAAGTAATGGCTCTGTATTTTTCTATCTATTCACTTTTAATGCTTATAATTACTCTTCTTGCACTATTCCTATTATTTTACCCGCTAATTCTTAGGCCTAAATCAAAATTAACAATTTATTTCACTCTATTAATAACTAGTACCTTTATTTGGTGTGCAGGTTACACCATTCAAATTTCTGTAACTGAATTCGAATTGCAGATGTTCTTGAATTATATTCAATACATTGGAATTGTAACGCTTACACCTCTCTTCTTATTATTCATTCTTGCTTTTACTAATCGAGATGAAATCTCTTCAAATCCACTTATCAGTTTAATATTCTTACCACCCTTAATACACTATTTAGTGTTAATCACGAATTTTCCTTTCGAACACTATTTATTCTACCATTCAGTTGAACAGATCACTACTACTCCATTTTATAGCCTTGATATAAGTTATGGACCTGCTTTCTGGAGTCATACTATCTATTCATATGCATTGGTTATGCTTGGAATTTATTTTCTTGCTAAATCTTACATTCAGGAGTCTAAAGCAAATGTACTTTATAGAAAACAGTTATCCATCTTATTAATTAGTGTATTTTTCCCGCTACTTGGAAATATTATTCGTGTTGTGAACACCACATTTAAGATAATAGAATCAATCGTTTTTCTTGATTTAACTCCGATTTTTTTTATTATCTGCTATATTCTATTTGCTTATGCCCTATATGAAGTTGGATTGCTTGATATTGTACCTATTGCACGACAGAGAGTATTTGATGAAATTTCAGATGGATTAATTGTACTAGACCAATATCAACGACTTGTTGATTTAAATAAAGCCTCTAAAAATATACTTCTCCCTACCGCTGATATGTCTAAAATCTTTGGGAGGAACATATTAGACGTTTTAAAGCTGCAAAGTCAACAAGAAATTAACCATCAGAAGATAGAGGAGGTACGAAAAGGCCTAGATGAGATTGAAGAAGGGATTCTACCTTATTATTCTACTGAACTGGAATTTCTTCGTCCTCATCGGAGATTCCAAAGGATATATTATAATCTACTTGTAACACCTCTCAAACAGAAAAATGGTAAGTTAATAGGATTCGTTGGAATTTTAAGCGATGTTACAGATAGGAAAGAAGCAGAACGGTCATTAGAAGAAAGATCTAATCTCCAACAACTGATCCTTAGACTTTTATCTCATGATCTCCGAAATCACTTAAATGTATTAAAGGGGTATTCTGAGTTAGCAACAGATGCTAGCGAGGTAGAAGATCTGAAACAGAATGTTAAAGCTATTGATATAAAAAGTGAAGCTACTCTTCAGCTTATAGAGGAAGTTACTTCGTATTTGAAGGTAGATAACATGCTTCGATCTCAAGAATTTGAGAAATATGATCTGGTAGAAGTCATTAACAGAACAATCCAGCAATTAAAACCTGAGTCTAGCAGTAAGAATATTAAGATTAATTTGAATTTACCATCTCCTCCAGCAAATATTTTAGCAAACCTTGCTATAAATAGCGTTATCTTGAATTTATTAATGAATGCTATAAAATTCAGTCCTTTAAATGGTATTATCTCAATCACTTTAGAAGAAAGAATACCAAATTGGAGTATAAAATTTTCTGATGAAGGTCCTGGGATCCCAGATAATTTAAAAGAGAAGGTATTTGAACCCTTTGCATCCTTTGGAGAAAAAGGGGGTACAGGTCTTGGTCTCACAATTGTGAAAGAAATTATCCAATTTTTCTCTGGAAAAGTATGGATTGAAGACGCCAAACCGAAGGGAACTATTTTCATTATTGAGATACCTAAATTCTTTGAATGAATCTGTAAAGAAGATTTCGTAGTTGATCTGGATTTATTAGTTATGAACTTTCTAATAAATAATTTACTTAAGATCTAAGTGTTTTTGAAGAAATCTCCTTAGAAGAACTCCAATCATTGCTCTACGGTAATCCATATTGGATCTTACATCAGTTATCGGGTTACATTCGGTTTGAATAAGAATTTCAGCCTCACCTAGTAGTTCTTCCGTTAGAAGTTTTCGTTTGAGTAATTCTTCGGTTTTTTTGCCACGAACAACAGTCGGTGAAACAGCTCCAAGCCCGATACGTATATCTTCAATAACATTTTCATATTTTAACAATTCGATTCCGACAGAAACGACATTACACGAGAGAGCTCTCCTTTGACGGAGTGATAAATAATCTCCTGTGTAATCAGGTAACTTTGGTATTATTATTTTTGTTACTATTCCAGTAGGATCAAGATCTACAAGCCCTGGACCTGTAATAAAATCTGAAATTAGGATTTTTTTTATACTATGGAGAGTTTGTATTTCAACTTGAGCATCTCTAGCATATAGGATTGGTAAGCTATCAGCTGCAGGAGAAGCATGAACCATGTTACCTGTTAATGTCCCCCGATTTCGTATTTGAGGAGAACCAATAAGAGATAAAGCTTTCTTAAGAGCAGGCACATGATTGTCAATTAGATTATTGCCAATTATTTCGGAATGAGTCACTAAAGATCCGATTTCTATCGTTTTTGTAGATTCATTAATGAAATGAAGTTCACTCTTTAGGTTATTCAGATCAAGTAACCTTGGTTTATTCCCCCAGTTTACACGATTATTTTTTACACTTACTAATACATCTGTACCGCCAGCTAGAGGATGCAAATCGGCACCATATTTTTTTTTCAATTCTAAAGCGCCAATTAAACTCCTTGGTTGAAATATCTCGAAATCATACATTTTTTATTCCATTTCATTCCTAATTTTAATTAATTCAGCTGCAATTGAAATTGAAATTTCCTCTGGGGTCTGACTCCCAATTTGTATCCCGATTGGAGCATGAATTGTATCCAAAATATCAGAATCGATTCCATCTGAAATTAGTCGATCGAAGACCTCTTTAACCTTTCTCTTACTTCCAATCATACCCATATAGGCTAACTCTTTTGCTTCTTCGATTTTATTTGTCAATAAATGTTTTAAAATCTTTTCATCTAACTCATGTGAATAGGTCATTATTATAACATAAGAACGGGGTATGAATTCTATTGTATCAATAATTTGAGGTAGCTTACCTGTTATTAATTGACTGGATTCAGCATTTGGAAAACTTTCTCTCAAGTAGTCATAACGGTCGTCAATAACTCTGCATGAAAATCCGAGTTTTGTTAATAAAGGAACGATTTGCTGAGATATGTGACCAGCTCCAAAAATATAAACATTCGTACTAGTACCTAGTAAATCAAAGAATAATGTCATATTTCCACCACAAATCATGCCAGTTGCATTTACACCCTCCTCAGTCAATTCGTATTCTTTAAGAAGGGGTTTTCTCTGTTGAATTTGGATTTTAGCTTGGTTCTTTGCCAATTCTTCAATAGTACCTCCTCCAACTGTCCCCCATAATATTTTACCATTACTAGAAACCAACATTTTAGCTCCAATTTTTTGTGGAGCTGATCCTTGTACCCCAACAACAGTTACAAGTACAATACAGGTTCCATTTTTGATCGTTTCATTAATTATCCTTGAAAATTCTATCATCCTATTTCACAAGTCTTCATGTTCAATATAGCTAATTTTAGTATTTTTTACGGCTTCAATTATTTTTGTATACCCTGTACAACGACAAAGAACCCCACTTAATCCTTGCCGAATATCCTCATCATTAGCGTTGGGATTGTCCTTTAATAAGGCAGTTGCGGCAATTATCATTCCAGGAGTGCATATTCCACATTGAGAAGCACTATTATGGACAAAAGAATCTTGTAATGCAGTAACAAGAGGATCAGTGCTTTCAATCGTAGTGATTTCACTTCTTGGAGTGAGTTGACTCATTAATACTAAACAAGAATTCACTACTTCTCCATTGAGGAGAATACTACAAGCTCCACACTCACCCTGATCACACCCTTTTTTAGTTCCTTTTAAACCTAAATCTTCTCTTAAAAAATCTAATAGACGTCTTTCTGGTGAAACTTCTTTTTCAATCAAAATGCCATTAACAAACAACTCAGTTCTCATTGATTCTCCACCTGAATTTTCTCCTGAATTGCTTTCCAAACTCTTTCTGGTGTTGCAGGAATTTCATTTATACGTACGCCGATTGCATTATAGATCGCGTTTGTTACTGCAGGTGCTATCCCCATCAACGGTTGTTCAGCTATTCCTTTGGCTCCGTAAGGCCCTTCTACCCATGGATCTTCTACTATTATTGAGTGTATCTCTGGTGAGTCCTTTGTTGTCGGAATAAGGAATGTTCCCAAGTTATTCGACATGATTTGCCCTTCTGGAGTCCAAATCACCTCCTCAAATCGCCCTAATCCCATTCCTTGCAACGATCCACCTTCTATTTGCCCTTCTAATGTTTTGGGATTTATAGCTTTACCAACATCATGCGCAGCCCAAATCTTTTTTACAAAAGTGGTTCCTGTTTGGGCGTCTACATCAACTTCAACAACATTAGTACACCATGCATAGGTTACATAGGCTTTTCCTTGACCTATTTCGTTATCATAATTAGTTTGAGGAGCTACATCCCATCCTGCAGCTGCAACTTGACCTCGTTGTTCGTAAACAATTCTTACTGCATCTTCAACAGAAATACTTTTCTTATTAGACTTTGCGTAGATCGAATGACCTTGAATTTTTAAATCCGAAGGAATTACCTCAAGATGAGGAGCAATAATATCAAATATTAACTTTCGTATTTTATCACAAGCTTTCTGCAATGCTCTTCCACTAAATGTAGTACTACGCGAGGCTACTGTCGGCCCCGAATCTGGTACACGACTAGTATCCACTGGGGCCATTCGAACTTTATCATATTTCAATCCCAATTCTTCTGCAACAATTTGTGATAGAACAGTCATCATACCTTGACCCATTTCTGTAGTACCAACAGCAAAAATAGCACTGGCATCTGGTTCTATCTGGACATACGCACCTGTACGTGACATATGTTTTCCCGCACTACCAAGACCTACCCCATAAAAGATAGTACTTATTCCAATCCCTGTGAAAATATAATTTCCTTTATTTGACTCCTCTAGAACATGTTTAATATCTGGAGCAGGCCTCCATTTAGCGTACCAATTGCTTATTTCTTTTGCTTTCTTCAAAGTTTCCTGCATACCAACAGAGTGGTCTAATATTTGTCCGAAAGAAGTTTTATCTCCTTTATGAAGTAGATTCTTCTCCCTAAATTCACTTGGATCCATTTCCAATATAGCAGCTACACGATCCATCTGTTCTTCACAAGCAAATAACACCTGTGGAGCTCCAAATCCTCTAAATGCTCCAAATGGCACCAAATTTGTTGTTATTGCATATGCTTGAACATCAACGTTCTCACACTTATATGGACCAACAGCGTGAAGCGCTCCTCTATAAAGAACGGCAGGAGCTAGTGTGGCAAATGCTCCAGTATTGAGAAAATGATCCACCTTGACCGCTGTCAATATTCCATCACTTGTTGCACCAGTTTTTATTCTTATAACTGCAGGATGTCTTTTACTTGTCGTTTCAATATCCTCTTCTCGAGACAAAATGAATTTCACGGGTTTTTTTATTAAATATGCTCCAAGAGCGGCTAAACTGGCAATCTGATTTGGTTGGTCTTCCTTTCCTCCAAAAGCACCCCCAGTTGTCGTTTGTATGATGGTTACCTTACTCCAAGGATACCCAAGTACATCTGATACAGCATGTTGGACATAAAATGGACATTGTAGTGATCCATAAACTGTCATTTCTTCATGACCTAGTGGAACAGCAATACAACCTTGAGGTTCAATGTATGCATGTTCTTGAGCTGGAGTTCGATATTCCGCCTCTACTATCACATCAGCTTCAGCAAAACCTTTCTCAATATCCCCATTTTTTTGCTGCCAATATGAACAGATATTATTTTTTCCAAAAATATGAATGGTTGGATGATCTTTAGCCTCGATTGGGTCGAATACCGTGGGAAGTTCTTCATATTCTATATCTATAGCAGAAGCAGCCAACTTGGCTTTCTTTAAAGTACTTCCAATACATATCGCAACTGGTTGGCCAACATGGAATACTACATTCTCGGCTAAAAGTGGCCAATCATCGAAAACCACGTGTATGATATTTTTTCCTGGAATATCTTTAGCGGTAGCGACTACAGCGTCGAATCGTTTTACTTTTTTATAATCGATTGAAATTTTCTTAATATTTGCATGAGCAACGGGACTTCTAACAACATAAAGGTATTTTTCATTAGGAAAACTTAAATCGTAAATATATTGAGCTTCTCCCTTTACTTTTACTTTAGCATCCTTTCGGGGAAGTGGTTTACCGACAATCATGATTAGCAAAAAGCTCCAGAATTATTAATCTATGAGATAACCAAGATTCAATAAGTGTTTATAGGAACGTCAAAGATTAAGAAAAACTTTTCGTTGAGAAGATACTCCTTTTAATTGCGAAACGAAATTCAAGGAACAATTGCCATTAATATTGATAAAATGAAGATTACCACGAATGCAAAAAAAAGGAATGCGAAGATCGGTGATTCTTTCAAAAACTCTCTTGAAAATAATCGTGCTATTTCCTTACCAATTGTTAATTGTCTTCTAAGACTCAGTTTGTGCCGATCAAAAATCGTGAATCCAAATATTGTAATGCTCGGAATCATATGAATCAAACACCAAATAACTACAAATGGCATAGCAAGTAATGAAAGAAGTCCAACGAGTATTAATTTAGAATTGGTTAGACTGATCATGAAAATAAATAAGCATATGAAAGCGCTGAATATCATTGCCCAGAACCAACCCCAAGTTGAGTAATAAAGCTCTTGGGGTGAACTAGTATCTTTAACGCGTGATTTAAAACTAGTTTTAATTTCTTGAGTCTTGAGAGAACGGTATTCCCTACTTTTTTCTTTTGTTGATACAGTGGTATCGCTGATCTCTTCTTTAACTCCATCGATGAACTCTTTACTAGTTTCTCTGATTTTTTTGAAAATTTTACCAGACTTACCTTCTTCCTTTGCCATATTCGGATCACCAAATAACAACTCTAGAATTTTAGTAACGTGTTTTATGAGAAGCTATTTTCAGTTTTACCGTTACTCCTTCACCTTTAATGACTTCATATTTAGTTCCAGAGCCAAGAACCATTGGAATTTCGGCTTTTATGACAGTATCATCACGTGTCGCGTCTGCTTCTCTTAGTTTAATTGGTATTGGAATAGTTTTACCTGATTCCTTACTATCTTCAAACGAGATCCATAAAGCAAAGTCTTGTTTTGATGAATAGGTCATATTTTCCCTTACACTGATATTACCATGAAATGGAATACGGTAATCGTGTTTTAATAGTCCCTTACCTCCTACTTCAAAATAAAATTCACCAGTTCTATCCATTGGGTTTGTTTCATGCACATCTTCAACTCGGATTGACATTAAACTGATGATATTTTGATATCGGGTTGATTTGGACAAATCTGGAGCTTGTCCTTTTGCATACGTCTTTTTTCCTTTTACATAAACTCGACGAGACATAAATTTTCCTCATTCATTTTGATTTCATTTTCAGAGCATTTATTTAGTATATTAATTACATACATTTTTGAGTTTTAAAAGTCTGCGTCAATTCTTATGATTTAGAAACTATTATGAAGACTTCTTTCCTCATGGGAAGAGATTGAAATTCTTAACAATAAGCGAATTTAGAGAGAAAAAATTATGGAGATCCCAAATTTAGAAGTTTTGAGAGAAATAAGTAGCAATATTGGGAAAGAATATGATCTTGTAAGACGATTAAACCGATATAAGAACCTTGCACCAGAACTTATCATATTCGCGTCAAATTCTGGATTACAAGATTCAGAAGAGGCAGCTCGTGCATTATTTGTTGCAGATTTTATTGTAACAGCCTCAGAGATTCCTACTGGTAGTAATGACGAAGAAAGATATTTATCTGTTATAAAAGCATTTATTCAAGGAAAATTAAGGTGTCAATCGGTAGATTCTTTGCTAAAAATGTTTTACTTAGCGTACAAAACTGCTACATTAATTCGTAGACAGGATCTTTTCATGGCGGGGCGAGGTATTGACCGACAGGTCGCACTAGTTAGGATTAAAGATTGCTATATCACGCCTTATCTTCAAATTGCTTCAGAAATACTAGGATCAGGATCATGCGGTTGGGAACTAGCAATTTTATCTGCGGCTTTAATAAGGAATTATCCTGATAAAGAGATAGAAAAATACAAAATTACGCCTAGTTATTCAAACTATAAATCTTTAACCGAACCTATTTGGAAAATGCTAGAAAATTATGCATTTAATCAAAATGTTGACACAAATCCAAACGTTATCGTTCCAAATATAGAGACTTCTCAAGCCATTCTCTTATTCGATATTAATAATCCTTCCCAATTATCATTATGGCGAGTAATGACTAAAAATGTCTCTAAGCTTAGTGTAGATATCCAGTCAATCGCTCAAACATTTGATCGTGACCTTACTATGCAAAATAAGGAATGTATTTTCTTACGTGGAAGTATAGTGGATTTGTCGAAGAATATTTTCATCTTAAATAATCCTTATACAGATTCAAAACCATTATGTGTACTTATTTCTTCAGTTGATGAGATTAATACAACAAGAATGCTAACTATTCTTGGGCTTAGAGGACTCGAACAAGATGGCTGGAAATCAGTACTATCGAGACCAGAGTCGAAAAAGGAGATAGAAACTGTTTTGAAATCCACTGAAATTACTGAAAAATCATATGAAGAGCTTATACCAGAAAAAACAAGTTTTTTTTCTAAAATTGCTAGTTTATTTGGTAAAGGAAGGAAAAAGGATCCTACTCGTGCATCTCCAGTGAAGAAGCAAGAAAAAAAGAGGGAGATAGAGGAAGAGAAAAAGAAAAAGGGATTACCAACATTTTTAGCTCGAAACGAATTCTTATCTCAAGCAATAACTATCGATGCTGTTTCTGATATTGATCTATATGAAACATTTGACACTCTACGTGAGGAACCAAGTGGTTATTCAATAATTGGTATCTTTGAAACCGATTTCGAAGGAGCTCAAACCAATGTACTATCGATCCCTCAAACAGACATCTCAAGTCAACTTCAGAGCTTTTTTAACAGTTTAGATAAGATTACAAAATCTCTTAATAGTGCTTTTAGTGAAAATATCCCATTCTTATTACATGAAGCGTTTTTCTTCAATAAAGATAACGATCAGAAACTCATAATAAGCCTTAATGGTAATTTAGAACGAGTTGTTGGGACAATTGCTACCTCATACTTTGATAAAACAACAGATTGGCAATCTAGAGAAGAAGAAAAAGAACCCCTTCAACGTAGATCCCTTCATATGAGAACATCACAGCTTCTTTCGGCTAGGAGACATACTCCCTTCGAAGAAGCAACAACTAGAATATTCAGTGAAAATTTTAATATAAAAAGAGCTAAGGAGAATATAATAAAACAAAGAATCCCTGCGCTTGAGCAAATGTACAGATGAGGATTAGATCCCCTCTGTTTGAGGAGAATAGTTCCTGAATATTGATGAAAGATAATTGTGATAAATTTCAGTTTATAATTATACTCGGTTTTTATAGATATCCAGATTGTAGTTTAACGATTCATTTTAATCAATTGGGTTTTAATTTCTAGGTCGGAGTATCAATGATCAATATGATTTTTATTTTCAGGTTGAATCCTTTTGTAAACCCGTTTAGACAATCTTGTAGTAAAACAATCGGTACGTCTAGAGTATTTAGTTGACATTTTTATCAAATTCTGTGTGTCAAAATGATTTCAATATTAAGAGTATTTTTTCGATTCCAGAATCAGTAAATGCGATCATCATCACTCGAGTCTTCAACAAAAAAGAATAATACTAAGATCAATTAGTGTGAAAAGATAAAAGGAAGAATCGTATGGATTTAACACAATTTATCATTTTATGCGTTGATTTTATAAAGAAGAACAATCTACATCAATCTAATGACATGAAGTAGCTAATTTTGCGATAATCGAAAGGTATAAATAGTATTAATTAACTAGTGTTAAGTGAACAATAGTTAATTACTTAACACTTAGGTGAATGAAATGTTACCAGATAAGATTGATAAAGAAATTCTGAAGATTCTTTCTCGTGATGGTCGAACAAAATTCACAACTATAGCAAAAACCATTAATCGCACGGAAGGAACGGTTAGAAATCGCATTCGTAGATTAAGAGAGAACGGTGTTATCCAAGGGTTTCGAGTTATAACTGATCCAGAAAATCTAGGTTTTAAAAATCAAGCAATTATTAAATTCGATATGGAACCATCATATGA
>JBHLKP010000057.1:0-20090 GCA_048886525.1 Candidatus Hodarchaeota archaeon | reverse complement strand
TGATCTGGCCGATGTAGGATAACGGTAGTCTCGGCGGTTGTGGCCCGCCATGTCCGGGTTCGATTCCCGGCTTCGGCCCTCGTCTTTTCTCAGGAAATTATATCAAAATAAGAGAAAGATATAATTGACTGATCAATAATTGCTTTCCGATCAATATGGATTCTCCTGAAAAGTTAGGATTTATTTTATCGTATGATTATCTCAAACCTTCCCTTTGTCACGACCTTATCAGACTTTTAGATGATACAAATTTTACTCACTTATTCGTACCTGAAATATGGGGTCATGATGCCTTTACTCAGTTAGCCTCAATGGCTCAATATACCTCCAACTTAACCCTTGGAACAGGAATTGTGAATTTATTTTCACGTACTCCAGCAACATTAGCACAAACAACAGCAAGTCTGAATGAACTCACTGACGGTAAATTTATATTAGGACTCGGACTTAGTGGCCCTATTGTCATCAAAAATTGGCATGGGATTAATTATTATCGAGTATCTCCATTACAACGAACTCGAGAATATTTTGAGATACTAAGACTAATCTTTTCTGGAGATCGAGTTAATTATGATGGGAAGCTTTTCAAATTAAAGGGATTTAAACTGAGGGGATTTGATACTCCTCTTAATATTCCGTTATTCCTAGCAGCACTAGGACCTAAAAATCTTGCTTTAGCAGGAGAAATTGCGAATGGATGGTTTCCAATCTGGACTTCCTTTACAGAACTCCCTGATTTGAGAAAAATTCTAGAACAGGGTTTCAAGAACAGAACAAGCAATTTGGACAAAGAAGTAGCCATCGCACCATTCATTATTACATGTGCTTCTAACACTCAAAAAGCAGAATCTCTTGTAAAAAAACACTTAGCTTACTATGTTGGAGGGATGGGAACATTCTACTATGAATTTATGAAAAGATTCGGGTTTGAGTCTGAAGCAAACCGAATAAAGATAGCATGGCAAAAAGGGGAACGTGAAATTGCTGCAAATAATGTATCAAAAGACATGTTAGATCGTATAGCCGTATTAGGTTCACGAGAGGATGTCACAGAACGCTATAAAGAACTTAGAAAACTTGGAGTAGATATTCCTGTGGTAATGTTGCCCTATAACTGTCCTCCAGAGATAGCGATAGAGACAATTGGTATTTTTTCAGAATAATTGAGAATTAATCGCTTTTATTCATCAGTTCATTAATCCATAACTGCAGTTACTATTGGTGGATCATCATGGCTAATTGTTATCAACCCTTTTGAAACAAGATCATCTAACATTTGTTTGAGCTTCAAAGGATGAGCACCAACAGACATTGCCATTGTTGAAATATCCAATGAACCTCCTAGATTGAGTAGAATAAGAATTGACGCATAAAGAGGATGGGTAGATAACAATCTTTGAACATACTCCAAAATATAGCTTCTTTGTGTTGTTTCATTCACAATTTTGGTTAATTCTTCTTGTAATTCTCGTTGTTCTTCCTCCGCCATAGTTAAAGATTCTTCAAGGCGTGTAACAGTTTTTTTATGTTGTTTGTCAGCCTCTTCGTACCGTTGGATTTCGTTTTTCAAACGGGACTGCATTTCTTCAAGTTCTAAATCATATTCCTGTCTAACTTGTTTTAATCGTTGTTGAACACTTTCTTCTAACTGACGGGCAAAATAATCTTCTTGGATTTGATATGTTTCCGCAATAGAAGCTAAGGCTTCTTGAATGTCTTTTTCATGTATCTTTTCATTTTCTTTCAAATTTTCGATTAAAGCTTCTTTTCTTCCAAGCTCATTAGTCACTTCATCTAATCTTTTCTGATTAATTTTTTCTTGTTCATGAAGATTTTCAAGCTGATTTTGAAGACGTCTTATTTCCATTTTATTCTCATTCAACTCATCCTGATTCTTCTCAAAAATGTTCTTAGTAGTATCTCGTTCATGCTCAAGTTCTGCGATCTGACTATTTTTTTCTTTGATTTGAATCTTTAAATTCTTAATTTCCTCTTCAAGCTGCTGTTTTTCTTCCTCTGAAACAGTTGATTCAATAATTTCGAGAAATTTCTGTTCTCCATGAATAACTCCACGAATACGAGCAAGGGATTTGATAGTAATTTTAGTTAATTCACTATCAACAATTTGAAGAGTTTGTTTACGTACAATTTTTACAAAATCGTCTATATCTTGATAAGTGAAATGTTGGCTACCTTGGGAAACAAGTGAACTTTTAGCACCTGAAATTACAACTCCAATTTCTTGTTGAGCAGATGTTCTCTCCTTAGCTATTTCATTAATAAATTCTAAGCCATATTCCTTTAAGGTTTTACCACTTTTTTCCATTTAATGTTTCCCCAGCATTATAAGAATTAATAAGCTAGTTTAATCTGAATTTTCTTGATAAGAACTTTTTTATTTATATTGTTGTATTTTACAACTAGTTAACTACTATTCAACACATAAAACATGTGAATATTATTATTCTTCTCTACTGAATTTTCAAATTTTCAGAGTAATTTCCTCGTAACTGTGATTAGAACTACCGAAATTTCTAATTAAAATCCAATATGGTGAATTTTGTTAAAATGTCTTCAAATAACTTTCAATATGAACAATATAATTTACGTTGGAACTTAAAATTACCAATTTCTATCCTTATTGAAGCACTTACTCATCCTTCATACAAATCAATCGAATCCTCGATTTCTGACAATCAAAGATTAGAGACCCTTGGAGACGCAGTCATTGATCTGTTAGTCATCGAGTGGCTATATCGAAATCAAGCAAAAGATGAAGGAGTATTGACGAAATCCAGAGCTGAAATTGTTCAGAATGAGATGTTATCCAAAATAGCTGAAAAAATCCAGATTCAATCAGTTTTACGATGTGCCCCAGGATATAAAATCCAGGAAAAAGACCTAGCGGATGCGGTTGAAGCAATATTTGGAGCAAAATATCTAGAAGGAGGGGTAACTTCGTGCCAATCTTTGTTTCAATATTTATTCGAAAAAGATTTGATCCGAATTTTATCTGCAGAGGAGGGAGGAATATACGTTTGGGGCCGAAATGAACTCAATCCTAAAAATATTCTAAATGAATTCTTCCAGCAAAAGAATTTGCCAATTCCAATTTATAAACTTCAAAAAAAGGAAGGACTAGATCATGATCCGACATATTGGTATTCTTGTGAAGGAAAATATCAAAATAGGATATATATTGGTACAGGATCGGGAAAAACAAAGAAAGAAGCACAAAAACGAGCCGCAAGCAATCTCCATCACCAATTAAAAGATTTAGATAGAAAATCTATACCAAAAATAAATGAAAAATGAGATTTATTCAAAAAAATTCTCATTAACCTTCTGGTTGAGCTTAAAAAGCTATTAAGGAATTTTCATTTCAAGGGTACGAATTGTGATCCTCTTGTTGCCCCAATACCGGGAGCTGAATGTTTTACTTGTTTGCAAGTGGGGGCAAATTCACCTAAATAATGTCCTAGCATCTCTGGCAATAGAGTTACTCGGAGAAATTCCCTTCCATTGTAAACCTGAACTACTGCTCCAATTAATTCCGGGAGTATGATAAAATCTCTACAGTGTGTCCGAACAGGACGTTTTGATTCCTTTGAGGCCATTATTCTCTCCATCAATTTAATGTGTTGTACACTCATACCTCGTGTCAATGATCGACGTTGTCGAGAAGGAAGAAGAGAAATAAATTCATCCATTGATTTTTGGCGCAATTCATCTAAGGTGAATCCCCGATACTGGAAAACACGACGAGAAGACATAATACATCACGAATTTAATTATTAAATGTATATTCAGGTGGTTTGTTGGATTTAAATACTTTATAAGCTAATTTATTCAACAATTAAGGTAAAGATTAGACGGGTTAAAAAAATGTGGCTTGAAAAAAAACAATTAGAGGGAAAATTCAGTAGAAATTTAGTTGTCAAAAATATTGATGGAGAATGATGAAGTGAGTAGAGAAGCATTTTGACCTAATCAAGGTTATAGTTTTTAATCAGAACAGATCCAGTTGCTTCTAAGCCAGTAATATCAATGCATACTTGAATAGTATTTACAAAAAGTCAAGGGCTTACTAAACATCGGATGGAGATCATTTTTATAAAGAAAAAAATGTTACCTTAAATGCTTGAATTTCGCCAGTACCATAAGTAAATGGTAAGAGATACAAAAATAGTAAAGGCCTCAATATTACACTAACAGTGTTCTATAATAATTATGGATGAGTTAAAATTGCCAAATTATAAAATCTCGGTCTTTGGGTTAGACGTCGACCGAACCGCGATTGCCACAGGACGGAATCTAAGGATTTCTTCAAAACATGCGCGGGAGATATGTCGCGAGCTTAAAGGCAAATATCTTGAAACAGCACAGGAATACTTAGAAAAAGTAATTGCAGAGGAGAAAAGCGTTCCATTTAGACGTCACAGAAAAAAAATTCCCCATCGAAGTGATTTGAAAAAATGGCCTTCAGGACGCTATCCTCAAAAAGCAGCAAAAGAAATATTACGTGTACTGGAAAATGCGGAACAAAACTCATCTTTCAAAGGATTAGAGGTCAGTCGGTTACGGATTACTCATATGGCTGCACAGAGGGGACGTAAAATCAAAGGTTTCACCCCACGTGCTCATGGTCGGTCTTCACCGAGCTACCAGACGTTAACACACATAGAAGTTGTAGTGACAGAGGAATAACGATGGCAGCACAGAAACATTTTATCGATATGAATTTACAGTATGTACAGGTTACAGAATACCTAAACAGGGAGTTAAAACTTGCAGGCCAAGGAAAAATTGAAATTCATAAAACACCCATGGGCCATCGAATAGTCATCCATGCAGTTCGATTAGGTATGGTCATTGGAAGGAGAGGAAGGAATGTTAGAAAAATTACTGACGCATTAGAACATAAATACGGATTAGAAACACCTCAACTTGAAGTAAAAGACCTTGATAACCCCCGACTTAACTCAAGAGTAATGGCAGGAAGATTAATTTCTCAAATTCAAAAAGGATTCCACTTTCGACGGGCAGGTTATGCACTAGTTCGTAGAATAATGGGAGCTGAAGCTCGAGGATGTGAAATTACGATTAAAGGTAAATTAACTTCTCAAAGAGCACGAGCTGAAGTTTTTCGAGAAGGATTTGTAGCAAAATGTGGTGAACCTGCGAAAAAGTATGTTGATGATACAGTCATGGAAGTTACAATGAAACAAGGGGTAATTGGAGTTCATGTTAAAATAATGCAACCCGATGCAATACTTCCTGACGATGCTGAATTGATACCTGATGTCTTTGGCCCTCCTAAGGAAGAAGAAATTGGAATAGTTGAAGAAGAAGAGGAAGAAGAGGAGGAA
Organism: Candidatus Hodarchaeota archaeon; assembly: GCA_048886525.1. Classification (GTDB taxonomy): domain Archaea; phylum Asgardarchaeota; class Heimdallarchaeia; order Hodarchaeales; family Hodarchaeaceae; genus Hodarchaeum. The sequence continues at coordinate 14,721 of JBHLKP010000057.1, read as the reverse complement.
GAGGAGGAAATAGAAGAAATTAAGGTAGAGAAAGAGACCACTAAATTGACTCCAGAACAGGATGATTCAGAAACACCTGAAGATAGTGAAGACGAATTAGATGAAGATGATCTAAAAGAAGAGGAGTTATTGAATATTCAAGATTTCGAAAAGGATGATTGATAAAAATGGCTATACTTAGGAAAGCTCAAATTCGTAAAATGACGCCTCAAGAACGGGAACAGAAGGTAAAGGAATTAAAAACGGAATTATTAACATTGAGAGCAAAAGCTCGAACAGGGTCAATTGAATCCTCAGGACGGGTACGGGAACTAAGACGTACCATTGCCAGAATTCTCACAGTAGATAAGGAAGTAAGCAATGAAATATACTGATTATCAAATCTCAGAGAAAAGGATATTTAAAATTAGATTAATAGGATTGAACTGTGGAATTATGTATGAAGGAAAGGAATTTATTGGCCAAATCCAAAAAGAAACGAAAAATACTTGGCAAATAAAGACAAAAAAAGGCCTTAAAACAATTCCAAAAGATAATTCAATATTACGACTCACAATTAATGATCAAAAATATGAAATAAAAGGTAGTCGAATGAAAGGACGCCATGAAGACCGCATTAAACAGAGGATGAAACGTAAATGGTGAAAAAAAAGTATTCGCGACATATTGGAATTGCTCCAACACCAAAACGAACATGTGACGACCCAAACTGTCCTTTTCACGGCACACTATCAGTTCGTGGTAGAATCATGGAAACAGAAGTGGTGTCAGATCGGATGGATAAGACAGTTACTGTTCAAAAATCTCAATTAGAGCTTGTTAGAAAGTATAAAAGATATGGCCGTTCGACTATGCGAATGCACGCTCATAATCCTCCTTGTATTGACGCAAAAATGGGGGATATTGTACGTGTAGGAGAGTGTCGTCCACTAGCTAAAACTGTATCATATGTTGTAATTGAAAAGCTAGAGAAAGGAGAGTAAAACAATGAAAAAACGTAGAGCCATGCGACAGGTAACACGCAGAATAACGCGTGCACTACCAACAGGATCGATTATTCAAGTGGCTGATAACTCTGGAGCACGATTAGTGCAGGTAATTAGTGTAAGGGGGCATAAAACACGATTACGACGACAACCAGCTGCTAAAGTTGGTGATATGATAGTTTGTTCTGTAAAAAAAGGAACTCCTAAACTTCGACGACAAATAGTGCACGCAGTTATTATTCGCCAGAAGAAACCCTACCGACGATCGGATGGCAGTTGGGTTTATTTTGAAGATAATGCAGTAGTTGTTACAAATGAAAATGGAGAACCACGTGGCAGTGAAATCCGAGGAGCCGTTTCAAAAGAAGCAGCAGATGCCTGGCCACGAGTTGCAAGCGCTGCGCGCATAATTTCCTAAAAAAGGTGAAAAATAAATTGGGTTCAAAAATAAAAACAAAAAATCCATCTAAACAGCGTCGTCAGGTTTATCAAGCAAGTTCATTGCATAAGTCAAAACTAATATCCGTACGATTATCGAAGGATTTACAAAAAAAGTATAATGTCAAAAAAATGCCTGTTCATAAGGGGGATTCTGTTTATATTACAGCAGGTGATTTCCTAGGAACCGAAGGAAAAGTTCTCTCAGTTGATTACAAAAATCAACGCTTGAATATAGATGGTATTTCCCGAGAAAAAGCGGATAAATCAAAAATATTGTATCCAGTGCATACATCAAAAATGATAATCCGTCGCTTTGGAAAAATGGATAAATCTCGTAAAAAAATTCTCGAAAGACGGGCAAAAAAAGAATTGGAAATTGCAGCAGAAGATATTAGCATAACTGAAATTGAAGCCCCCGAAGAAGAATAAAGGACTGAAAATAAATGGGTAGTAAAGGAAGTTCCCGACATAAGAAAAGATTAAGTGCGCCAATTATCTATCCTATAGAGCGAAAGCATGGCAAATTCACAATCAGACCTCATCCTACAAGAGGTAAAATGGAAGCAGCACTTCCATTAGGTATAATCATGCGAGAGATACTTGGTTATGGGAAAACACTATCAGAAATTAAAACCATATTGACACGAAATCTTGTGAAGGTAGATAAGAAAGTTCAAACAAGTTACAAATTTAGTGTTGGGCCAATGGATATAGTAGAAATACCAAAAACAAATGAATATTTTCGTTTTACTCCTTATCGGGGAAAAAGAAGGTTTACACTTCAACCAATCTCTGAAGAAGAGACCACTAAGAAACTTCTCCAGATCATTAGGAAACAGACTGTGAAAGGAAGAAAAATCCAGCTTACTTTTCATGATGGCCGAAATCATTTGCTTGATCCAGAAGAAAAACATAAAATCCCTATTTCTGACCTTTCAATAAAGGATAGCGTATGGTTTAACTTAGAAACTAAAAAAATTGAAGATCATTACCCTTTCGCAGTTGGGAGTACAGGAATAATTATGGGGGGACATAATGTTGGTATTATGGGAAAATTGACACAAATCGAACCCCAAGGGAGTGGAAAGGTACGCTCAATTGCATTAGAAACAAAAAAAGAAGAAATCAAAACGACAGATAAACATATTTTTATCATTGGATTAGAAGAACCTGTGATTGAAATTCCACAGACAGACGAAGGCGAGATTAATGAAACGTAAGGCAACAAAACCAGCAATTGACGAAGAAAGAGAACCAGTTCCACTCACAGACATGGAAAAGGCATTCGTGGAAGAATGGAAAGTAAAACCTATGCGAAAACCACGAATATTGAAAGTTTCTGTAAATTTTGCAGTCGGAGAATCAGGGGCTAATCTTGAGAAAGCTAGAGAACTTTGTCAGCGGATTACTAATCAAACTCCAGCAGAAGGAAAAGCAAAGGAATCCGTAAGAGGATTCGGAATAAGAAAACATGAACCGATTGCTGTATTCACTACTCTTCGAGGCGAGCTAGCTACAGATTTTCTAAAAAAAGCCTTTTGGGCCGTTGAAGAGACAATTTCCAAGGACAATTTTGATAACTTTGGAAATCTGTCATTTGGATTAGATGAACATCTGAAATTACCTGAAATTAAATATGACCCCAAAATAGGTGTACATGGATTCGATACCACCGTAGTACTTGAAAGACCTGGATTTAGGGCAAAAAGACGAAGACTAAGACCAAAGAAAATCCCTAATAGACATAAAATCACTAAAGAAGAAGGAATAGCCTTTTTTAAGCATGAATTCAATCTTGGAGTAGAATAAGTATGCAAAAAATGCAAGAAACCAAGAAAAAATATGGGAAAGGAACTCGAAGGTGTCGAAGATGTGGAACACATCGTGCAATTATTCGGAAATATGGACTACATATCTGCCGAAGATGTATTAGAGAAATTTCAAAAGAACTAGGTTTTCGAAAATATTGAACCAAAAAAAAAGAAAAACTCCATTTCAGAAAATTTACCAATTAATCTTAGAAAAAAGAGTTCTTCCAGATAATTTTTCTTCTTTACTACCACAACGTTGGAAACGAGTGGGGAGCATTGGAATAATCGAACTTAGATCGGAATTACTACCATGGAAACATGAAATTGGAGAAATTTACTTATCGTTTCTTCCAGAACTCACCACGCTTGCCCTTAAAGTAGGAACAGCAAGTAATACTGAACGATTACCCAATTTTGAAATTCTAGCTGGTGAAAAAAACCCAATTACATTACATAAGGAACTAGGATGTAAATTTTGGATAGATGCTATAAAATTAACCTTTTCTAATGGAAATCACGCAGAAAGACAACGGATGATTACTTTAAGTCAAAGGAATGAACATATCATTGATATGTTTTCTTGCGTCGGTAATTTGTCGCTACCTGTAGCAGTTCATAATAAAACAGCAAAAATAATTGGAATAGAAATAAATCCATATGCATACGAATTTTTAATCAAGAATGTTCAAGAAAATAAGGTAAATAACCGTTATCAGACTATTTTGGGGGATAATCGAAAACATACTCCAAAAAATTGGGCAAATAGAGTCATTATGGGTTATTTCACGATAGATGAACAACAATTTACAGCAGCTTTAGCAAGCTTAAGACAGTCTAAAGGAGGAATGATCCATGCTCATGGGTTATCTAGCTCCCGAAAACCAGAAGATTGGCTAGAAAAAATAGAAACAATTATCAAAAAATCTTTTCCTGGTTTTATAATTGATTCAAGCGAAAAAATAGTAATTAAAACTGTCGCAGCAGGAATTGAGCATTTCGTTAATGACATCAAAATTAAGTGCTCCTAAGAGCCTGATTTTTGAGTAAATCGGAAATTTGAGAATGAATACCTCTTGCTTCTTCTTTAGATACAGTATAATTATCATGAATCACCGCTTTTCTTAGCTGATTTAATTTAATAAAGAATTTCTTATATTCAAATAATCCAAATTTAGCAATTTGACGTTCTAAACCATTCATAAAACTTCCATTTAGTTTAAGAATTTCACGAATAGTAGAATAAGCATAGTGAATAAAAGCTTGAAGATAAATCAGATTATCTCCATTAATTCCCTCTTCAAAACATTCTAAGGCCTGCTCCCAGAGATTTAGTGCTTCCGAGGAGATTGTAGAAGGATCGATCTGTAATTCGGGAAATACACCGTTGGATTCATCATTTGTTAATTCTCTACTAATATTAATTTCATCTTCATGCTTCAAATCTAAAGCTTCTTCATTAAAAGTATTTTTAACCCCTGGTGGAAGAGTCAGATTCCTATAAATGTGCTGATAAATCTGATCAAGATCATCTGTATAATTTGTTGAATCTAAACGTTGCTGTGCCTCTACAAGAAAAAATGATGCTCTAAAATACTCCTGTTGGTTCTTATAAAAATCAATAATTCTAAACCAAATACTTAGGTCGGTAGGACGCCATTGAGTCGCTTCTAGAAAAATACGCATTGCTTCCTGATCTCGACCTTCCTCTTTCAGAATAGAAGCACGTAATATCCAAAAATCTACCAATAAGGAGAAATTATCTTGACTTAATTTCTTTAATGAAGAAATAATGGATGGATTAACTAGTCCAGAATCGTCGTTGAGGATTTCCTCAACCAATTGAATAAGTTCCTGACCATTTGGATGGGATTCTAAACCCCCAACGAAATTCGAAATAAGCTGACGAACATTCTGCATTAGTATTCTGTGTTTATTTGTATATTTGCTTATAAAGTCCATAAATTTCAATGAGCTGCAAAGATAATAATAGGAAAAACATTTGGGAAATAAACTCACTTCATCCCTTGAAGGATTCATAAGTTTCTTTGTGATTCTATAAATGAAATTTGGCTAGGGGAATAATGAAATACAATTTATGTTGAATTTTCAATATCTACTTTGAAATGAGGGAAAATGACTTGATTGAACAAAAAAAAAAGTATACAATTGTAGAAACTAAATGTCCCCTCTGTGGAAAAGAAGAATCAATACCAATAACAGAACCAGAAATAATGAAGGCGAAAAAAGATCATAAACTTATTGCAAAAGCCATCCAACATGAAACCGAAGGTCATATCCTTGCACTATATGTCGATACAGAAGGAAAAGTAAGGCGAAGATATTGCTTTGAAATAACGAAAAAAAACACCCTAATATCACGAAAAGATGCTACTGGAGGTCTAGAGGAGATTTTTGCAAAAATGATACAAAATTCACGAAAATTAAAAAGAGTGATCCATAATCTAAATGAATTTGAAACCAAGTTATGATCAATGGTTTTTTACTTATTATTTTGATTTTCCATTTTGGGTACATACTATGGATCAATTGCTAATTCATTTCTTCCCTCCTTCCTTCATTCTAACAGCTTCTACTCCAACCGTTACTTATTCCATTTATCTCTTACCTGTCTTATTAGTACTTGTTATAGCATCTTTTTATCAAAGAAAACAACTGTAATTAGTTATATTCCATATTGGTTGGTTAACTCCAACCGAGAGAATTGCTATCTCGATCGATTGCAAGTTTAATTAAACAATTATACAAGAAGATATTACAATAATTTCTAAGGTAAAAAAAATATCTTTACCTGAGTATCTTAAATCTGTTGATTGGCTTATCTAACCTGGTGGAAGAAATGACTTTACAGATAGAAGATTTAACGAAAGTCTATTTAATGGGTGAATTGATTGTTTCTGCTTTAAGTGGTATAACTCTTAACATAGAACAAGGTCAGTTTATTGTCATTTTAGGACCCTCTGGTTCTGGAAAAACAACTTTACTCAATGTTCTTGGGGGAATTGATCGTCCAACAACAGGAAAACTCCTTTTTGAAAGCGATGGAGAAAAAACGGATTTGTCTTCTCTTAATGAAACAAATTTAACGAAGTACCGAAGACTCAATGTAGGATTCATTTTCCAGTTTTATAACCTAGTTGCCTCTCTCACGGCATTTGAGAATGTAGAACTAGCAGCTAAGCTTACTAATCCCTCAGACGACGCACGAAAGATAACAACAGAATTACTAGAAGAAGTAGGATTAGGAGATAAGAGTAATAAATTTCCAGCACAGCTTAGTGGGGGTGAACAACAGCGAGTAGCCATTGCGAGAGCATTGGCTAAAAAACCTAAAATCCTATTGGCTGATGAACCAACAGGAAATATAGATAGCGAAACAACAGGAAAAATTCTCAGATTACTTCAACGTATTAATGAGATTCACAAAGTCACAATAGTTCTTGTTACTCATAATGTAGGTATCTCTACTCTTGCAGATAGAGTCATTTACCTTCGAGATGGGAAGATCTTTGGTACCTCAAAATATGATCCAGCGAAAGAAAAAGAATTCTGGGAAGAACTTACTGTTACTCCCCCTATAGATACAACATAGTCTTAACTAGGTGATTATATGAGAATATTTTTTCGAAAAGCTTGGCGGGATGTAAAAAATAAGAAGCTCAGATCTATCCCAATAATCATTGTCATCACCATTGGAAGCACTATTACCATTCTTTATTCAGCATTATACTTTAATTGGCTTGAAATCGAGAATTCTTCTTGGATCGATCATCGGTATCACCATTTATTGATAACAACAAAACAAATGGATAAATCTAACTTAACACTACTAGTAGAACAAGTTAAAGAAGACTTAAATATAGATTTGGAATTTGAACTTCGAGATTTCCATGAATTACCAGCTGTTGAGTCTGGAAGTGAATCTCAAGTTACTACACATATATATGCAGTTAGGAATGAAGAATTACTCGTTGATAAGTTATATTACCATGAAGGATACAAAGATACTCTCCATGAATCATCTGATTCCAATATAGCAGTTGTTGAAAAACTAACTGCAGAACTGCAAGGATGGGAAATAAATGATGAATTACAAGTATTCACTTCTTCTGGGATTTTAAATTTAACAGTCATTGCTATGGCGGATTCACCAGAATTTATGTTATCACCAGGAATTGTCACTGATTTTTATGGTAGTTCATGGGATGGACCTGTGATTTGGACAAAATTTCAAGATTGGGAATACCACATGAACAGCTCAAATCAGGTTAATCAGATAGCGTTTTACTTCCATAAACCATCTATGAGTAATCAGTTCTTAGAAGAATTCTTAATTGCGATGAGCCAAAAGTACGGTACCGAATCTGTAATTCAATATAGTGGTCGGGATGCATTTTTATTAAGTATTGCACCCACTTTTTCAGGAATGGCACTGATTCTATCCTTTGTCTTCGCAATTATCGCAGGAATTATGCTATTCATAGTCCTGAAGCGAGTTGTTGAAGAGGAAATCACTACTCTAGGGGTTTTTAAAGCGTTAGGATTTACAAATCGCGAAATCATAACAAGTGCTGTAATCTACTCATGGTTAATAGGTCTGATAGGGGGGTCTATCGGAGTAGCTATAGGATTAATATCAAGCTTAAACTTCGGAGGATTTTATACTGATCTAGCTGGTATAAAAAAATTACCTAGTGCGACTCAAATTTCTTCTATACTCTTGTTACTCCCTACAATCGGGTTTATTTGTCTAATCGCTTTTTTCACAACAACAGGTTCGCTCTTAGCATGTCGAAGAATTCTACAAATGACCCCAATCGAAGCAATACGACCTCAAGCAGCATATAAACCAGTACGTCCAGCTTATTTAGAAAAATTGATTTTGAAAGGTAAAATCCTCTCACCATTGACAAAATTCTCAATTCGATCGGTCTTTCAAGAGAAACGAAAAGCGTTTTTCATAATCTTTGGAATCATTCTAGCAACAACTATCTCATTCTTTGGTTCAACCGCGGGTACAAGTTTCACAAGGGGAATTGATAAACAATTTGAATTTTACCAGACGTGGGATATGCAAATAACTCTGAATAACTATCAAAACTCATCACAGATTAAATCAATGCTTGAAAATCTTACTTGGGAATACTATGAACCATTTATTTTGATCCCTATAAGGCTAAAACAAGATATGACTCAAAAATATGCTATTACTGGTCTTGAACCAAATACAACAAGTCGCAATTTCGATACTGGAGGAGTTCCAAGATACCTCAACGTTGTGATTACTAAAGACTTAGCTAACAAGCTCAATCTCAAAATTGGTGAAAATTTATCAGTAATTGATATGCAAGGTATTAATAGAGAACTAGAAGTTGAGAATATACTAAACGAATTCACTGGTGGTGGATTATATACTTCAATTGATACAGCTAGATGGCTTGCGGGGATAGCTGACACAGATTATGCCAATGGTATCTATATTCATACGCTAAATTCAGAACTGGTAGAAGAGACATTGAGAGAAAATCCTACTGTAAACGAAATAATTATCAAAGAGGAACTAGCAAAATCCGTACGAGAAGGAATGATAGTAGGATATGCCTTCATGCTAGCAGCAATGTCTGCAGGCTTAATTGTAGGAGTTGCTATTGCAGTTTCAGTGGTATCAATTTCGATTTCGGAAAGAAAATATGATTTCGTGAACTTCCGTGCATTGGGAGTTTCTAATCGTGAAATCTTTAGAACAGTACTATTAGAACTAGTTATTACAAGCATTAGCGGTATTCTTATTGGATTCATTACAGGCGGCTTATTAGTTAATTTCATCTTTGAATGGGCAGCAGAATTTGGAGTCGTTTTCGTCATGGAAATCACTCCATTCGGTATTGCTTTGTCACTATTAAATGTACTTATTGGTATAATCCTAGCTGTTTACCTTTCACTCCGATCCCTGTTCCGTTCATCTATTTCCGAAGAGACAGTGAGCCGAATCATTGGCTAAGCTCGTCTCTTTTTTTTTCTAACCGAAAAATTTATTGACACAATTAGGACACAGATTGATAGAGCCAAGTTCTTCGCGGTCAATCTTATAGCTGTGAACATTACAAATGAGATTCTTGCAAGCAAAACAAACCTCTTGCGCTCTGTGGGTTCTACAGATAAAACAATAATTTGATTCAATTGAAGATCTGGTGCCAATTAAGGGAAATAAACGAAGTTCTATTGAATTAAGAAATTCCTCAGAGAGATCTAATTTATCCAGACTTTTACGTAAGATGTTCCAATTATCTAACGTCACATTACTATCAGTCCAAATTCTTAACTGATCTACTAAGTTTTGTTTGTCTACTTGATCTTCAACTAATCGTTCTGGGAAAATTTTCGTAGTAGGAATTATGAAAGTATGTTTTCTTCCATCCAGTAAGAGGGATACTTCATGGATTAATCCTGCACTAATCATACTAGACAAATGATGGTTTAAACTGGCTCGTTTCATATCAAATTTAATAGCTAGATCATTTTTTGAGACAAAATTTTGTGTCGAAATGAATTGAAATAATTCTCTCCGTCGCTCACTATTCAAAGCTTCAAATAAAGAAGAATAATCATTAAGTGTCATTACCTATAACGTCCCTTGGTCTAGATCTTGCGCTTCAATAATATTTTTGCCCCTAGCTTGAGCGTACCGAATTTACCATGTTTCTTGATCATAATTTTCCTATAAAGATTGAACAATGAGGTTGGAGGTTTTAGCTCCTTATTCTTTTTTTTGAGTTGCACTGCTGCGGTCGAACAAACTACAACACAAAGACCGCAACCTATACACCGATCTAAGTCAACAGAAGCTTTGTCCTCAATTAGTGTCAAAGCATCCATTTGACACCTATCAACACATAAACCACATCCTTTACAACGATGAGGATCAATACTTGCGTAAAAATTGGTGGCAAAGACTTTAGCTGGTTTAGGAAATGTTTTTGCTGCAGTTAAAACACCACAACAATCCCCACAACAGCAACAGACAAAGTTAGGACGCTGAACATTGGCAGGTTGGATAACCAAGCCCGTGTTTTCAGCCCGTTGCAAAATTTCCAAAGCTTCATCCTTAGTAATAGAACGATAACTTTCAGGAGGTTCAAGAAGAAAGCGGGAACCTTTTCCTCCAAGCGAATCCATAGGTAAAGAAAGACAGGTATCCCGAAAATCGGCAACTTGACAGGGTTCCCCAATAAGATCTTTCCCTTGACGGCAGATACAATCCCGAACACCAAATTTTCCCTCTAAACCTTTAATAAACTGTCTAAGATGATCATAGCTCGAAACATTCAAATCATGTTGAATACTCTTACTGATAGGAATCGTACGTAATTGCGGAATACCTGTACGAGCATATTCATGCATAAAATCAGTAAGAATAAACTCTTCGCAATCCTTGTAAAACTCACGAGTTAGCTGATCTACCTGAAATTCATACATGCCAATAGCAAATGGAAGATAACTGTACGATTTAACACCATTTTTTTCACTACCTAGAATCCTACCAGTTCGAGCTAGATAACTCAAGATATTTTCTAGTTCTTCTAAACTAATGGCAATATAGTTTTTCCTTATTCGATTATAAATCCGGTCTAGGGCCTCAGGGATAACATTGAGAAAAAGAGCAATCTTTGCTTGTTCAGGAGTAAACAAATGCTTAAGAATTCGGATCTCAACTCCAGAATCCGTTGGGGGTATACCAACAGGCATCTTGTCAATTTGCTTCCGTAATTCATGGTACACAACATCTTGATGTTCCATCTTCATAACCAATGAGAGAAAATCCTGAAATCAAAAGGAACTAATTGAATAATTGAGGTGAATCAAGCATCACTTTGTAGAGAATTTTATATACGATTTTTCTATCTTGTGGAAATTTTAAATATTTCACCATTCCAAAAGAAGTTTAAAACTTCGTTGTTGGAAAAAGATGATCAGGAATAAGAAAAGTAATTGGTCAAAAGAAAATGTCTTACTGTTTAAGGAAAGATGGAAAGCAGTGACCATACCAGTCAATATCAAGATTGACAAACGTCAAACTGCTCTACATTTGGATCAAATACTTTCAATCATTCGAGTAGTAGAAACAATTGGTGTAGAAAATTGTTTCTGTCGAACCGAGCTGCAGAATTGTGATTTACCACTGAAAATCTGCTTAACCCTTAATATGAACGCAATTAAGAATGCCAATGAGGGTATAGCTGAAATTATTTCCAAACCTGAAGCGGAAAAGATCATTTTAGAAGCCCATCAAAAGGAACTTGTACACCTAGCTTTACATCATCCTGAGGAAGATGAAATGAATATTCAAACAATCTGTAGTTGTTGTTCTTGTTGCTGTTCGGCATTTCAAGGACTTATACGAATGAATATGACAGGATTAGGAAAAAATAGTCCGTATTTTTCAACCCATGATCCAGAAAAATGTAATAATTGCAAAAAATGTACTTCTATGTGTTATTTTAAAGCAAGAACACTAAATGAAGGAGGAGACACAATCTTCAATGAAACTAAATGCTATGGATGTGGTCTTTATGTTACCACTTGTCCTGAAGACGCAATAGTAATGAATAAACGTGTTTCATCCTGAATAAACTCTGAAATGGTGATAGGATTGAAAACAGCATTTGGAGCAAGTATCCTCTCTTACTGGAAAGGAGATTTAAATGCCAAACATATAATAGAGAGAGACGATGGTTATAAAAAAGAGGCAGAGGTAAAATATCTCTTTGAAGAGCCAACAAAGTGGGAGAAAGAAGAAATCGAGGTATTAAACCATATCCCTCCTGAATCAACAATTCTTGATGTTGGATGTGGTGTAGGGCGAGTTGCGACATATTTACAGCAAAAAGGACATAAAGTAGTGGGACTGGACTCATGTCCAGAAGCAATCGAGATCACGAAAGCTCGAGGCTTAAAACTTACATATATAGCCAATATTTGTCAACTAGACAAACCACCATTATTCAATGTTTTTGATGTTATCTTGATGATGGGAAACAACCTCGGAGTATGTGGAGAGGAAAAAAAAACAGAAGAGCTGTTAATACGGTTGAATTCATTCTTAAAAAAGGGAGGACTCCTGATATTCTCTTGTCGAGATCCTTTTCTTACGGATAATCCCATTCATCTTGAATACCAGGAAAAAAATCGTCAAAAAGGACGTTCTCCAGGTCTAGTACGAATAAGACTCATTTATAAAGACTTGAGAGATGAATGGTGGGATCTTTTATTAGTAGACCCGGTAACGGTTGAAAAGATTGTTAAAAAAGCTGGATTTACCAAGATTGTGTTAATTCAACCAAAAAACTCACCAATATATTACTTTGTATCACAAAAATAGAGCAGCTAGTAATACTCGTTAAAAAAATAATTGAGAGGATGAGTGAGTAATTCTCCTTTAAGAGTGGCACTAATTAAACAGTCAATCTTTTGTATTCAAAGAATATTTTAATTAAGTTCCGTTCAGCTGCAATTCAGCAATCCGAATATTAAATAACCGACGTAAAAACTCAATAGGAATACCACCACTTTCGAGAATAGTATTATGGAAAAATCGATCAGAATAAAGCGATCCCATTTTTTGTTTAACCTCATCACGAAGCTCAAGGATCATAAATTTACCTAATAAGTAACTAAATTGATATCCAGGAGTAAAAGTATATCGCTTTAATTCAGCAAGAACTGCCTGCTCATTCATGCCAATTTCTGTTATCATAAAGTCCTTAGCTTCGTCGAAAGTCATCTGAGAGGTGTGTAACTTAATGTCCACAATAATCCTGACCGCTCGCCACAATTGGTCAAGAAGCTGAATAAAAATTTCTTTCTTACCTAAAAATCCTTTTTCCGCCATCAGCTGTTCACAATAATGAGCCCAACCCTCCACTGTCTCCTCTCCTTGAACAATGCTTCGGATAAGACTAGGCTGTAAGTTGGCTGCTGTAAGTTGAACATGGTGACCTGGATACCCCTCATGAACAGCTGTATTTTTACAACTGGCATAAGAATGCTCCTTTAACATTTCATCTCTTCCTTCAGTCGGTGTAACGATGTAAATTCCAGTTTGATCTTTAGAAAATTTCTCGGGAGAAATGTAAGCAGCGAACGGAAGAAGAGGAACAAGATATGAAGGAGTAGTCAAAACTTGGAGCCGTTCACCTTCAGGTAAATCCATTAACTCATTTTTCAGGACAAACTCACGGGCCTCTTTGTTTAAATCAGATATATGCTCTAAAACCATTTCGAATGTAGGAGGATGGTCATTCTTTAACGTTTCTCGGACTTCTTCAACGGTCTTATCAGGAAAAATCTCTTGGGTTAGCTTTTCCATTTCTTTTTTGGTGTCAATTAATGCTTTTTCTCCAATTTGCAGGATTTCTTCAGGAGTCTTTCCGATTCTTCGAAGTTCAACTAAGCGAGCAAATTTCTGCGGACCAATTTCCCAATGATGGGACGAAATCGGTAAAATCTCGGTTGTTAACCAATCAGAATACTGTTGAATAGCTGAACTAGCAACTTCAATAGCTTTGGTTAATTCCTGAAAGAGATCCTCATTTAAATTTGGTTTCAACGTATGTAAAATTAATTGAAGAAAACCAATAGTCCTGGCTCCCTCTTCAATAGCTGTCTCAATCCATAACTTGACAGGAAATTGAAAAGTTGACTTGGTTTCTTCAAGAAAACGAGGAGTGGCATTTAAACGCCCAATAATGGATTTAACTCTTGTCTCTAAAGGAGCAAATTCCCTTGAATATAAAAAATAGATTGCCTGAGCAATTAAACCAACTCCACTGAGACCTGGAGCCCCGCTTCTCCAAAAAGCAAGCTCATTGGATTGAAAAAGCTGAAGATCAAGAAAGAAGGTTAATAAGTCTAAATCAAGCTTACCATCCTCAGAAAGAGAAGCATAATCAATATCAGTCCCTAATTGAAGTTTCTGATTCATAGTAAGAAGAATATTCTCTTCAAAGGCCCTTAAAGATCCATCAGGGAGTAAATGATCGTATTTTTCATGTTTATAACCCAAGATTGTAGCGATTACTGGATTTAAGTCCATATGTTTATCAAACTGCTGTCGAAATAATGCTGCTAGCTTCTCATCTTCATTCATATATTTAAACCCCATAAGGTACGTTAATTTCAAAAAACTCAATGGAAAAAGAGATTTATTTCAGAGAAATTAAAATTTAACCTTCAATGCAGAAAGTGAACCGACTTGGAAAAGTGGGGATAAGTCATCCTCTCTAAAAATCTACTTCACCAATGGAAAAAGATCAATAAATCTTGAAAAAACACAATCAAGCAAATGATCTTTCTAAATGTGAGAATTACCTGATTTTTCGAACCACAACGGTTTGAGCTACTAAATCCAATAAACGTTGGTAGTTTGTACCTCTATAATGGGCAATTATGACTTCTAGTAATAATAA
>JBHLKP010000056.1:0-20457 GCA_048886525.1 Candidatus Hodarchaeota archaeon | reverse complement strand
ATAAGAGATTATCACAATTGGATTAGGCTTTTACAAATTAGATTCAAAGTGCTTTTCAAATGTTCGTGTTTTCTTAACTGATTCCTTATATTATATTTAGAAAATAAACAGTTTAATTATTAAAAATAGCAATATTCCTACACCAGTTTTTATTCTAGTAATATGGGATAATAAGTATATATTTACTTCATATGATTGATTGCAAATATTATTGAGTAACAAATTAATTTGTTTATTTTTAATTAACACATCTGGATTGATCAACGTTTCACTACGTTAATAAAATTGTTAATTCTCTGCGCGTTACATAATTCATATAAGACTGTTTATCTTAATTAGATGATGTGTAAAAATGGTTAACTCTAGGTCAAGTCCAGAGATCAAAGTCCTAATGCAAATATTGGAAGAAATTAAAACCATATCTAATAGACTTTTAAAGATTGAGGACTCTTTGAGAGCTATGGGGGCTTATTCTGGGCAAACTGGTCATCCTTATGATGATGAACGATCGATTATAAAAGACACTGACTTTTCAATAATGCCATCAAGCTTAGAAATATTAAATCTTCAAGAATCAAGACCTGGTATTTTTAAAACATATCGAACGATTCAAAAAAAGGATAATTGGGTAACTAGCACAGAAATAGCAGATACAACTGGTAGAAGTAGAGGATTAGAATCACGTTATCTTAATTTTCTAGCGGATAATGGTTTCTTATTGAAAAAACGTGTAAAAGTTCCTGGGGAAGAGAAAGCAACGACAGTTCATTACAAAATCATAGGAGTAGATGAATGATGGAGACCATATCATTCCACAGTTATCGTGGTGGTGTTGGAAAAACTCTTTTATCAGTTAATTCTGCCGTTAAATTAGCGAATCTTGAAAAGAAAGTATGTCTAGTGGACTTTGATTTACGAGCCCCTTCTTTTCAATCATATTTCTCATCTAATTCGATTATTTCGCGCTCAATGGAAGAAATCCCCTCTTTCACGGAATTTTTAATTGGTAAAGCTGCCCCTAATGAAGTGATATCACATACAAATGAAAAAAAATTTGACTGCGTCTTTTCAGATGTTGAAATACTACAGAAATCAACAAAAGTTCGATCCAAGCTAGCTCAGCATAGTGAAGGCCGTATTCTTGCAAAATTATTCGAGTTCATTCGTTACTGTACCTCAGAAAAATATGATTTTCTAATTATTGATTGCATGCCTGGTATCACTTTTCGTTCTCTAGACGCCTTAGTCGTTTCTGATAAGATAATGGTTGTTACTAGACCAGTAAAATCCGAAGCTAAAGGATTGAACTTAATAATATCAGAATGTTATTCAAAACTCGAAGGAGCGAATTTTTATGCAGTTATGAACCAAATAGAAGCAAAAAAAGATCTCAAATTTGACCCAAGTCCTGAAGATATGAAGATTGCTCAATCTAATCTTCAAGAGATCTCCAGCATATTGCTAGAAAGCATTTTGAAAATACCTATTCTTTACTCCTTTCGTCGTATCCCTTTCGTAACTGAAAGAATTTACGTTCTTGAAGATAAAGAACATCCCTTTTCCGAAGAGATCGCGAAATTTTGTGATAGGATTCTATCCATAGTCAATAAATGATGTGATTCTTGTATGAGTAGCGCTAGGGGTCGAGAAGTTTTTGAAGGTCCATCAGAAAAAGAACTTGAAGAATATATCAAGAAAGGGAGGCAATCAATAAAACGAATGGAAAAAGGAAAACCTCCATTGCTCTTTAAACCCAAAAAATCCTATTCCAAGATTTTACCTGTACTGATAATTTTGATTCTTATTCCTACGTCGCTATTTATACTCACATTCCTCTTATCAGCTAATGATGACACCACATCTATAATAACTGATTTAACAGTGACAATTATTAGTCCAGTTAATACAATCCAAGGTACTGAAATGGTTAATATTTCATTGACTGGGAATGCAGCTCACTTTTGGTACTATATTGCTGGAGTAGACACATACAATAAAACTTGGGTGTCAGATACCGTAAGACCTTTACCTGATGGTACCTATACGCTCCATGCATACGGAAATGATACTAAAGGGAATACCACTCACGTATTTTCAACATTCACCGTTTCAACCTTAATTACTGAACAAAAAGATAACCCAGATCTAATGGTGTCAATTAATGAAGTAGAAGATTCCATCGATTTACTGATTGGTTCAAATTATTCAGTTATTAATACATTCATAGTTAATGGAACTGTTAATTCATCTCTAATAATCAATATAACTGAATTATTAGATTTAATATGGATGTTAAGTCAATTTGAAGAACAATCTTTTCATTGGAATTTGGGAAGAAACCTTCTCTTTGAAACTTATCCATTTTGGAACAGCTCCATATTGGATGATAAAACTTTAACAATTCAACTAAAAGCATTAAGATGTCTTTTATCATATTCAGAAGAAGATATAACAATAAATCCTGAAATACTCATGGTTTTTCAAAATAAATGTTCACTTCTTTGGAATCAAACTAAGAACAACTTAGATATTCATACTAGCACGATTATTGAACCATCTAACAATTCAATAAGGAATGCTTTACATCAAATATGTTTTATTGAAATACTTGCTAGTGCTGTGGCTCATCCAAGCATTTTTGAGTTAAGTGAATTGCAGAGTTATGCAAATAATGTATTAGAAACCATTGATCAGCTAACAAACATTACTAAAGGTATTCCAAACCAATTTAGTTTAAATTCTTCATGGACATCCTATCTATATAAATGCCAACAACAAGGAGAGCTTTTCATTGCTTTAAATTATATAAGTAATGCACTAGCAGTTAGAAGTACCTCTCAAAGGATTCAAGATCGTTTGAATGCGTTTATCAATGGTTTTCTCCTATCTGCGGAAGGTAAGTTCTTTGAAAATTATAATACATTAGTCCATGAACCTTCTATTAATACTAATATATTCGATCAAGCGTTGATCACTCGTTGTAATATAATTTTAAAATTTCCAACTAGCGCGAATAATGCAATAGAAGGGCTTATAGATATATTATCTGAAACATCTACTTTCTATCTTCTGGATCAAGTACAGGCGTTACTAGCATTTCAAGAGTTCATTGAATTTGAATCAAGTTTGGTAAGTGAAACATATCCATCCCCTGTAGCATCATTCTGGGGAATAGAAATACTCTTCATAGGAGTTCTAATTTTTACTCTAATCAAAAAGCATAGAAGAAAAAAAATGAACAAGAATGTTAAGTATAGATCTCTTGAGATCTAGAAACAATCTGAAAAGATATGTATTTTAGTCCTGCGACTGAGCGGAAGCGTTTTAACAATTTTTTAACATTTTCTGTTGTATCGTTAATGATTAGATTTTCTAAACACTCCCCATGATCCATATGATGGTGAAATGAATAGGAAACTTGAGAAGAATGTTGAATTTCCATGAAATTACTTACTGAAGCTTGGTCGTGATGATCATACGCAACTGATATAATTGCTGTAATTTTAACGGATCCTGGAATAGTTTCCAATCCCTTTTCTGACTCAAAAAATTGCTGTAGAGCATCTCTTATCATTTGTGATTTTGTTTGATAACCAAATTCTTTAACTTTAGTTTTTATTAATTCTTTAAACTTTGATTCACATGAAAAAGTAATTGTCTTGCGTATAGCATTTTTATTTACCATTTAGTTCGCTCCTTAACTTTTTAGGTTAAGAATTCCTGGTGAAAAAAATTTTCGAAGGAAGAAAATTCTCCCTCAATTTGGCCTTCTTTTAGCAAAATAATCCTATCTGCGGCCTTCATCATATCAAAATCATGAGTAATAACAATAACAGTTCTTTTTTGTTTGAAAGATTTTATAATTTCAATCATCTTAGGTTTAGACCAAGGATCAATACCTATTGTAGGTTCATCCAGAACAAAAATTTCTGGTTTCATTGCTAGAATACCTGCGAAGGCGACCTTCTTTTTCTCTCCAAAAGATAGATTGAAAGTAATTCTTTCCTTCAAATTCTTTATTTTTACTTCCTCTAATGCAGTTTTGACTCTTTGTTGAACCTCTGATAAGGGTAAACGCATGTTCTTTGGTCCAAAAGCTACATCATCATAAACACGTGGATAAAAAATTTGTTCATCGGGATTCTGAAAAACGACTCCTACTATTTGTTGAATGTTCCTCCGGTTTTTTTTTGTTAATTTTTCTCCGAAAACAATTACTTCCCCCTCCTGGGGTAAAAATAATCCATTAAAATGTTTCATTAACGTCGTTTTCCCAGAGCCATTTGGACCTGCAATTATTGTTAAACAATTCTTTGGAAAATTTGTAGAAATACTATTTATAGCGGGAGGTTGTTTCCGTGAATAGCGAAAAGATAGATTTCTAATTTCAAGAGCTTTTTCCATTTTATATTCATGATGTTTTTCATATGAAACCGATTTACTCATTATAATTCTCTCAACTTAAAATTGGTAGGTATTCTCCAATAATCATAAGTGTTAACACATAAAACAAGGTAAAAAAAATGAATAAGAATCCCATTTGAGTCCAAGGTTGTTCTGGATGAGACATTTTTCCTGTGAATCCTCTTGCTGCGAGTGTTGCAGAAATATATTCCGCTCTTTTAAATGATCGTGCTAAAACAGAACCAATTATGTTTCCTGTTATTTTTAGTGAAGTTAAATTCAAATATATTTTCTGGCCATAAAATCTATTTGATCTTGCTTCGAGAATTCTAGAGAATTCTTCTTGCATTAGAAAGAAAAATCTATAGGTTAAGAAAGTTAAATTTGTGATTAATCTAGGCATTTTAAGGTCATCTAAACCATAAATAATCTCAAAAAATGATTCCTCAGAATTAATAATGCTTAAAACAAATAGAACTATACATATACCTCTTAACCCTGAAAATAAAGCAAAAGACACATTGTTGTGAATGGTTGTATAAAAGATATTCCTATATGATATAGAAGAGGAACTGAACGATAAAAACGAAATTAATGTTAAGGAAAAAATAATTGGAAGAGCTGCCAGCGTATGTTTGAAAAGAGATTTCCGTGGTTGAAGAATGATGAAATAGAGTAAAAGTAAAATAAAAAACCATAATAACTGGTTAATTGTAACAATAAAGGAACACCCAAGCACAACAATAACACTAGCTATGATTTTACTTCGTACATCGACACCTCTTGAGTTATTTTCTCTATCGGGAGGATAATGTTTATGTGAATGTGACCCCGTCATTTTTATTTCTCAGAGCTATTTCATTGCATAGATTTAGCTGTTTTCTTTCTGCGTTTAATCAGTAGGGGGATTAAAAATATCGAAATTATTATTATGAGCCCCATAAAACCTGAAACAATAATAGAAAGGGATTCATTCCTAAGAATTTTATATAAAATAGAATCTTTCGCCCCATAATCAGTTAAGAATCCTAAATTGAATACAGAACCTTCAGGAGCATAGTCTTCTGCAGCTCTTTCTAAACCATCAGGATTTGGATCTGCAAATGGTGTTAGTAGCAGTAATAATGTTAATAGCACAACACTTCCAATTATAATCTTATATTTTGATTCCATCTACTACCCTCTATGCTTAGAAATATCGAATTTTGGATTCTCAAATTCAAGAAAAACGTTCATATCAATCGTATTAAAGTATAATACGATAACACTTGTGATAATCCCTTCTCCAATACCTATTAATAGGTGATAGAGTAGAATAGTTGGTAAAGCGACTGTAAATGGAATAGCTGCTGGAGTATTGATGATTGGTATCCCTATTTCAATGGCAGCTAAGGAAGAGGCGCCAACCACGGATAATAGTGATCCTAAGAAGACACCACTATAATAACGGATTTTCTTTTCTTTTGAATCAAAATTAAGCATTAAATATCTAATTATTATATAACCAATGAAAACACCCACAATTCCCATATTAAAGATGTTTGCTCCAAGAGCTATAATACCACCATCAGCAAATAATAGAGCTTGGATAAGAAGAACAACTGTTAAAACTAAAACTGCTCCCCATGGTCCTACAATAGAGGCAGCTAAAACTCCTCCTAAGAGATGACCAGAAGTACCCCCTATAATAGGAAAATTAAGCATTTGTGCTGCAAAGATAGTTCCCCCTAATACGGCCATATAGGCAATCCTTGTTTCTTCAATATCACGTAATTTATGCAAACTTGCTGTTATTATAATTATTGTAACAATCCAAGTTACAATTAGGAAAACTGGGTCGATCCATCCGTCAGGAATGTGCATATTAATCTGATCACCTTTTACGATATAATAACGTCTAGTGAAAGGACATATTTATTTGTCTTACTCAAACAAATATCTTGTAACAAGTCTTTTAACTTATTTCTCTACGAAAAATAACTAAATTTATGTTTCCTAGACTGAGAACTCTTTACAATTAGAGATTTATATTGAATTAAATTAAATCTTCCACCCCTAATATTACCAAATACCAACCCATGAACGTCTGTAGCAGCTTTAATCAAAAATTTCTTTTAAATTAATGTTAATGGTTTTTCTTAGAATAATAACTTATTAATGCTTTTAAAGCTACCACAGTCGTAGATGGAAATTTAAAAACCGCAATTCCATTTTTTTGAAGAAAGTCTACAGCTCTATATCCAGTATCGATACAACTAACTAATACAGGAATCTTTTCTTCATGTATCCATTTAACAAATCCTTTCAAAGTCTTAGTCAGTACATATTCCATTGCTTCTATTTGAAAGATTTCTCTAAATTTGAAATTGTTAAACATCATCATTCTTTCAATGCTTGTTGGTCCAAAAACACCATAAAAAATGAGTGAGTCAACCTCTCCTGATCGCCAGACGAGTTTGGGAATTTCTTGATAAAACAACGGAAAATTAATATCAAAAGTTAGATCAATTGGGTTCTTTGAAGAGGCAACGGGAGGTATTATCTCATTTAACTGTTTTTGAAGAGAATTTGAAAAAATTGGTACTTTTAATCCATTTCTTTCACAACTATCAGCAAGAGTAACCGCGGGTCCACCAGAATTGGTTATTAGCCCTACTCGATCACCTTTAGGAGGATGAGCAAGGGAAAAAGCATGAGAAAATTCATAAAGCTCCTCCATTGACTGAGCACGAATCGCTCCTGATTGTTTAAAGACTGTCTCATAGATTTCTGGTCTTCCTCCTAATGATGCTGTATGAGACAACCCTGCGCGGGAACCTGCTTCTGTTCCTCCTACATAATTTACGATAACTGGCTTTATGTTAGTTAACTTTTCCAGGACTTCGATAAATTTTCGGCCATTTTTCTTGATTCCTTCGATATATAGAGCGATTACTTTGGTTTTTGGATCATGATGAAAAAACTCCAAACAATCCGTCACATTAATATCGGCTTCATTTCCAACAGAGATTGCCTTTCCAATACGTAATCCTCTTTTTTCCGCCCATACTAGAATTTGAGATATCCAAGATCCTGATTGGCTTGCAATAGCTATATTTGCCTCTAAATCCTTTGAGATTTCAAAAGGGAACCATGTACAATTTAAAATGCCCTGTTTGCAATGTTGATTGACAATTCCAATACAGTTTGGCCCTATTATACGCATACCATACAGCTTGGCTTTTTCGGATATTTCTTCTTGATTTTCAGGTTTACCAATCTCTGAAAATCCAGCTGATACAATTATTATATAAGGAATTCCAATCTTTCCAGCTTTTTCGAGATATGGGATTACGAGTCTTGTTGGGAGCGTAATGATCAATAAATCAGGAACTTCAGGTAATTCTTCCAGTGTTTTATAAGTGGTTAACCCTAGGATCTTTTCTTCTTTTGGATGAACAGGATAAATCTTCCCTTTGAAGCGACTCATTAATACGTAGAGTTGGCCTGTCCCCATTGTTTGAATATTGTTTGATGCTCCCAGAAGAGCGATTGATCGTGGATTTAATAGTTCCTCTAAGAAGTGTGTCATGTTTGTGTCTCGATTAATGTTTAATGCCTTTCTTATAAGATTTTCAGTGAATCGCAAAAAAATAGCTACAATGAGGCTTTCTTATGGCTTCACGAATGAAACTCTTTTTCAATTACTTCTAAATACTTGTACTGAACTAAAGGTAGATTGAAGAAAATGAAACCCACTAATTTAATTCAAAAAATTCGTGTTCGATCTCTTCTGATTTTGGTGCTAGTTGGATTAATCGGGATGACAATGATACCAGTCCCTATTAAAAACGTGTCAGGAAATCAGAATAGGAGTTCGACTCTTAGTGAAAAAATTACTGAAAATTTAATATCCATAGACTCTGTACAAGCTATAAATGATCATATATACGATATTGAAGAAGAGGAAAGATTTGAAGTAAGTGATGGTGATGAATATCAGCCTGAAAATGCTACATGCAAGTATATTAGTGATAAAGCATATATCTTTCTTAAAAATGGCTTACCTGAACTTCAGAATTTCGTTGGAATTGGAGATCGTTTTGATAATATTATGTTCCCAATCATGTTAGATAATTTTGCTGCCCCATCAGATATAGACGGAAATGGTCGAGTTGTAATTCTATACAGTGAAATGCCGCTTGGAGTTGGAGGATACTTTTCTCCCAGAGATCTAGATCTCGGGAGTGGTTACGATGGTGAAATAGTTTATGTTAATGCACAATCTTCTGGTTCTGAATCAACTCTTATTCATGAATTACAACATCTTGTAAAACAAGGATATGACCCCGATGAAAAGATCTGGTTCAATGAAGGCTGTTCAAGATTATCAGAGACATTATATGATTATGCTAGAGGAATAAATGATACAATGGGTGTAACTATACCAACGGGTGTTTCTCTTCTCTATTGGGATTACCAAAATGCTCGTGCTGATACAGATTATGCAGCAGTGAACTCATTTTTATCTTATCTCTATGATCAATATGGTAGTGCCAATCTATCAGCTATTTATCAAGCATCTTCAGGAGGTCAAAAGCTTCAAAGTAAGACAGCAATTATGCACATATTAAACCAATATTTTCCTACATTATCATTTGAACAACTTTTCTTAAACTGGGTAATAGCAAGTACTGTGGACAATAAATATTCTGGTAATGTTAGAGAATACTATTATGAGAAATTTGATTGCGGTCCTAATCCTATTAGATTCCCTAGAACTGATGACATTTATGCTAAAAATTATCCATATGATGAAACTTGGGAAATTCTACCATGGGAAACCAAAATATATCAATTTCGCAACTTTATTAACCCTAATCAAGTAAATGTTTCTATTGATTTTCCCTCTGATTCGCAAGATCACTTATTTGGTGTCAATATCATGAAGGAAATTAGCAAAAATGATTCTTATGAGCATATTATAGAATCATTCATGATGACAGCTGAAAATATTTCTGAAGGGTTTCAAACAACTTATAATGCAAGTGATGAAGGCTTTGATTTTTTCTACCTAACCATTTCCCATCTAGATGGCGGAGAAGGTGGTTATTATCCAGATATTCCATCATCAGAGCAGCATATTGAAGTTAACGTTATGATCTATGCTGGAGAAAAAGTTTCTGATACTTCTACAGGTACAACAACCACAAATCAAGTTTCCTATGAAATTCCTTTTCTATTATTATTTTTATTAGCAATAGGTATTAATCGAAAACCGAAAAAGGATTGAAGAAATAAAATTAATTATTTCTTTATCCCTAAATTCTTTTTTTCAAAATTAATAATGCTGATTTAATCGCGTCAATAAATGAATAATCTTTTTTAATAAACATCATCTTAATAAGAAAAAGCTTAGATATTCTTTCTTATGAAAAATATAAAACCAGCTCCTTTAAAGAACGAGATCAGTTTCAATCTATTTGAGAAAATTGATATCCGAGTTGGAACGATTGAACTTGTGGAGGATATACCAAAATCTGATAACCTAGTTAGAATGATAGTAGATTTCGGGGATCATAAAAGGAAGATTCTTGTTGGTATGAAAAAGGAACGTAAAAATCCTAAAGAGGTGGAAGGGAAGCAGGCGTTGTTTTTAGTAAACATTAAAGCCAGAATAATGATGGGAGAGGTATCTGAGGGAATGCTTATTGATATTGGATATTCTGATGGGATTAATCCAGCTTTAGCTGTTCCTGAAAGAGCTATCCCCAATGGATGTAGAGCAGGATAAATTATTTGTAATGTAACCACGAAAATTCTGGTTATGTTTATGAAGTCTGATCTTATAAAACAGATAAATTGGAATATTAAGATATAACAGGAATCATAATAACTGAAAATAGGAGTAAAGGATTTGTGAAACTCGGTTTTATGCAACCCCTAAAGAAATACAAATTTCTACAAGAACAAATTTTCGAAGGAGTCTGGCCATTCAACAGATTTAAATCTCCTGCTAATGTCTTCCTATTATTATTAATATATTTATTCTGGGGGTTTGGTCTTTTTATCATATATCGAATCCCAGTTTCATACATTATTGCAGGTAGTTGTGGTGCACTAGGTCTCTTTTTGTGGACCATTGGCATCTTCCTTTATGCTGATCAATTGAGAAATGTTGAAATTGAAAGAATGAATAGGGTCAATAAAAAGTTTTTAGTTGAATTTCTAGAAAATATGTTTCATCCCTCTTCTATTGTTATCACAATCATCACTTTTGTTATTGTGTTGAATTATTTCTTTACTTCCTCATCTTTCGGTTTAAACAACTTTTTAACTCATTTAAAAGAAGAATTGAACGTTTTAGTCATCCCTCCCCCCCTTTTAGGATTCATCTTGTTATTAACATTCGATATTTGCTATCGACTTAGTTTATCCCTTTATGTGATATTGACCCAAATTCGTCGAAATTTTCATCTAGCAAGATATTTGAGAACCCCTAGGATAAAATCTCATTTTTCACCAAATGATATCAGGAATTTAGAAAATGCTGACTATATACATTATTTAGCAATAAGTGGAGGTTTTACTCTCATTCCTCTTGGTATAATGGATAGGGTGATCTTAATAGGTTTAATTCTTTATCTTATTGCTACATTCTCTCTTTCTACGATAAACATTCTTCATCTCCGCCTTCTTTACGTCAAATCAATTCCTGATGGATTATTAAATATAATTAAAATATCAAATTTTGCTTATATAGGCACAATTTCGCCTGGGAAAATGCCTCATGTAACTCCTACTCTGTTTGTATTTAATGGTAGAAATTTTTTTATTACTACATCAATTAAGAGTAAAAAAGTCAAGAATTTGATTAGATTGAAGAAGATTAGTCTTTTCATTGACTCTAAAAAGCATAAGGATCTTACAAAACGCGTTGGTGTCTTAATAACGGGAAAAACAAAAATTTACGGATATAATTATAAAACAGGAATAATATTACATATCCTATATGCGGTACGTTTAGCTCGAATATATTTTCTTATTAACAAAAAATACTCTCTTTATATGAATCAATATCGTAAATTTAATCGTTATCTTCCTCGTGCCTGGCAAATATTTCCAATTCTTAGTAGGACAGTCATTCAAGTTACTCCTGAACAGATTTTCATGTGGAAGGCGTCGAGATCAGATCTCATTAAGCTATAAAAATATGGGAAGAACTTATGAAAATAGAATGTGAACTCAATGGCCATACATGCATTTTACCTAATTATATAGCTCAATTTTTAGTAAATGCACCATTAATGTATTGTAATACTATTGATTATTATGGAAATCCGAGAATTCAACCATTCATTTTTATAAATGAACCAAGAAAATGTAATCTATCCTTTTTAGTAAAGAAAAAGTCAATGATAGCAAAATCCATACAAAGAAATCCAAATATCGCTCTTAGTACTGATAAAACGCATCCAACAGATCCTTCTCTGAATTCAGGTATTATGATTGAAGCTGTTTCTCAGAAGATTATTTCTCAAGAAGGAGTAGCTGAATGTTTTGATTTTCTGCAAAAAAAGTATAGCCTTGATGTTGTTTCAAAAATTCTGGGAATAGATGTTTTGCTAAGTTATATCAAAATAAGAGTTTTTCCGCTAAAAATTGTATTCTGGAAAGGCCCCTTCTTTAGAAGATTTATATGTAATCAAAAAGATAGAAAATAAAGATGTTTACCGAACGCACTTATTAACATCCTTTGCCATTTGAAATATCTTTTTTCAAGTAAAATTTGTAGAGGTATTGATTTTGTTGGATATTCTTAATGTCAATCAAATGGATAAACTAACACAAAAACTAGCTAAAAGATATTTCTTAATACGATTAACTAGAACTTTATCAACGACCCAGAATATAATAAAGAACAACCCAAGATAAATGAGTTTTCCACCAAGTTCTGTAACTATTCGCCAAAATAATTGAGTGTTTGGGATTAAATCTCTAACAGCCTGATTACAAGTAAACTCAATTAAAGGTAATTGAAGTATTAAAGGAATTAAGGCTAAGAAAAATATTAAACTAGCAGTTTGCAACCATTTTAATTGATTCGTTTCTTTTTTCATAACCACTTTTTTCCCTTATTGCCCTTTTCAATTTACATTTCGATTTAAATATTTCAAATTTCTTAATGTTAAAATAATAGAGAAAAATATATCCAGTAAGGATAATTTTAGCAATCTAGATCTTAATTTCAGTAAAAAATAACAAACCTTTACCTCTTTGATCTGATTAAGAGATCGCTATAAGATTCTGCAATTAGATCCTTTTTTGAAACTTTAAATAAATTTAAATAATAATTACATTGCTCTTGAAGTTTCTTAACTCCTATAGAACCATCAATATCAATAGCTTCAACTTCTAAAAATGATCCTAACTCTTGAACACTATCAATGTGGAATTTGACATTGTCAATGAAATATATTTCGCGTTCTTTATCTATAACAATCCTCTTCCCTAAAATTTTACAGAGAATCTCCTTTAAAGTTTTAGTGTTTCTAGGATCTGGATGGTGTAGGAGTATATTTGATTGTTTGGGTCCGTTTTGGTTTTGTCTCTCATAATGAATTAAAGCTGTCTCAATATTTCCTTCTCGGAGTTTTAATCTTCCAGTTGGAACATTAAAGTATGTATCTATCTGACGATCTTTCCCTTTGAATTCTGCTTTATGATATAACAACAAATTTCTAATAAATTTCGGATCAGGGCATTTTGCTTTAAACTCAATATTAATATGCGTCATTTTTAAAGGTTCCAGTATCTTAATCTTATGTAAGAGTGAATTTAATCGATAAATTCATCTAAAGATCTATAGGGTGTTAATCTCCGAATTATCTTGATTACTTTTTTATCAGAATCAGCAGAATCTTCAGGGCTATTCCATGATAATTTTACTACTTTCATGCCTCTACTCCATGCAGGTTTCCCTGATTCTATTTCAGCTAGAAGATTATAATATCCTTTTTCTAATTCCTTAAGATACGCAAGGGGTAATAAATCCCCTCTTTCTGCTTTTCGATCTCTGTCTATAATTCGATTTAAAGCTTCCTCAGGGGAAACATCCATATAAACAATAAGACTTGGGGGAATCAAGGAATTACTCATGATGGTGTACGCTCTTTCATAAATTGCCCATTCAATTCTATGAATTTTTCCAGCTTCGTACAGCATTTTAGCGAAAACCCTATCACCTGGTAATCCTCGATCCATAACAACTCCTTTTCCAGTAATCGATTCAAAAGAACCCAATTTTTGTAATGCAAAGCGTCTGTGAAGTAAATCGATCTGCATAGCAAAAGCCCAACGATCTTGATCTTTGTAAAACATTTCTAAAAGTTCTAAATTAACAGGCTCATAGATAGCTCTGAAATTTAGCTCCTTGGATATTTTACGAGTGAGGGTTGTTTTTCCACACCCAATTATACCTTCAATCCAAATTACTGGTTTTTGATTCGGATCGAATAATTTTTCTAAGTTTTCCTCCATTCTGTATCTCCTCACTTTTTATTCTTAGAATGTTGATTCATTTTAATTTCATCCTTATTTTTTCTTCAATAAATTCTTTAAAGTCAGGAATTTTATGATGTTCTTTGCATACAGGCATATATTCAATCTTTTCTGCGATGAATTCTATTTCAAAAGTTTCAGATAGAAGACTATCTGGCTTTCCATCTCTAAATCTTTGAGTTCTCGTACCTTTATTGTGACACCCTTCTATACTACATTTTGAATACAATTTCGTGATTTTATCGGCTAAAACCATTAAGAAACTAGTTACGTAAAAAGGTTGTCCACGAAAATCACGATCAAGGCCCGCTACAACTACATTACTTCCCCTATCGACGAGATATTGAATTATATAAACGATCGATTCATCAAAAAATTGTACCTCATCTATAAGAATTAGGGAACTATTTTGAATATTATTAAATATATCCTTAGGATTTTTCAATGTTGTACACTTAATACTCATACCCGCTTTTGACATTAAGTCAGTACTTCTTTTATCTAAGCTGGGTTTAAATACAAGAGTTGGTATGTTTTGTTGCTTTGCTATAACCGCCCTTTTAATCAATTTTTTACTTTTTCCCGAGTACATATTCCCAATTATTAGTTCTAAAGTATAAGGGTTGAAAATTGATGTCATGGTAACATCTCGTACTACTGTTGGAGGTCATGATGTTTTAAAAGGACAATAAATAGCATAAAATATTAACATTTTAATTTACTCCGCCTCTTGAGATAATACATCTTATAATAAATTATTCTTCAAAAGAACGTTAATAAAATCTATATCTCTTATTTGATGAATTGGTCTAATGTTTTAACGACAGATTCATTCACAGGGACAGTGTTTTTCCACTTCTTTGATAAATTAATTACTGGTCTTGAAGCTTCTTTCGTTTGTATTAGTTGCGATTTAGCAAAGCTCTCCCAAATTTCTTCATAATTCCCTTCTTTCAAGTCGAGAAGAAACGAATTTAATGGCAATTTTTTCTCTAATTCACTTAACACAGTTTCAAGTGATCTTTTTGAAAATAAAATGGAGGAATTATGATCTGACAAAAAAACTCCTCTATTCGATTCAAATAGCAATATGAACATAGGAAACCTAGTTTTGAAAAACTTAAGAAGTTTATCCTCGTTATAATGCTGCATTTTTTCTAATTTAGCATATAATACACCATAAGGAGAAATTTTGAACCTTAAAAATGCCTTGTGCTCATGCAGATCACGATCAACTTCACTACTCATAGAAACTGCTTTTTTCGCGTCTTCCGTTCCTAAATTTTCAAGTATTTCTTTAGGAATGCTTTTTACCTTGTTCAGAAACTCACTTGTCACATATTTATGTCTTGATAATGAATCAATAACTTTATTTCTTTCAATTTTTCGAAACATGTAAAAATTTTACCCCATTTTAGCGAAAAATTCTGATAATCTTGTTTGACGCTTACCATTTACAATTAAAAATGGTTTTGCTCTTTTCAACACTACTCCTGATCTTTGTAAATCCTTATAGTCACTAATCTTTTTATTAAGTCTCCTTAGGTTAATTATTCTTCTTGCAGAAGTCTCTCCAATACCTGGAACACGTAATAATTCCTTAAAGGTGGCTTCATTGACATCTAAAGGAAATATTTCGTCATTTAATGCAAGTGATACTTTAGGATCAGTATTTAAAGGAATCATTCCATCTTCGTCCATAATAGAGAAAATGTCTCTGATTTTATATTCATATTTTCTAATTAACCAATCTACTCGATAAAGGAAATTTTCTCTTCTTCTTTTCTGCCAGTATGAACCAACCGATTTGATGGGAGATCCCTTAATTGGTGAAAAGGTTGAGAAATAACCTCGTCGTAAATCAAGATTATTATATTCCCAATCGAGACTTTGGATAATTTCCTTATCAGATTCCCCAGATGTGCCAACAATATATTGCGTTGTTTGACCTGCTGGTACTAATCCCTCTTTAATTAACTCTTGAACGTATTTTTGACATTTTAAGATATCAGTTTCAAAATTTTTCATACTAGAGACTTCAGAAAGATAAGAAGCACTAGGTAATTCGATATTAAGACTAACACGATCTGCTACTTCCATGATTTGTCGTATACATTCTTTATCTGTTCCAGGGAGTATTTTTACATGAATATATCCTCGAAAATGATATTTATTCCGTATTAGATTAAGAGCTTCAACCATTTGCTGACTTGTATGGGAAGCACTACGGCAAACACCAGATGATAAAAATAATCCCTCAACATAATTTCTAATGTACAGTCCTATAAAGACTCTTGCTAGTTCTGTTGATTTTAACATAACTTTCTCTTTGGCGCTATTACATCTATTCATGCAATATTTGCAATCATAAATGCAATTATTTGTCATAAGTACTTTAAAAAGGCTAATACATCGGCCATCAGGAGTAAAAGCATGACATATGCCAGCTTTATCTGGATTCCCTATTCGATTTGTACCAGAAACATCTCTTGGTGATGCCATTGAGGCACAGACATCAAATTTACTTGCTTCACCCAGTATTTCAATCTTTCTCTCCAAGGAACCCATTGAATACAACCTGACAATCAAAAGAATAGCCAATCATACTTTAAATCAGTTGTGAACTCATCTATCAAAATATAACTCTTAGGAAAAATATCAAGATATGGGTTAATCGAAGTAGAAAAGGAAAATTTCTTTTATTTCTAATGCGATGAAAAATTTGGTCATATCCAGTAATCTATAAGTGAGGTCTGAAATCTAAAGAACTCTAGAATTACTTCTAGTTCCTTAACTTGGCTATAGTCTACATTCAACTTAATTTATAATGCAATTGATTCACTATATAGGATTATAGTCAACAAAATTTCCTGTTGAAAGACTATTATACTCGTTTATAAAATTCTTTTGGTGCTTCTATTCTATTCATCATGAATTAAATCGG
The DNA here is from genome assembly GCA_048886525.1 of Candidatus Hodarchaeota archaeon. Taxonomy (GTDB): domain Archaea; phylum Asgardarchaeota; class Heimdallarchaeia; order Hodarchaeales; family Hodarchaeaceae; genus Hodarchaeum. The sequence continues at coordinate 3,569 of JBHLKP010000056.1, read as the reverse complement.
ATTTTTAGTGAAAATAAAGCCATTAATCCTTTCCAAAAGAAATAAATATCCTAGTGCAGTATTTTAATTTTAAGCTGAATTCTAGAGAATTTATCCGCGGTTTGAAAATAAAACACCCTTAGCAATGAAAATGACAATCGAATTCAGAAAAGAAAGATGTATATGGATAATATTTATTGGAAGTGCCAAAAAATATGAATAAAAAACTAATAATTGGAATGATAGTGATAACTGGACTCATAATTGGAATATTTGCCAGTGTAAGACCTCTGTTATTCAACGAGTTCCAAAAATCAGATGAAAACGCTTTTGGGAGCTTAGCGATCCACTATAAACGTAAGGATAGTCCAATAACAATAGATGGAAATGATGACTTTGCTCAACAAGCGAAGAGAATGCAATGGCCTGGAGATGGTAGTGAATCAAAGCCTTATATTATAGAGAATATTGAGCTGACCACATCAATTGTTCGAAAAGGGAATAAACCAGTTGTCATTCCTGACGCAGCGGTCTCAATAAGCAATACAACAGTGTATTTCATATTACAAAATAACTGGTTTTATGATACAGTTGGATCGATTGATGGTATTGTACTCTGGAATGTTACTCATGGAATGGTTATTCATAATACAATTTTAAATTATCAAAATGGTATTTTACTCTATCACTCAGGTGAAAACACAGTAGAATGGAATAAAATAGTTGGAGTTGTAAGCACTTCCCTTTCTAAAAGTACGATAAAGTATAAAATAAGTGGAACCGCTGCTATTAGACACGGAATTTTCCTTGACCCGAGTAATGAAAATCAAATAAATTTTAATCTTATTTCGAATTTTACAGGTACAGGTATATATGTTTTCGAATCCTCATTTAATAGTATTTATGGTAATATAATTGAAACTACTTTAGGAGAGAATGGAATATTCCTCAATGGTTCACATGAAAATATACTAGATTCTAATGAAATCTCTGCTTCTCAGAATTCAGGCTTAGTAGGAACACAAATAAGAATGAAAATCAGTGGAACCGCTGCTATCCGTCATGGAATTTTCCTTGATCCAAGTAATAAGAATATTATAAGAAATAATATTATCAATGACTTTACAGGTAGTGGTCTCTATCTACTAAATTCATCAAATAATCAAATAGCAAGCAATGATATTAATAATAGTTTTGGGGAAAATGGACTATTTTTGGTTGGATCTGATTATAATACTATAACAGATAATGATATCTACGCTTCAAACACATCTACTTACATCAATGATTTTGGTATCCGAATGCGTGTTGCAGGAACCGCTGCGATTCGTCATGGAATTTTCCTTGATCCTAGTAATAACAATACAATCACAAATAATAGAATTTACAATCAAACAGGTAACGGATTATATCTCCAAGATTCGGCAGATAACGACATTTTTTTCAATGAAATTAGCAATAATGATGGAAATGGTGTTTTCTTAGAAAATTCGATGGATATAGAAATTTCAAATAATGTTGTCTTTTATGATGATTCTTATGGGATTAATCTTGATAGTGGATCCAATGGTAATCTTGTAACCGCCAACGATTTCATTGAAAATAACGTTGGAAGTTCACAACTTCGAGATGATGGTTATGGCAATAGCTTTACTTCCAATTTTCTTGTTGATCACGATAATACTGATAACGATGGTAATACCTATTCAGATTACGAATATGAGATTGATGGAAATGCAGAAAGTTTTGATATCAAACCGAAATCCTTTCCAGTCCAAGATTTAAGCCAATTGAAGTTTCATGATATAATTGCAATTGTGGATTATGAGTCAGAAACATTTAATTTAAACAATGAAGGAAATTATGAAACTGTAAAGATTCAATTTCCTGAAAGTTATTCAGTAACGAACATCAATGTGACAACTGTGTGTACTGATAATGAAATTCCAGCAGAAGAACCTCAGGTTCATAATATAAGAACTTTGATAGTCAAATTCAATCGGCCTCTTCTTGTAGACTATTTGAAATCAATATTGGATTTAAATGAATTGCCATTATTTAAAGACTTAAATGTTACAGGCAGATTAAACGGTGATTTTATGGGATTCTATGGCAATGACACAGTGAAAATCGTTAATTCCCAATCAGCTGACCAAATTGATTTTCTTCTTGCAAAGGATCCAGTAAGTTTTGACTCAAAGTATATACAATTTTCCTATAGTATGCCAGCTTTATCTTTAAGTTGTGTTTTTTCACTTCCTGTAACAGCTACGATCCTACGTCGTCGTTTAAAAGCTAAATAAAATGAAGAGCCATGTAGTTCTTCATTATTCCTTTTTTTTTTCATTTTATTATTTATAAATATTACAAATAACTGATACTAGAAACTTTTTTCTTTACTTTTTAACTTCAATAAAAATATTTAATTATAGCCTTAGATAAGAAAAAACGAGGATCTTATACATGTCTGATCGATTCATCGGTAGACTCTTTGGCCGTAAAAAAATGTCAAAAGAGGAGGTAGAAGAATATAATCGGATTAAAAATCAAACACTTGCGAGTTTATCAGATATAAATTATGGTAAATTTACAAAAGGATTAGAACTCGCTGAAAAAACTTTAGGGGAGTGTGATAAATTAGAACAACCAATAATGGTAGCTGAAGCTCTCTATTTAAAGGCAAATGCTCTACTAGGGCTTGGAAGATATAGTAAGGCTTTAATTTCTATTAATGAAGGGGAAAATATAATTCACAACGTTCAATCTTTGAAAAAAAAAGAAATAGAGTCTAGAATTTCTATATATAAGATCCTTCGGGCAATGATTTATCGAAGACAAGGTGCAATAGAGCTTGCTATGAATGATTTACAAGAATCGATACTCTTAATGGAAAAATCTAAAAATAGGAAGGTAATAGCAGAATTATATAATGATTTAGGAGTAATTTTTGCTATCAAAGGGGAAATAGAGGAAGCAAATGATCATTTTCAAAAAAGCTTGAGTTGCTATAAAGAACTGGGAATGGAGGTTCCTCCAAGCTTATACAACAACTTAGGACTTATAACACGATACATTGGGGATCTCGATCGATCTTTGGATTACTTTGAAGAAGCAATAGCTAATGATAGTGAACAAAATCCCTATCTTACATCAGTGATCTCCCTAAATAAAGGATTGACTCACATTAGTCAAGGGGAATTAAAACTTGCATTAAAAGGCTTTGAGGGGTGTTTTGCTCATTATGAAGAATTTGCTTGCAAATGGGAATTAGCTACTTCTTTGAATAATATCGGTACTATTTATGAACAAAAAGGAGACCTAGATCAAGCGTTTGAGGTTTATACAAGAAGCTTAGCTATTTTCGAGGATTTAGGAAACACAATTGAACAAGCTATGTGTTTAAACAATATAGGTAACATTTATTTAATTCAAGGAGAGATTGAAAAGGCAATTTCATATTATCAGAAAAGTCTGAATTATATTAAAACTTCAAACAGTTTAGATCTTAGTATAATCCTTTATAATCTTTGTACTTCTAATTTACAGCAAAATAATAGAAAGGAAGCTGAAGAATATTTACAGGAATTAAA
>JBHLKP010000055.1:0-20672 GCA_048886525.1 Candidatus Hodarchaeota archaeon | reverse complement strand
AAAAGAAAAATTCCAACTTCATTATCAGTGGGAGCTCTCCAGAAATTTGGTACAAGCTCTGATATTATTAATTTCTTATTATCGAAGACGTAAGATTCAATACAACCTGAATTTTTTCCAATGATTACTTGAAATTTATCCGTAAATATATTAACAGAATCTTTACTTTGAATAATGCTTAATCTCGAATCCAATTCGATTATATCTTCATCAATTATGTATGCTTCTTTAAAGGGAACCTTAAATTGATTCCAAGCTAAAACATGACCGTTAGTAGCCCATATTGTATCTTTTTTTAGTAGGAATTTAATCATAAGGTAATATTCAGAACTTGGAGCAACTTGGATTTTCTTAATATGTAGGTTATATTTCTGGGATAACTTTGGTTCAATATCCAGTATAGGCAGGTTTCCTTCTTGAATTACATTTCCATTTTCAGTCAATTCCCAACGTGCCTTTACAAGATTTTTTAATGAAATAAAATTAAATTTATTGAATATTTTTATTTTACCTTCAATTAGATCGATTGGTTCAACTTTAATGTTCTGATAAATTTTTTTAACTTCAAAAAGAGAAGGATTCGGAGTTCTATCAGGTCGTAGAAGCCCATTAATACAAAACGGCCCATCATTTGGTTTATCTCCAAAATCTCCACCATATGCCCAATATAATTGGTTGTCTTCTGAAACTTTTTTAATTCCTTGATCTACAAAATCCCAAATGAATCCACCTTGACAGTTTGTGTATTTTTCAAAAACATCCCAATACTTATTGAAATTACCTAAACTATTTCCCATTGCATGAGCATATTCACATAAGATGAATGGTTTATTGAGGTACTTTTTAGGTGTAATTTTCTTGGAAAAGGGAAGTGGGACGATTAAAGTTGAAATTTTCTCATATTTACCGATTTTTTCAACTTGTTGGGGTGAGAGGTACATTAAGCTGAATACATCAGAAACTTCTAACTCGTGATCCCCTTCGTAATGGATAGGACGAGTTGGATCTATTTTTAAAGCACTTTCCTTCATTGATTGATGAATAGTTTTATTGAAACCTGATTCATTACCCAAAGACCACATAAAGACACAGGCATGATTCTTGTCACGTTCAACCATACGTTGCATTCTATCAATTGCTGCTTTTTTAAAAATCGTGGGTATCTTACCTGGAACGCTACCGCCAAATCCATGAGTTTCTATGTTGGCTTCATCTAGTACATATATACCAAATGTATCACATAGGTCGTACAATTTAGGATCAGCAGGATAATGACTTGTTCGCAAAGCATTGAAATTATTCTGCTTCAGAATCGTAATATCCTGAACCATTCTCTCATATGGTACATAGTTTCCGTTTGAAGGGTCAAAATCATGTCGATTAACCCCTTTAAATAGAATAGATTTTCCATTGATATATATTTGGGCATCCTTTATTTCTACCTTTTTAAAACCATAATTACAACAATGTGCTTCTACTATTTCATCATCAGAATTTCTAAATAGCAAGAGGAGTTTGTACAAATATGGTTTTTCTGCTGACCACTTTTGGGGATTTTGAACTTCTTCCTCTAGAGCTATTATAGTGTCTTTATTCTTTTCTACGAGGATATTAGTGTATCTTAGTGGCTTACTAAATACCGAATTCTGTTGATTATCAAATAAATCTGCTTCAATTGAGAGTGAGTTGGCCGAACTCTCTGTTGAATTTCTTATTTTTACTTTTAGTTGAAAGAAAGCGTTCTCGTACTTATAATCCATTTCGCAATGAGCAAAATAATCTTGAATATGAATTTTTGGAATAGAATAGAGAAAAACATCACGATATATACCGCTTAATCTCCACATGTCTTGATCTTCAAGATAACTTCCATCTGACCAGCGATAGACTTCTACAGCTAGAATATTAGAACCATTTTGTATATACTTTGATATATTAAATTCAGCAGGAGTCATACTTCCTTGAGAATAACCAACACAAAACCCATTCAAGTAGAGATAGAACGCAGATTTAACTCCCCCAAAATGAATGAGAACCTCTCTACCTTCCCATTCGGTAGGGATAAAAATCTCTGTACGGTATAATCCCACAGGATTATGATTATGATCAATTTTCGGTATATTTTTCCCAAGCTTTACACTATTGGGGTATCTCCAATTTGAATAGATAGGTTTTCCATATCCGTGTAGTTGCCAATTACTTGGAACAGGTAATTCTTTCCAGCCAGAATCGTCGAAATCAGGTTTATAGAAACCTTCAGGCCGATCAGCAGGTTTACTCACCCAATAAAAATTCCAAATACAATTAAGAGATTTAAAGTATGGAGAAGATTCTCCTTTCAAAGCTGATTCTGCATTCGAGTACGGAATTGAAATATGATGGCCTTCTTCTTTGTTTCTTTGAATAATTTCCACATTTTCCCAATCGTGTGTTGTGGTTTGATTCATACTTTATTCGACCTTACTGAAACTGATTTTCTTTCAATTCGAAAGTTTTAGCTCAAATCTCCACCTATCGTTTATGACTTTTCAAATCTGAGATTTCTAGAAGCTATTCATTTATTTTATCATTTTTTGACTAAAACGATATAAAGAAGAATATTAAGCAAAGAAAAACACTCATTTGTAACTGAACTCAAACGTGGTCACTTAATATGGAAAAAATAGAACCAAATAAACCTTTATCGAAATTTCTTATTACTCAAGCTATTTTCATTGGAATCTTATTTGGGGGAGATAATATTTTTGGATTCTTTGAACAGAATTTCTTTAATACTTACTTGTCTCACATTTTAGGTTTGGAGGAATTATATATCTCAATAATGGTATCTCTCTCTGCAGCTGTTGGGCTAGTAATGAATTTAACTTTCGGGATTTTAAGCGATAATACTCGTTCATCACTAGGACGTAGAAAGCCTTTTTTCTTTGTAGGAGGAATTATAGCAGGTCTCGCAATGATTCTCTACGCCTTTACCCCGAATTATATTACAGCAATTATACTTGATGTATTGATAATTGGAATTGCCTCAAATGCTTATTATGTAACTGAACGTGCTCTTATTCCAGATTCGTTTGATGTTGAATATAGAGGTCGTGCAAACAGTATACTTAATATCATTGGATATATTGGATTGTTAACAGCTATTGCTGGTTTTATAATTGCTAATGAATTCTTTTCAGTTCCTAATCCAAGTGGAGATGGAACAATTATTATTCAAGAAGGATATTTATTTGTATTAACGATAGGAGGTGGAGCATTCATTATATGTGCAATAATTGGGCTATTATTTATTAAAGAAGTACCTCAGGAAGAACTACCTGTTAAAAAAAGTTTCCTAGAAGAATTTCGTGAAATTTTTGATATAAACGAATTAAGGAAAAATAATGAATTTTTTAAATTAACGCTAGCTTATTCGATTTTTCGCTGTGGTATTGGAGCTATGATGCCCTTTTTATTTATATTCATATTCTCTTTGGGAATGTCTACCGTCGATCTCATTTTTTCGATTCTCATTGGATTCCCAATTCTTTTTATCGTTATCTCTGTTCTTGGTCGCTTATCTGATCAGTATGGACGAAAAAAGTATGTCCCAATTTCAATCTTATTTGTTTCAATAGGGATTTTTTTTGCTGTATTCGTAAAAAACGACACTTCTGTTAACCTTCCTTTGTTTTATATTGTATTTCCTTTTATTTTAATTGGATTACTAGGATTAGTGACCCCACTTAATGCTTGGGCACAAGATTTGTTACCTGAGGACAAAAGAGGCAAATTTTATGGTATTTTAAACATTATTTTTACCATTCCACAAATTATAGGATCCATGGCAGCTGGGATCGTAGCCTCAATAGCTATATTAGGAATTCCGTGGATATTTCCGTTAGGGAGTATGTGGTTTCTGCTATCAATCCTATTCTTCCTTCGTGTGAAAGAAACTTTATATATTGAGTGAAACTCAACTTATTAAACTTATTATTATACATTTGGTGGTTTAATGAAAATAGCTATTAAAAATGGGTTTCTCATTGATGGTACGGGGGCAGAAAGGCAAGTAAACAGTATCATCTTAATTGAGGATACGAAAATCGTTGATATAATATTAGGAAAAAACAATTCGGGAAAAGAAATAGATATTACCCCTGATACTCTAATAATTGACGCTTCTGGAAAAACTATATTGCCAGGACTCATTGATGCACATTTACATCTTCTTGGGATTCGTTCAATGAATCCTGTACAATGGACATTGGATACATCAGCCCTTAAAGCCGTGAGAGCTGTAGCAGATGTTAAGAAGCTCATCGAAGCAGGATTTACAAGTGTTAGGTGTGCTGGTTCAGAAGTTAGTGTTTATCTTAAGAAAGCCATTGATGAAGGGACAATTCAAGGACCTCGAATTATTGCAGCTCACAAAGTGATCACTCAGACAGGTGGACATGGGGACACCCACGAGTTACCGCTTGGATGGGTACTAAGAGCTAATACTTTCTGGAGAATGGCTGATGGTGTGGATGAGTGCCGCCGTGCGGCACGAGAACAAATCAGAGAAGGAGCTGGTGTTATAAAAATCTGTACAACAGGTGGAGTTTTATCAGAAAAAGATAGTCCAACTCAGGCACAATTTGTGGATGAAGAAATCACTGCAATGACAACTGAAGCACATCGTGTGGGGATAAAAGTAATGGCTCATGCACAGAGTCCTGAAGGTATTCAGAATGCAATCCGAAATGGTGTAGACACAATTGAGCATGGAATATATCTAGATGATGAAACTATTCAGATGATGCTTGCTTCCAATACAATTGTTGTACCAACTTTTGCTATTGTTAATGCTTTGGTAACAAAAGGTAGGGAAGCAGCTGTTCCTGAATATGGGTTAATCAAGGCTAAAACTGCCCATAAAGAACATATTAAATCCATAACATTAGCACACAAGGCTGGTGTGAAAATAGCACTTGGAACTGATTTTTGTGGTCCAGATATCATTCCTCATGGTGAAAATGCTGTTGAATTAGAGATTTTCGTAAATCAGATAGGTATGACTCCAATGGAGGCAATTAAATCTGCAACAAAGATTGGCGCTGAAGCTCTTGGTATTGAAAAGAGTATTGGAACTCTTGAAAAGGGGAAAATTGCGGATCTCTTGATAATCGATGGTAATCCGCTAGAAGATATTGCTACTCTGCAAAATAAGGATGATATTTTAGTCGTTATGAAAAATGGCCAGATTATTGTTGACCGACGTTAGGAGGATTTAAACTAGTTAATTGACCATAGGGAACATCATTATGAAAATTACCTATGCTTTACGCTCTTTACTAAGTTCCATTAAAGCTGTCCCTACCCCTCGAGATTTTACTAGTAGAGAGATTGTAAAAAGGGCAATTGAATTTACAGATCCGCCACGAATCCCTTATTGCATGTTCTATCATCCAACAAGAGGAGATATATTTGATATTGGGTTTATTGCCAAATGGTTAAGACCATCAAAACCTAATCTGAAGAATGGTGTTTATTTAGATGAATGGGGTGTGAAATGGCATGTTACAGGACGATGGTGGGACACTGCAGTTGAATATCCACTTACTGATTTACGCGTTTTACCTGATTATCATTTTCCTAATGTTGTCCCAAGAGGTATGTATGCCTTATTCAAGACAATTTCCAGATTAGCTAAGCGAAAAGGAAAATATATTGTTGTTCCAAACTTAGTTAATATGTATGAAAGAATGAGATCATTAATGGGTTTCGAAGAGTTAATGGTAGCACCCTATAAACAACCTGAGTTATTAGAGGAACTACTTGATCATTTAACTAGTATGACAATTAATATGATCGAGAAATATGGAAGTATTGGATTTTTCGATGCTTTTATGACCTGGGAAGACTGGGGGTTGCAATCAAGGTTACAAATGCATGTAAAGACTTTTAAAGAATTCTATAAGCCACGATATAAGCGAATTATTGAAAAAGTCCATGAAAATGATATGCATTTCATCTGGCATTCATGTGGTTATATTTTAGACTTGTTTCCTGAAATGATTGATTTAGGAGTAGATGTGATCCAATTAGATCAACCAAGATTGATTGGTCACAAGAAATTAATTAATTTAATTGGAGGAAAAATAGCCATGTGGAATACAGTGGATATTCAGTGGAGTAATCAGGTGAATATTACAATTTCTGATATAGAGAAAGAAATTAAAGATATGGTTTCTATTTATGAAACTGAAAAGTACAAAGGCGGATTTATTTTTCGGAATTATCCAGATCCTGAAGATATATCGATCTCTGAAGCGATTCAAAAATCCATTAATTCTATATTTCTGGAAAATATATGATTGTTGAGTTTTTGGAGATATGTTAATCAAATGAAACTTCACATAATACAGACATCGGGCTAAATTGATTTTCATTTTTTTCCCAAATCCTCTCACCAAAATAGACTCTTAAAAAAGAAACTGTTAGGAACTAAAAACTCCAAATAAATAATATATCACACCAATGATCGTCCATATCAATAATGGGTAACCCAATCTGGAATACCAGTAATCTAACCACCCCATAAACAAAATCAAAGAAGCGTTAAAGACAATACAAGAGGTTAATATTGAAGAATTTATAAATCCCATTAATAAAGATAAATTTATCCCCAATCCTAGTAAAAACATTCTGAATACTTTATTTCTAATTTCCCTCTCGGTAGCATTTTTAGGCAGTTCCAATTGATGTATTTTTTTAGCCCATTCAAAATTCTTAGTGAATAGCACGATAGTGTTACTAATAAATTCAAAAATACCAATTAGAGTGAGAAATCCAATTAGAAGTAAATCTAATAAATTCATTGAATTTTTCATGCTCCTTGTCTTACATTAATAAACTTGTATATAATTCTTAAACCTTATTGGCAATAGTTTCAATTTTACTATTTGTTGCCAAGATAATGAAATGTGAACCAATAGGAAGCATTAAGCATTATAATCTTTTTTCGATAGTAGTTCCTTACCTCCGTACAAGCCATTCAAGTATGCAAGGTCACCAATCCATAAAAAATTAAGCTTTGATCTCCAAAATTTCTCTTCAGATCTATTTAGATTCTCATAAAATTCAGGAGTTCTTAATATATTCTTCTAATGCATTATTGTGTCTTCTGAATTCAATTCTATATCCTAGATTCTAGTTCTCCTGAATCATATTAATAGGAAAAAGCAAGTGAAATTCATTACCATTCGGATCTAATGGTTGAATCTTAAGTAAACCGCCATAATGTTGCATTATTACAGATGTTAGGGATATCCCAATATAATGACCTTGGTACTCCCATTTCTCAGTTATTTTCCCTGAAAGACGTGAACTTATCTCTTCAGAAATAGGTTGAGATTGTCTATCATGAATTGTGACACAGAAATGAGGATGATAAATAGAACCTTTGATAATAACTGGAGTTTGAACCTTCTCTCCATTATTAGAGCTCAGTATAAATAGTAAAATTTCATATATGGCATCTGGAAGATATTTATCCCCTGATAATTCAAAATCAAGTGTTTGTTGGTTAATTGAAATTAAATTTGGTAAAAGAAGTGTATTTTGGATATCCAGAGCTACATTATTGATTATGTTCAGCATATTAAGGTCAATGCGCGGTTCAGAATCAAAAGGTGATTGGAGAACCTCAAAAATTTTGTTTACAGTATCAATAGTCTTAGAAGAACGAGAAGCTATTTCGATAATATTACTCATAATTCTATCATCAATAATTCTCTTAGTTTTATACTCTAGTGTCAATAAATCAAGATTATTGATTATAATTTGTAGATCATTGTTAATGAAGTGACTTAACATTGCGTGATACCGCTCTTCCTCGAGTTTCACCTGTTTAAGTGTTTCTTCAGCCTTTTTTTGCTCCGAAATATCTGTAGATACGACTAATACACCCTGATATTTTCCTTTTTTAGAAAAGATAGGAGTTGCTGTGATAATAACTGGGATATAACGACCATCTTTTGCTAAAAGGCCACTTTCATATGAGCTACTAACACCATGAGGACGTTTTTCATTTTCGATATCGCTTATTTCCTGAAATTGAGGTGGAACGATAAATCTCCAATGTTTACCTATGATTTCATCCTCTTTATACCCGAGGATCTGACAAACTCTAGGATTTACAAATGTAATAATCCCATTTTCATCTTCAAATGTGACTCCCTCATCCATCTTTTCAACAAGCATCCTATATTTTTCTTCACTCTCCCTTAAAGCTTCCTCTATCTTTTTTCGTTCAGTTATATCGATCGAAGTGTTACATAACGCGTATATCTTACCTTCATCATCGCGTAAAACAAATTTTGTGGCTAAATATATCCGTCCTGAGTTATGCCCAATTTCCTCGACTTGAGTTACCTGTTCGCTTTCAAGTACCTGCTTTTCATATGGCAACCATGTGTCTAAGGGGAGGTGAGGAAAAAGCTCACTATCTGTTTTCCCTATAACCATCTGGTGATGAAGTTCAGTTCGCTCACGCCATTGTTTATTGACTAATATATACCGTCCCTCCAAATCCTTGGCATATACTGCAGCAGGAATATTATCAAACATATCTTGGAGTTGTTGTCGAGTTCTTCGTAATGCTTCTTCAGTTTGTTTTAACTCCGTAATGTCTGAATATACTACTAATACTCCTTTGAACTCCTCATTTTTTGCGAAAATTGGAGTTGCGCGAATTATTACTGGTGTATGACTCCCATCCTTCGTTACAACATTGGCCTCATAAGTACTACTTATACCGAAAGGACGCTTAGATGTTTCAGCTTTGATTCTCTCATATTCTTCTGTTATAGCAAAATGACTCCAATGTTTTCCCACTATTTCGGCTTCGGTGTAACCCAACATCCCAACTCCCCTTGGATTTATGAACGTTATAATCCCCTCTGTATCCTCTAAAAGAACTCCTTCCTCTAATTTTTCAACGAGCATTTGATATTTTTCTTTTTCTTCAATTAAAGCAGTTTGTGTTATTGTTTGTGTGTATTTCATCTCGATGAGAAGTGTGTAACCTATGATGAAAACCCCAAGTGATACTCCCAAAATATAAAAAAGCGTACTATTATCTCCTATTAATCCTTCTAGTAATTCTCTGAGCATTGGACCTAGAATATACAACATAATTCCTATGCCTGTAAGCGTAAAAGCGCGCGGACTTGGAAAAGCTTCGTCAGAGTATTCTCTTGTGAAAAATCTTGGTTTTTGATATAAAGCATAGATTATGAGGCAAAGAATCGAGAATCCAACGCTAAACATTCCCCCTACAAAAAAAATAAGCCAAAGATCATTGTTAATTAACCTAAGACTCATTATAAATAAAATCCATATTGTAATGCCTATTTTGCTGTACTTACTAATCCAACGAGGAATAGTCATTTCGTACACTGACAAAGCCCAAAATGCTCCAAAATATGCAAAAAATGCGGGAAATGGTATAATAAAGTCTTTATAGCTAATACCGATTAGAAAAGGTATAACAACTAATCCTCCAAGGATAAAATTAACACTGGCTAAGAAATAACTGATTCTAAGCCTTTTAATTCTCTCATCCTTTGCTTTGAGCAATAAAAGAAAGCCAAAATTGAACTGAGAAAAGATTACTCCAATTTGACCAATTTCTATAATTGTTAATACCATTAAAAGGGCCTACAATTCTTTTTCAAAATAGTAAGAATATGCATTTGAAATTATAAACATTAATTAATATTGGAACTCATCATTAAAAATATGTCTCAATGAATAAAATCTCTTCTTTATAGGATTTTTTTAGAAGATTATATTAATAGGATATTATTTATTTTTATTTCAACTAAATTTGAACTAAAAAAATCAAAATCACTCATTATAAGTTATTTAAATCAAATCATTGTTGATTTAATTCATCAAAATAATAAATATAGTCAGCTTCGATCCTTTCTTTATTTAACGCTCTTAAGCAATAGTTTAACTGTCCTCGATGGTAAACTGTATGTAAAATGTATTGGAGTATGAAATCATCTCCATTCATCTTAAAATAATCATTTTCACCTTTTCTTTGTATAATAACTGGTTTAAAATCAATCTTATTTAATTTTCTTGAAAGCTCCTTATCCTTTTCAACCCAATATTCTATGAGCTCATTCATTGAAAAGGTTTTGATTTTTCCTACTGTTTTCTCATAATCAATCCAATCATTCTTTAGAAAGGCAAAACAAGTTTCTAAAGCAAGAACTATGTGCTCTACCTTATCTCGTACACTACCTATGATTTTCCCAAAATCCTTTGAAAATTCTTCTTCTGTTAGTTTATTGATGATTTCCCGAGCTAAATTATTTGCCCATAAGTGATATTTTACCAAGTTCGAAAAAATCATTTTTTTTCTCCTAAATCTTTTATCTTAAAAATCTTCAACAAGATTATCATCCTAATGAAATCTCATAAAAATCAATCTTATACTGAGACGAAAATCCTTTACATACTTTTGCATTAATTCAAATACTTGTTAAAGATCACAATTATTTTTAATTTAAAACAACTCTAGAGCCTGGAGGTTTAAAATGACAAATGAGGAAAATCGTCTTTCATGGAATCGCTTAAGCGAGTACTATCAATCTAACACCCATATTTCATTAGATGATATTCATTATTCGCCTTATAGTTTTGGAGAACTAAAATTAAGAATCATTGGAGACGTTAAAGGATTAGATTGTTTAGAACTTGGTTGTGGGGGAGGTCAAATTTCTATTGTACTCGCTAAATGGGGTGCAAGAAAAGTAATAGGTCTTGATATTTCGGAAAATCAACTTGATTTTGCTCAAAGCTTAGCAAAAAAATCAAATGTTGATATAACATTTATCAGGCAAGATATGGAAGACTTATCTAGATTTGAGAAATGTTCTTTCGATTTAGTTATTTCTGTTCATGCTATTAGCTATGTTGAGAATTTTAAAAATGTCATTTCAGAAGCATTCCGAGTTTTACGACCTCAAGGTAGATTTGTACTTTGCGTACTTCATCCCTTTCAGTATGTGCTTTGGGAAGCGTTAGAAGAAACAAACTTTGGTAAAATTCGCCCATATTTTTCTACATCACGAGATACTTGGGACTGGTTAGATGATAAAAAAGAAATTATAGCTACTTTTACTCAAACGTATCGCCGTTTTGAAGAATGGATAAATGGACTTATTAAGGTTGGTTTTATAATTCAAAAAGTGATTGAACCTAAAGGATATTCCAGAATGGAGATTCAAGAACTGGATATTGATGAAATCCCCTATTATGATAAAAATATCATAAATGAAAAATTCATTCAAGTTAATCAAATCATTCCATTTTCACTAATTATATCTGCAAAAAAAGAATAGATGAAAGAATAGCAGACTATTAATTATAGAGGGATAATTTAAATTGAAAAAATTAAGGAATGGTTTACTTCTCCGCACTTTAAAAGAATTTAATAGAGAATCTTTGTTAAAATATATCACAATTTTTGTGAAGATGAAAATTTAGGTAGTAGATTAGAGCTTATGACAAAACAATACTCGATTATTATCCGAATTTCGACTTCCAAGATAAATTTGTGGTTGTAGAACCAAAAATTGATCCTAGACGATAAACAAATCTATTGAAAACCATTTTATTCAGTTCGCTTAATAGATTCCTAAATCTTAACCTCTTTCTGTCATTGAATGCTGGATTAAAATCATGCACAAAATTAAGTAGAAAGATTTACTAAATAGTCAAATTGAATTATTTTATGTAATGAACATCCTTTTAAGCGCAGATTTTCACAGTGATTTCTCTCGTTTAGTACATTTCGCTAAAAGAGCAGATCTTTGCATATGTTGCGGAGATATTTTTGATTATCATAAACTTCCTGAAAGAAAATTTAAATTCCCGCTCCCCTTTTTTAGTATAAAAGGAAATAAAGAGCTTTGGGGTGGAGTATTACTTCATAAAAAAATTGCAGATTATGGGAACTTTTTTTGGCTTAATGAGAATCTGGACCAATTAGAGGAAATTACAGGATTACATTTCTATGGGATCGATCATACTCTAGAACCCACCACTATTCCTTTTGATATTGATGTATTAATATCTCATCAACCTGCTTATGGTTTAGCAGATCAATGTTCTGACCCTTTTCATGCAAAAATGGTTCCTCACTGCGGTAGTAAATCCTTAAGAAAATTAATAGACATTTATAGACCAAAATTTTTAGTTTCAGGACATGTTCATCATTCCCAACAACGATCAAATGGAAAAACACAGGCAATAACGCTACCTCCAGCTTTAATTGAGCCAGTTTTTATTTTAAGAATTGAAAAGGGGAAAATAACTGTAAAAGAGTTAAAAAATTAATAATAAATAAATATTAATCAGTTTATAGATATTCTTGGTTACTAGGATCAATTTTTGTTTTAAAATAGACAATATATCTATTTTTGATTATATATGGGTGAAATTTGGAATAGCCAACTCATTTAATCAATTTTTCCTTTAAAGAAAGGTATTTAAAGAACAGTTGATATTAGTCTATATAAAATAGATAAACATCAAAGTGTGTTTAATTTGCATACATGGACACCTAGCTACTTTCAATTTCAAGAAGTTTTTTCTAATGATTATTGTTTAAAAATCTTATTATTAATTTTTGAAAAAACTAAGAAAAGAGAAACTTTATGTGCAACTGATGTAGCTAAAATCTTAGATATGCATGTAAGCACCGCGACAAAATATTTAGATCTTTTATGCAAGTATGAGTTTGTAAGCAAGAAACAGTTTCATAATAAACCAGGAAAACCTACATATTACGCATCGAAGTCAGAGCTTATTGCTATTTCTCTAGATCTATCTCAATTAACGAATGAAATACAAGATAATCTTGATATTAACACAATTCAAAATCCACTTATTCGTGAAAAGCCTAATATTCAAGAAAGAGTAAGTTATGAATTCAACAATGATGGCTCTATTACTAATTTCATAATTAAGAAGAAAACAAAAGCTAGACGTGTCGTGAATCAGAAAATCGATCTATCGAGAAATGAAAGTGCTTTTATGAAATATCTCCCTCATCCTACAATGGAAGCCGAGTGTTTTTTAGATATTTGTGCGAAAGCTAATCTATCTGACTTTTATGCCATTAAAGGAATAATTTCCTTCCTTGAAAAATTAAAAAAATATGATATTATTGAAATAGAGGATCAATACTAACAAATTCTTAAATGTGATAATAATGAAAGAAATTAAGACGGTAATTAAGGAATTATATAGATCAATTTATTTTTGTGTGGAAAAGTTTAAGGTGACCCAGCGTGGCCAATTACCAATCAATTCAATATTTTGGTTATTTTCTATAGTAGCTCTGACTATTGCGATTTATATATCATTAAAACAGTATAAATCTCCTTTATGGTATTTATTCTGTGCTTTCTTGTTTTCTACGGGGTTAATTAAAGTGATTACTTTTTTACCTTTCTATTTCGTTAGAATAATCAAAAATATAGTGTGATAAGCATGAATGAGAAAAATGACATAACTTATTCAAGACTTGAGGATTTTAAATCAGAGTGGCGTAAAAAATCATTTATTGCATACATTTTTTGGGTTCTTTTAGCTATTTGCTTAACAATAGTAATATATGTAAATTTTCAGATTCATGACTCCCCAGTACGGAATTTAATCTATTCCTTCTTATTTGCTACTGTTATTATAGCATATTTTACCTCAATTCCCTTTTTAAGTACTTTAATTATCATTGTGTTCCGTACCCGAAGTAAAAATTTCTTTTATCAGCTTTTTACGAATCTAGGTCTCCTAATTTTAGTAACTTTAGCCAGTATGACTAGTTTTGTAAAATTAGAGGAGAATTTTTTCACAATAATATATATTGGATTTTTGTTGTTACTTGCGTTTTTAGAAGCAATATTTCTTCATTTAGTTGTACAAGGTGCAAGAAACAATAAAAAACCGATTTTTTTATGGACATTCTACCAAGATACATTTGAGGCTTATAGTTCTTCGTTTTTATCTCAACAAGCTTTGCTTATTGATGAACAGAAAAATGGTTATTCTCAAAGGCCTTTCTTTTTGAATTTTATTGAGATTTCTCAATACTGTCGATCCTCGGAAGAATTTAAATCAAAGATGAAGAATTATGCTAAATTTTTAGCAGAGAAAAGTGAACTTATTGGTTTTGATATATTTGAAACAACAATAAAACTATATCCAAGGGTTTTAATGGGTTATCGCAGCTATGGTTTTGGAATTCGTTACACTTGGGACATATTTCTAAAAGTAATAAAGAAAAAAGGGTTAACTTCAATAGCTGTAAATTTCACAGAACAAGAAATCTCACTTAGGATTGCTAAAGAAGATTATGACTTATTGAATGATGTGACATACCATCTATTAGGCCAATTAGTCTTAAAGAGATTCAAAGAGTCTATTGTGGCATTTCTTGAAGAAAACCAAGAAAAATCCTATTCTACTCTTTTTCCTTTAGAAAAATAAAAAAGAAGGTAAAAACAAGTGGAAACTAATGTTGACAAAAAAAATGACAATATCTTGTTGCTTACAGGGATTATGAGCTTGATTCTTGTTTTCCACTTAGATAATGAGTTTATTTTTGGTAAAATGGATCTTTTAAAGGTTCTTTTGAGCATTACGTTATCAATATTGTCAATTACCTTTAATGTAACATATTTGAAAAGAAAACGTCTGAAATCTCAAGATAAACTAAAAGAATTCATAAACTAAGATATAAATAGATTCATGGGCCAACATAGCTCTGAGAATAAGCTCATAAAATGAAAATTTTCCACTCGTTAAGCAGAACAGAAGATGCAAGAATTTAACTCGCATATTTTTAACGATGATTTTAGTATTGCTGATGATATTCATATTTCTGGAACAACAAGTGCTTTAGGAACGCTTCGAGCTTTTTCGATTACATCCGAAAAAGAACTTATTGTCAATTCAAACTTAGAATCAACCAAAGGATCAATAAGAGTAAATTCTTCCTTGAAAATAGGTAAAAATTTAATATCTGCTAAAGATATAGTAGTAAAAGGTTCTTGTATTGTTGCTGGAAACATTAAAGGTGATAAAATTCGATTTATTGGGAGTTCTTTAAAAGCGAATTCCATAAAAGCTAGAACTATAGCACTATGGGGAAATATAGATATTCAAAATGATCTTAATGCCTCTGAATATATTTGGATCCCATTGAATCCAAGAAAAACAGAAGTAGAAATTAAAGGAGTAATTAAGGCTCCGAAAGTGACTATTTCTTTTATTGGTTTTTTTTCTAAATGGTTACTTTTACCAGACATTCTATTTAATAAGCTAAATATGAAAACTCGAATGAAAAAAGCCTTTCTAATTAAAAACCTTACTATCAGGGCCCAAGAATTAATTATTCAAACACATTATCCATCAGAAAGAGTTGATGTCGAATTTATTGATTGTGATATCAACACTCCTAATATAATCTTTGAACAGTTCAAATAATTTAGAGCAGCTCATTTATTCTTCAATGTAAACGAAAGATATTAACATTTATTGCCTTGAAGGGAAACTTTGAATACTTGATTAAGCTCCTTCTATTCTGATGTTTATATGAACAGAAAATCTAGTAACGTAACAGATGTCGAATTAGGAATAGCTCTTGAGAATAACTTGATCGAACAAATTAAATTTTATGCAACGTCTTCAATAGTTAAATATTATGATAATGTTAATATGACTAGATTCGTTACTGGTTTTCCCGTTTCTACGCTTAATTTGATTGCAGGGGCAAAATTAAAATCGAATAAAATCGATCAAGAAATTGAAAGAGCTTTAAACCCATTTAAAAAGGAACAAGGATTTCCTATGATCTGGTGGGTAGGCCCTAATACAGAACCTCATAATATTGGCAATTATTTAGAAAAAAAAGGCTTTAAAAGAATATTTGATATGTCGGGGATGTATTTTGATTTAGAGAACTTAGGTAGAATGCTAATACTACCCCCAAATTTCAGATTTGAACTAGTTGAGTCCGAACAAGACTTACGAATCTGGGCGGAAACTCAAACAAGGGCATATGAAGGTGATCTAGCTAATATTGAATTCATATATAAATTCGAAAAATCCCTTGGATTGGGTCCAAATTTGCCGTGGAAAAGATTTGTTGGTTACATGAAAGAAAATCCTGTTGCAGTATCAATTTTATTCGAAGGAACTGAAGTAGCAGGAATTTTTAATGTTGCTACTATACCAAAAATTAGAAGAACAGGCATCGGTACAATAATGACGAACATGCTGCTTTTTAAAGCCCGAGAATTAGGTTACGAAATTAGTGTGCTGAAAGCAACGCCAATGGGGGAAAAATTATATCAAAGCCTAGGATTTATAGAGTGCTGTAAAATCAGAGCGTTTTTCTTAAAAAGTTATAATGATCAGTTTCATTAAACAATTAAAAATTAATAGGAAAAAAATGAAAATAACAGGAGAAATCAACCATATTAAACCTGATTCTTTTCCTTTAAGAATTTCTTATATCGGTTTAATATTGTTTTAAATCTTCTATTATCTATTTTCCCTTTATTAAATTCATCAAATTGCTTGTTATACCAGTCGTGCCATTTTATATTCTCTGAAACTGAAAGATCAAGATCCTGCGAGAGATAGAGAATCTCATTTTGCAGCATTTCAATCTCTGGCGTAAGTGCTTTCATTTCAGATTCATCAACATCTACAGGAGTTTCCATCTCTAATCCATATAATTTTTCAGCAAGAGCTTTAACATCCATCTCTTTTGGTTTATAAAGGCCAATTTTCGCTTTCTCTTCATGACGGCCAGAAATAGCAGCAATAATATTAGTCTGTGAAGCTCTTCTACTTGGAATATAAGTACTACCTAATGTAACAAGCATGGATATGATTATCCATAAGAAAAATAGAGCAGTTTCTCTTAATCCGCTGATAGTTGCCTCAATCGGAATACTTAGACTGATATACCAAGCTAACAACTCTGACCCTATAATACTGTTGAAAATTCCTATAAAAACACCAGTAAAACCTAGCATTCCTGATTCAGATAGAAATAATCTGAAAACTTCTCCTTTAGACATTCCCATAGATCGCATGATGGCAACATCTCGCTCTAATTTCAATGTAGTAATTAAAATACTAATAAATTGGGTTAATCCTGATAAGAAAAAACTGTGGATGAATATTAAATGGATAAACGCGCCTTGAGTACCAAGCGAATTTTGAATCATTGTAAAATAATAATATGTGGTTTTAACGGATTTAACATTAGGATATGCTAATTGTAATACCTTTTCCGCGTCGGCATTGCTAATTTCAGTTCCCCTAATATCAGCCATGAACCACTTCGAACTAGTTTTATTCCATACAGATTGAAACAGTGAATAATCAATGAATATATATTCACCTCCATGGATGAACGGGTTCGCACTACAAATTCCACCTATTTGGATATACTCAGTCGTTTCAGAATCGACTTGAATTTCTAATACGTCGCCAACCCCGACCCCTAATCGCTCAGTAAGTACATCAGTAAGTATGACGTTATGAATATTTGTTTCGAAAATTGGAACGACCGAGGCATTTGGATAAGGTTGTAGCATAAATTCGATAAGGAAATGGTCGTAGCTAGAGGCATTAATACCAAAAAAGTATGTATTTAATCCAATATTACTTATGAAACTACGTTGTTCTTGAATAAAAGAAGCATTATCTATCCAATAAAAATTCGATAGTAGTTCACCTGTAAAATTTGTTGGATATTCGAGATGATCCCAAGTTTCGATCACTAAATCAGTATTTTCCCCAAAATTCTGATTATAATACTTTGGTACCGCATCAAATAACCCACCAGCAACCGTTCCCACAATGAGAATAAAACTAAGAGACAGAGCAGCAGTAAATATAGTAATTGTAGATCTTTGCATTTCTCGTTCAATATCTTTTATACCAATTAACATAGTAGCAATAGTACGATTAATTAGAAGTCTTACTCCAACTTTTGGTAATAACGCGACTAAACCTATTTCGATTGCTATTGTACCAAAAAATATTAAGATAACAACAAGAGAGTGAGGGGACAGTAATTCAAATCCTAAAAATTCTGTTTCTCCAATAACCTGGGAAATGATAAGACCAGCAATAACTAGTATCAAGCCGAAAATGACAGAAGTTTTCCATGTTAAGAACCTCCTCTTTTTTAATTTTGCTTCTTTAGTACTATGGATATTTTGAACGATTGGAAGTCTTAATGCTACAATTAAAGGCCATATACCAGATATGATAGTCACAGTAAAACCAGTAATCATTGAAATAATTATTGTTATTGGTTGTATTAACAAAGCGCTGAAAGTGGTGAAACCGAGGTAGTATTTGAAGGCATATAACAAAAGAAGGGACAATCCTATCCCTATTACAGCTCCAATTATGCTTCCTATCAATCCTATGAACGCAGTTTCAGCAAGAACAAGTAATGTCATCTGAAGGTTTGAAGTACCTATAGCCCGTATACAACCAAACTCTTTTGATCTTTCTTTCATCGTGATTGCAAATACGTTTGTAATGAAGAGGAACTCAATAAGATAAGAAGCAGCTATCAATAATGTCATTGCGGTCTGATATGAGACAAAACCTGTGGCTTTAAGCTCATCAATGTGTTTTTCTCTAATAACATAATAATTCGGTAACAAATCACTCAATTCAGTTGCTAAATCATTAACTTCAACTAAATTAAGAACAGAAACAGAAACATGATAGTCAATCAGGCTATCATTTTGAAATAAAGTGTGAAGAAAATCAAAATCAATTAATAAGAAAGCAGTTCTTTCATAATTTCCTAGTGGATAGTCGTCTGGCATTATAGCAGAGACTTTTAAATCCGTTTCATAAAATCCAAGACTTGGTACTGCTTGTAATGTAAAATCATCATTGATATCCACTTCTAAAAGATCAGCGATAGTTCTAGAGATTATAATCTCACCTGGTTTTATACTTCTTTTACCCTCTTCTAATATTAAATTAGGAAGGTCTGGGTGTGTATTTCTAACACCATAGATCATTAAATACTTACCTTCGGCTTGTTGTTGAATAATATCTGCCAATGGAACGGTAGCAACAGCCGACATTCTTCCAAGACCATCAACTGATTCGATAATTGGAATTATCTGTTCGTCAATCTCTTCAATCGTTAATGGATTTTTACCGCGAATAGTAATATCTGTATAATTTTTGTTTCGTGAACTTAAAACAAAATCATGCAATAAGGAATCTACTGAAATCGCTATTCCTATCTGTAGACTAACG
The DNA here is from genome assembly GCA_048886525.1 of Candidatus Hodarchaeota archaeon. Taxonomy (GTDB): domain Archaea; phylum Asgardarchaeota; class Heimdallarchaeia; order Hodarchaeales; family Hodarchaeaceae; genus Hodarchaeum. Next base: position 1,313 of record JBHLKP010000055.1, on the reverse strand, counting down.
GTTAAAGCAACACCAGCAATTAATAAAAAAGAACGTAATTTATTCCTTTTAATATTTCGCGTTGGAATAGTTAAAAAGAGATTGCTACTCATTCAGTCTTGTTCTCCTATTAGATCGTCAGGAAAACACTTTTAATATTTAGAATAAATTAATTTTGATCGAATTTGAAAAATGACGATAATGTTTCTGCGTTGTATTTATCAGAAGCTTGAAAATTAAAAATCACATTGGTAAGAAAAATCGAACAAATAATTTATCAGAGAAATCTTTTTAGTATATGGAAATCGTTTTGTTAAAATAGCTATAAAATCAAACAATTTTTTTGTTGTGGAATGAAATGGTTACACGTGTCCATTTCTGTGCTCGATGTCAACGACCGATCCGAACTAGAAGAAAATATTGTCCTGATTGTGAAGCTTTTCTCTCTTCACATATTATGAGAACACCAAGATGCTCAAATTGTACTAGAACAGCTCAAGGTGCTGGTCATCTCTATTGGAATCAAAAACTTAAAAAAATCTATTGTATGACTTGTATTAATATACTACGGACAGAATTGGCAAAAAAAGGTTTTTTAGAAGCTCAAATTCATAAGATTATTCGAGATGATTTTCGACCTCTCACATTTTGATTTAAATTTAAAAGATTAGATTAAGTATTTGAGGAATTATTCAGAATTCATCTGGATTTTGCAACCATTTCTCAGCATCTAAAGCTGCTTGACATCCTTCAGCAGCAGCAGTGATAGCTTGACGATATCTATAATCTGCGACATCACCAGCAGCAAAAATACCAGAAATATTAGTCATGGTATGCTTTTTATGAACAATATAACCATTTTCTAATATCAATTTACCTTGAAATAATTGAGTTTGAGGAATATACCCAATGGCTACTAATAGACCTCCCAAAGGTATATCATAATCTTCCTGTGTTTTTTTATTTAACACTCTGATTCCTCTTATTTTATCTTCCCCTAGAATCTCAAGAACTTCTGTGTTAAAGAGGAATTCAATGTTTTCAGTTCTGAAAGCTCTATCTTGCAGTGCTTTTGTAGCTTTCATATTTTCCTTGGATCGGTGATAAATTATTCGAACTCTAGAGGCGTATTTTGCCAAAAAAAGAGCTTCCTCAAAAGCTACATCACCAGCCCCAATCACAGCTGCCTCCACGTCCTTGAAAAATGGAGCATCGCAAGTCGCACAATAAGAAAGACCTCTTCCACTCAATTTTTGTTCATTTTCTAATCCTAGTCTCCTAGGATCTGCACCTGTAGCAACAATGACAGCTTTTGTTTGAAATTGTTGAGATGT
>JBHLKP010000054.1:0-20708 GCA_048886525.1 Candidatus Hodarchaeota archaeon | reverse complement strand
ATATTCCTCTTTTTCGACAATATAATAGTCATAGTGCGGATATTTTGAATCAGGAAGAATTCTGAGCGCACAAAGAAGAATAATGACAAGATCAAGGAAATCTCGAGGGGTAGGGATTATTTGGTGAACTTCCCTTTCAATGAGTACAACTGAAACAAAAAAGATTAAATCCCATAATCCAATAAAAATACCGAGAGAATAGTGTAGGGAACGTGTGATCATATAATCACCAATGAAATACATTTTAATAACAAGTTCGAAGCCTGTTAAAAAGAAGATAATCATTGAAAAAACGTGTACCCAATGGTGTAATCTTTGAGCTTTGTTGTATCTTTGAACTTTGATAAATCTTGAAGCTGTATCTGTTTTTGCAGGTTGTAGCTTCTTTTTTTCTGCAGAAATTGTATCTGTCACAGTCATAATTTTTCACTGACCTTATAAAGTTATAACCAGTTCTATTTTTTGCTAAAGAATGTTTGATTCCAGCGTTCTTTCAGAGTAGGAGGCTTAAATGAATTCGAAGCAATACGATTGTAATTATGATGTATTGGACTGGTAATTACTCTTCGAATTAAATGAAGAAATATGAATCCAAAAATCCCTATTGGAGTTACTCCGATGATTATGAATTTCAATTGACTTAGATCGATTATTTGTGGAATATCAGGAGGAGTAATCGTGCCACTTTGCCCATCACTAAGTGTTTTATCTGTAATCAGAAGGTAGTAAATCTCATGATTTCCGAAATGATTTGCTAAACCGCTTGATGCAAATTGAACGGTATTAATGCTTCCATTTTGGTATAAAATATCATACCCCTCTATATCTTGCGTATCGAATTGTCTTGCAATTTCAATAAATATTTGATTTCCACTAACAACGCTTTCAAATAAAAGATCATTATTAGCATCATCACTAGGAATTACTGTTCCAACAAAACTCACATCTTTCGCAGTTACAGCTGAGGTGCCCTGATCAATGTAGAACGTCCAACCATCATTGAGATTTTTCATACAGGCTGATGGTTCAGGTTCGAATTCAATGGAAATCCATTGTCTATCAATTACGGTAACGAATAAGGAGAATAAATGGGTTTGATTGTTCGCAAACTTAACATATCCACCATCATCATACTCAGTTATATTTTGGTATGTGCTAACGTTTTCCCAAAAAGTATCAATTTGACCATTAGATAAGTTAATGTTTTCCACTTTTGGCGCTATAAAACCAGCCATTGTCTCAGAAACGCTAGCTTGTCCATTGATGAAAGAAGTACCTAAAAGACTGATAAAAATAATAATAACACTAAAAAGAAATAGATTGAATATTTTTTTTCCCTTCATATTACTTCGTCTCAGTTAATTCATTTTCTACGCTTCAATTAGCAATCTTAAAGTGGATAGGAATTTTCTGGACTATGAATCATTATTCGCCAATGTAAATGCTGAAATCTCTGCTATACGAACCAGAAAGACTTAATATCCTTCTAATGAAGTAATATTGTCATTAGCCCTCTTATTCTAATTTGTTAGTGACTTTAGCCTTTGTAACACTGCTTTATTTAAGCTATCGATCCTAATCTTTCATCGTATATTGAACCTAGCCTATTAATCCAGAAATATTCCTCAAAGATAGCTCAATTCTTGCTAAAGCTGCAACTAATGATAGCTCAGTTTACATTAAAAATATTTCTAGATAAAAAATTGTAAAAATGTTTAAACATGTAAAAATGATGAAACATCCAAAAAAATTATTTTCATAGCATCCCCTCTTTCAGTCGGATAATAACTAGGATGAGTTCTACTTAATATAATTAGCTCATTCTAATCTTAAAATATCTTGCTCTCCCCTAATATTATTAATTATTCTTTGGTTTTTGAATAATTGATATTATTACCTTATTTTTTTAAATAAAACCTTTTAATCGTAATTATAAATTAAAGCAGGTGCTTCGATCCCCCGGAAAGTGATTTTTCGATCTTTGGAATACTCTCCTTTTGAGAGAACATCATAGAAATTACCAGAAATGGTAGTATCTTTTAAGGGAAATTGTTTTTCTCCGTTTTTAATGAGGAATGAATTTTTACAAACCCCACTAAACTCTCCATTTTCAAAATTGCAATTCCCTGAAAAACCACCTATCAAAGCTCCCTTCTCAGTATCAGAAATAATGTCTTTCAGCATCTTATTTCCATGGCTTGTGATAATAAGATTAGTTGAGTATATACGGGGTGATGATGAATATACTTGTCGTTTGGAATTGGCTGTATTTTCTGCATTAAAGATATTCGCATGGTAATGATCGTATAGATAGGATTTGATAATCCCATGATTTATAAGCTGTGTTTTTCCTTTTCGGCCAACTCCTTCCCCGTCAAATGAGCATGAATTTAATCCGTGAGGTATAGTTCCGTCATCACTAATATCAACAACCGATTCAAATTCTTTGTAACCTATTTTATCTGCCAATGGAGAACGTTTAGCGTGAATCTGTTCTGCAGAAAGCGCTGGAATAAGTGTTTGTTCACATAACTGTGTTACTACATCAGGATGAAGAATAATTTGTCCCATTAAGGAAGGAATCGGTTGAGATCCTAAATTATTGATTATTTTTTCCCCCAGAACATGTCCAAATGACTTAAGTTTATCGAATGTCCAAACCGCTAGGTTTCGAGTGAAAATCGCGTCCCAAATTCCCCCGCTTACTTCATCATTTTTTTTACAATTACCTGAAAGATAGAATAATGCTTTTGTACGTTTTTCTTGGCGATCTATTCCATTAGAGTTGACAATTCCTTCAAGTTCGGTATTAAAGATAAGTTGACCTTGACTTGATATTTTACAGCCATTCTGTTTTTCAATGATTTTAATCGGTTCTATAGACGTACTAATCATTTCAATAGCGCTCTTTGGTGTTATTCCAGCAAATTCTGTGTCAAAAATCCCCTTAACTGATTTTAAAAAACTGGATGATGGAAGTCCAGACCAATATTTATCTACTGGACTTTTGTTGGCAATTTGGATAGCGTTCACACATGTTTCTTCCATCTTTGAAAGGTCAGGTGTGTTTGAGTAGCTTCGACCAATCTTTTTTCCTTTCGCTACTCGAAAAGAAAACCCTTGAGTAACTTCCTCTCTCTCAGATTTGATCGTGCTTTGTTCAATGGAAATCTGAAGCTTATTGTTAATTTGATAATAAACTTCGATCTCTGTGTTGTTTTTTGTCAAACGTTTTACAACTTGACTAGCAAGATCGTGATAGGTTGATTCTGAAATAGTCATCTAACTTTTCCCTCCAATATTTAGTTCTGTAAGCATATAAGGCCCGCCTCCACCTGTAAAGGCAATTTGGCCTTTTCCACAGAATCCTGCAAATCCTCTTTCAACGGTTTTACTTAATAATCGTGTTTTTTGAAGAACATCAAGAGCTATTCCTGATATTGTTACAGCACGATAATATTTATCTGTGAGTTCACCTTGAAAGATCTGTCTTCCTTCCTCCACTCCAAACATAAACTCACCAGAGTAGTCAGCTTGTCCCGCTTGTCTTCCTTGTAGAAGAATGCCTTGTTTTGTTTCATCAATCATCTCATCAAGAGTAGATTCTCCTCCCATAATTACGGAATTACACATCCTTATTATTGGATCATTTTGATGGGTAAAGGCTCGAGCATTACCAGTTGGCTCTGCTCCCATTTCAGCCGCACTTTCTCTATTGTGCAAATGAGTCTTCAATATTCCTTTATCTACCATTACGGTATTTTGTGCTGGCGTACCTTCATCGTCAAATCCAGGTAACCACCCAAAGGAACCTGGATGTAAAGCATCATCAATAATCGTTATAGCTTCATTACAGATTTTTTTTCCAATCTGTCCCTGTAGGACTGATCCTCCCATTACTAGATCGGCTTCATTAGTGTGGCCAAACGCCTCGTGAGCGAGTAAACGGACAAGTTGAGGTCCTAAAATAACTGTATGATACCCAAAAGGAGCTAGTTCTGCCCCAGTTAATCTCTGTGCTCGTTCAGCGACGTTTTGAGCCAGTTCGAACGCTGTGTCATTTTCAAAAAGTTCAAATCCTTTGGATCCTGCTAATCGAGAAGATGCAGGTGAGAGAATTCCATTTTTTTTGGCTACTCCTTGGGTAAAGATGGTTGTTTTTTGATCATGAAGTTCGATTTTAGTACCATCACTTGTTACAATGAATTTTAGATCCGTAACATCGAAGTAAGTTGTAGAGGCTTGAACCATTAATTTATTATGAGTTCTTAAGGTTTTTTCAGTTTGTAAGCATAAATCAATTTTTTCACTGATGGAAACTTCATTCGATGGAATCTTAAGGATAGGTTCTACTTTAGTTTCGTGTATAGGGATTTCCGCAAGAGTTATTTTTTTCTGTTTGAAAGGTTGAGATAATGTAGCAAGATTCCTACACTTATTGAATCCCTGTTTAATGCTATCAGAATCTAATTTTTCTAATGTCATTGATCCCCAGCTCCCACTAACTAAAGCGCGGATTGAGATTCCTTCCGTTGTACCACTACTGGCATTTTTAACAGTTCCATTTTCAACCTGAATTGAATTTGTAAAACGTGAATGAAATCTTGCTTCAAGATAGTCATTTTTAGCAATAGATATACTATTCATTGCATTTTGAATTCGATCAAGCATAGAACATCACATATCAAATACACAGCTTGAACATGTAGATTGGTTTTAGTCATATTAGGATTTCTCTTATAATATATAAAGAAAATCAGAAAAAATACGATGATACATACTTAGATGAGAGAATTAAATTATCTGAATAGACCATTCTCATAGACTTACTGAAAAGTTAGGAAAAATACAAAATAACCTGAAAGGCAAAACGATATTATAATAAAAAAGTATTTTAATATATTTTTTATATTTGAAAATTGAAATACTCAAGTATAATATAAAAGGTGCCCTAAGCGTGGAAAGTGATACTTTTTTATCCTCTCGCCAAAAGATTTTGCAATTTCTCTTAATAAATAGGTCAGAAGCACATCCAACTTCAACTGTTAAAGAGATTGCTGCCGAACTTGACATTAGCGTTAATGCTGCAAGACAGTATTTGAATAATTTAGAATCAGAAGGTCTAGTTGTACGTTCTCAGCAAAAAAGTTCAACAGGACGACCTGCGATGGCATATACGCTTCATGAAAGTGCATTAGAAGCTTTTCCGAAGCAATATGTTGATCTTACCGTCAAAATGCTCATACAATTGCGAGACAAAATAGGAGTAAAACTAACTCAAGAAGTTCTTGATAATGTAGGGAAACAGATAGCTGAAGAAGTAAAACCTATTTTGAAGGAAATATTAGGGGATGACCCTAATAATGTTCCTTTAGATAAACGAGTTAGAGCTGTTGTGAATTTATTACGACAATATGGAAAATTTCCGTCATTAATTGAAACAAAAGATGCATATGATGTGCAAAACTTCAATTGTCTTGTATATGGCGTTGTTAAGGAAGATCCGTTAGTTTGTAGGGTCGATGAAAAAATAATGAGCGAATTGATTGGAAAAAAGTGTGAGAAAACGAAGTGTATCAGAGATGGCGATGAATGCTGTCTTTATAGAGTGATGAAGGATTAGAAGCAGCTTCTCAGATAAAACTCTTGAATTATGTAAAAATTTAGGATGAATTCTTACTTTCCTGTCAAAATTCTTCAGTTCTGTTGTAAGAACAGCTGCCACTTCTTGCGGTTTTATTTACAAAGTAACTCTTTTGTAGCTATTTAAATACTTATGAAACTAAAATATGTAAAAAATGTTTAAAATGAGAAAAATTTATTTATGATTGAATGAATAATCAATCAAGTATAGCGATCTTGCTATATTTTTGTGGAATTTTACGATATTCATAGTAGATCTTTTTATGGTTTTGAAATCCAAAACTGGTCTTAATTTGAATATCTGTAAAGTAAAACTGATATTTAACGGCGGTAAAATTTGATGAACGACCAAGAAGAGATTCTTCTTCGCCAGAGACGGTGGAATAGCAAAAGGTTTTTCCTATTCTACTGGGTTGCTATCATGTTTCTTGGAACAGGTTTCGCTATTGGTTTAGGATCTACGGTTTTAAACCCGAAGTATTCTTATGATGCCACAGCGGCTCATCCTACCTATCCAGGTACTTGGCACCCAGAAGATTGTGCAACTTGTCACCCTTCTCAGGTAGAGAAATGGAACGAAACTGCCCATTCGCATTCCGCACGCCAAGTCAATTCTACGCATGTAGAAATCGCTGGTTCTAGGAATGTAACTCAGGCGCAATTCGATAGCTCTTGTGGGCATTGTATGGCGACTGGATGGGACAACAGTACTGGAACTGTTACTTATTGGGACTATGCAGTAACTTGCGCAGCCTGTCATGAAACCCCAGGCGTAACTAATCACACAGCTGAGAACTGTGGTAATTGTCACACTGGTTCTCATCATCCACAATACCCAGATTATAATAAGAGTGCTCATAAAAACTCTTATGATGACCTACTTGGTAGTGGCCATGCTGGTGATTCCTGTTTACACTGTATGTCTGGGCAAGGAACGTACATGGAAGGACTTACACTTGATGATACATTCCTCACTGGTGTATCGTGTGCGACTTGTCATGATCCTCATGACGCAACCAACGAACTACAGCTTAGAGAAGCGGATATTAATGAACTCTGTGGTGATTGTCACGGAACTTCATCGCGACATACGACTTATGAAATGTTCACAGACACTGCTAACAAACACAATTCACTTGATTGTACAGATTGTCACGGATATCAATTACACGGTGATGAATCCCAAGTTAATCATACATGGGTTGTAACCACCGATTCATGTTCTCAATGTCATACAGATAATGCAACTAGATGGGCTCAAATGGAATCAATTCAAGGAGATATTGAAGATCTTCTCACAGAATTTGATACTCAACTTGATAACGTCACTGCAAAAGTTAATGAAGCCAATACAACCTATGGGATTTCTAACACCGCAGTAAATGAGTCTTATGTCCTTATTGATGAAGCTGAATCTCTAGTTATGTTTGTTGAATCTGATATGAGTCTAGGATTCCATAATCCCACCTTAGCTGAAGAAAAAGTCAAATTAGCTTTACTTAAGCTAGATGAAGCATATGCTAAAGCAGAAGCAGCTGGAGAGGCTGAATCTAAAGTCTCACCTGGTTTCGGCCTTGTCACTCTTTTAGCTGCAATCAGTCTTTTGAGTGTTGCAGTTCTTCTTCGTAGAAAGAAACGCTAAGCATTCTTAAGATAGAAGAGGCATATACATTCATTTCCAATTTGATATTAGAAAATCTCAGCAATTCTGCTGAGCTTCTTATTTTCTTTTTTTTCAGTATTCGGGGAAGAGCAGTTTTAGTATTGTTTATGATCCTGTTTATAGAATAAAAACTAGTAATTTTGGTGTAAATTTCTTCTTGGTCGTTCATCAAATTACCATTATTAACCCCAGAAAACCACATTACCTATAATCATGTAAGAAAGGATGAAATAATCTATGTCCAGAAAGATATATATTCAACCAAGGATGAAACGTTTGTTAAAACAGATTTTCACTTTATTATTTGTTGTACTTCTGGTTTCACCAACTATTTCGTTAAATCAAGACGTATACATCATTATTGAAGAGTCTGATGTTACATCATTATCCCCAAATATTCTGGATGATTTTTCATTAAAAGTAAATGCTTTAAATAAGCTTTTTGAAGAAAATCCAGAAGCTTACTTCCCCAATTTCCTTTTTTATTCTATAACAACAGCTAATGCGTTAATTGACTATTTATATGATTCTGAAGAAGGAGGTTTCTATAGATCTGCGGATGAACATTGGTCTGAAGCTAGTATCATTAGGGAGAAGCGAACATATGATCAAGCTCACGCGATTCTTGCGCTATTAAAATTGTCTGAAGCTGTCATTAATGAAACTCAAAGAGATTTTGCTTTGAATATAGCTGATAGAACTGGAAAGTATTTAATTTCACATCTATATGACCATGAATTCGATGGATTCTTTAGTAGTTCAACAGATATGTATAAACGGCCTGGTATTGAAGGAAAAGCTATTCAAGCTCTTCTTGCTCTTTTCGAGGTAACTGGAAATGTTACTTACCGTGAAAAAGCAGAAGATACTTTTGATTTTATAGATTCGTATGGGTGGGATAATTCAAATGGGGGATATTATTACAAGCTGTCTCATTCAGGAACATTAGCAGGTTTAAGTACAAACGAACTTTATGAATCTGATTCTAAGCGAGTGGATCATAACGCGATTATGGGGAGTACATTGCTTGATCTTTATGTTTTAAGTTCGGATGTCTCACATTTAAATAAAGCGGTTACCATTTATGAATTAATGAATAAATCATGTCGTAATTATGATACCGGTCTTTTCTATGGAGGGTATAAAAGCGATGGTACTATAGTTAATCCCGAATCTACAGATCTTTTTATCAATACACTTATGTTAGAATTTATCTCAAATCTTTATAACATAACAGGTGAACAGCTTTATTTTGATGATATTTCATCCTTATTGAAGGCTATACTATTTTATTTCTGGGATGATCAATTTGGTGGATTTTTTGCCACACATTCTTATTTAGACCAAGAGGAGCGAGACGTCAAAAAATATACAGAAAGACAATTATATGCTATTAGAGCACTTGATGAGGCTTATAGATTAACAAATGATAATCTGTACTATAATTTGATCTATGATATTATGGAATTTCTTAATACTCATTTATATGACCAGGTACATGAGGGATATATCCAACTTGCAAATGAGAACGGTGATCCAGCGGACCCGGCGTGGAAACAGAAATATTCAATAACTCAAGCATTGGCAATATCAGAATTAGCTACCCTTTGGTTATATAGTAAGCCTGGTGTGCTGAACGCGATGTGGTTACCTTCGTTACCAAGGCCACAAGATCCAGTGACGATTGTAGTGGCGGCTTTCGATTCCGATGGTGTCGCTGAAGTTTTGTGTAATTATTCAATTGATAGCCAACCTTATGAAATTGTTGAAATGAAAGAGGATCAGCAAATTGGTAATATGTACAATACTAGCTTTGATCCTCATCCAGCAGATACGACCATTAACTTCAATATCATAGTAAACGATACATTAGGTAATGAGGTGATCAGAGGGTCATATTTTTTCCTATGGCAATATGACATTTGGAGTCCTCATGTCGAACTGATTGGATTAGACCCTGGAGATGAGGTTTCTGTACATTCTAAAATAACGATGACTGTAAGTGCCCATGATATACCTTCTCAAGGATCAGTAACTAATATTAGAATGTACTTTCATCTTGAAGGTAATTCAGAAGATTCCAAAGCATTAACACAAATTGATGCTCATATTTGGCAAATTGAACTCCCTAGGGGGTTTAATATACCAGGGTCATATGCATATTACTTTGAAGCTATTGATAATAGAGGAAACTTTGGTTATACAGCTGTTGGTTATATTCATGTTTTGGGTCAACTAAATACTATCCCTCTTGGATTAATCATCGGAGGACTTTTTACTGTTCTATTTATTACTCCTGCTAGCATAGCAGGTTATAAAGAATATCAGAAGAAAAAAGCAAAAACGGCGTTAGGAAAAATTAAGCAAAATAAAGGGATGAAACGTCAGAGAAGAACCCGTAGAACTAGAAAAACAAGAAATTAATAGAAGGTTCAGATAAATGATTGATGTTGGATTTGGATTAATAGAAATTGATCTTGGGTTGTTACTACTAATAATCGGATTTTTAGCCTTTCTAATTGATGTATTCATCGTACTAATAGGAGATGATATCAAAAACTGGGAAGCTTACTCAGAAATTGCTCTTACAGTAGGTGCTAGTGCTCTTATTGTATCTTTTCTTTACTTTTGTAATGCAGTGTTATCTGCTGATTACAGTTTTGTTTATGTGACAGATTTTGTCAATAACAATATGGATTTCTTCATGAGAATATCTGCAATTTGGTCAGGTCAATCAGGTTCTTATTTCTTCTGGACTTTCCTAGCTGTACTTCTATATCTCATTTTCAGAGCAATATTTCGGGATTATGCACATGAACCAATTTTCTGGCGGTCATTTGCAATATTTGGACTTCAAGTAGCGATTTTAGGTGCACTAACTTTGTTAAGTGACCCATTTAGATTAGATATAAGACCAGTTATGGATGGAGCAGGTCTCAATCCTTTATTGATGAATATTTGGAACCTTATTCATCCACCAATTATCTTTATTGGCTATGCTCTTTGTTTAATACCTTTTGTGATTGGTATTGCTAGACTTACTATTCTTGAAGATGGAAAAATTCCTGATTTTGATGGAAAAAAGGTTCTAGAGAATTTCACTGAATTCATGATTTCAATAGCATGGTTAGTCTTAAGCTCTGGAATCATCATTGGAGGATATTGGGCATATGTGACTCTCGGATGGGGTGGTTTTTGGGCTTGGGATCCCGTTGAAACAGCTTCTTTGATCCCTTGGTTATTTTTAACCTTATATTACCATGGAAAATCTTTTCACCGTAAAAGTCCTTACTTGGCTAATTATATTCTCAGTATGTCTTATATTAGTGTTTTATTTGCTACCTATCTTACTCGAAGTGGGATTGTATCTAGTGTACATGCTTTTAAACCTACTAATACTTTAGAAAATTTTTTAGCAACAATTATCCCTTCAAATAATTTCTTAATGAGTATAATCTTAAGATTTATACCTGATGAAAAAATTCTTTTTTTATTTCTAACTGTGCTAATCAGTTTTTTTGTTCCTCACTTTATTGGAATTAAAACTAGAGAAATACTACATCTTCCCATTTCGATTAAAAAAGAGGATTTTCAGGTAGCAAAGTCCCGTATAACTGCATTAAAGTTATCTTATCTTGCATTTTTGATAGGTACTTTTGCATTAATCTTGGGATTAATTTTTCCAGTCATTTTTGATATTGTTGGTTATTTAGTTACATTAAGCCCAGATAAATCTGGATTTTGGTTTAATTGGTTCGGTTCGTCTATATCGATTAATGCTCTTTTTTATAACACTATTCTTACCATTTTTGGAGGGATAATGCTTTTAACACAATTTTTTTGTACTTTTTATCCACGTTTCAGTCTTAAAAGTAAATTTGGAATAATTTTTGGAGGAATAATTGCTAGTATTTTATTTACTGTTAGCGGGATTTTATACCGTAGTGGTGTCCTCACATCATTCCTAGGTCAGGGAAATCCAATAATAGAAATTTTCAGGAATTTTTGGACAGCTAGTGATAAAGCTAATTTGGTCATTCCTCTCTTAATCCTAGGTATAGTCGGATTGTTCATTGAATTCTTTAATATTGCCTTCAAAGAAGAAAAGAATTTTATCAGAAAAACTTCTCAAGCAATGTTACATCTTTCTTTTCTAGTAATTCTCTTAGGAGCTTTATTAAGCGCCAATATGACAACTACAACTGAATTAGTAGTCCAACCTGGTGAGTTTCAAGTTCCAGGTACGTCTCTAATTATTAATATCCTAGATCTTGATAAAACGGTTCTTCAATCAGGCATACATTCAGTTGAATATGATACTGAATTTGTAATCTCTTCTGGATCACGAGTTATAGGATTTGGGATAAGTAGGTTGGCAATTGACAATGTGGGTCGTATGGATCATGAAGTGACAATAATAAGTAATTTTTTTTCTGACATTTATATTGTTACAGGTGCTGCTTATGAGTCTCCTACTTCTGGATCTTTTCAAGGATCGCTGCTTCAGATTAAAATTATCCCATATATCAATATTTTATGGGCTGGATGTCTTTTACTTCATTTCGCGATCATTCCACTAACAATAGGAAGATTTGTGCTACTAAGGAATTCCTATTTAACTTTTTCAAAAGAAATGATGAATAGTGATCAGAAGACTGAAACACAAGCAAATAAAGAAGAAGATTTAGATAATGTTGTGATTTAAGTGGTTAATGCTAAAAATACGATTATTGCTTCCTTCATAATAATAATATGTTCTGGGGGTTTTTTGCTCCTATTAGCTAATTCATCTGTACCTATGTTTACAGTAAAGGAATTAATGGATAATCCTCGACCAGAAAGTTTAATCAATAAGAAAATCCAAATAATTGGAGTAGTTAAAACATTTAACAGCACCAGTTTTTATATCTATGATCCTGAGGATGTTTCCAATGAGTCTTTACTTATTTACGTCAATTCAACTAATGTTGAGAGGCCTACTGGATTTGAAATTGGTCGTACTGTCCTTATTGAAGGAAAGCTTTTGACAATATCTAATATTTGGAAATTTAGAGCTTCTTCGATTAGTACAAAATGTCCCTCAAAGTATCAATAAATTTCGTATAAAAAAAGAACGTATTAAAAGAGACCAATCTATCTTACTATTTTAAGAAGTGAGAAAAACAATCATCCTACCAAAGTTACAGATCGTTTAAACAAGTAAAATGAAAATAAAAATGTTTAACTTAATATTCTAACTTACATCGTGAGATTAAACTGGTGGATTCTTTTTGTTGAATCAAAAATTTTTAAACACAAAGTGGATTATACTTATAATTATACTTGTAATGGCTTTTTGTTTTACAATTGTAAATTATTATCTTGTTTACATAATGCTTGAACCATTTCAAGGTTTCGTTGTAAGCGGACGTCCAATTTTTTATATGGTTCCTTTTGCTTTTTCAACATACCTATGTTTTGCTATTGCTCTTATTTGTGGTATACTTTTTCTTATATGGAAAAAAGATTTACGATTAGATTTACTCTTGGTTTCGAGTGCTCAAGTAGGCGTCATTTTTGGGGCTATCACGATTATTGTTGGAATGATTTGGGCTAAAGTCGAATGGGGAGCTTTTTGGGATTGGAATGATCGTGAGACAATAACTTTAGTCATGTGGCTTATCTATGTTGGACTCCTAATTTTTCGAGATATGTTGGAAGTAGAAGACCTTGAAAAAAGAGCATCTATCTCTGCGATATTTGGAATATTAGCTTTTGTCTCAATACCACTCTCATACATCGTTGTTGGAGCACTACATCCTAATCCTAGAGAAACTAGCTATGGTACAGGGGCTGGTTTTTATTTAATGCTAAACTTTCTTTTTATTGGGGTAATTGCTTTAATTCTTATCTTCCAGACATACAGGATAAATTCTCTTGATTTCAAATTGAAAAAGATAAGAAAGGCAAAAATGGATGAATTATAATAAAATTAGTATACAAAATTAGAGGTGTGAATAATGGCTGATATCTTTGATGAAATCCTTGGTTCAGAGTTAAGTTTGATGTTCTTCGTTTCTATTGCTGCTTGGATTCTTATTTTTCTTTATTTATTCTATACAATGAACAAATTAAATAAATTAGAGCAAGAATTGGAGACTTTAAAAGATTAGTACCAATAAAAATAGCTTGTACATACCATGTTTGCCGAGGAAAATTCATGAGTTCAGATCTAAGGAAGGAATCTCCTATTGTTGAGCTTTCAAAACTATCCAAGATTTATGGTTTTACTACTGCTTTAAGAAAAATTGATCTAACAATTACAGAGGGAGAAACTATCGGTTTTATTGGACATAATGGTGCGGGTAAAAGTACATTATTAAAAATCATCTCTTTATTAGTATCTCCGTCCTCTGGAGAAATGAAAATCTTTGGATCAGAAGTAAAAGAGGATGAACACATTTTAAAGACAGAAATGGGAGTTTTACTCAGTCATTCCTTTTTTTATGAAGATCTAACTGGCCGTGAGAATCTTGAGTATTTTTTAAAGATGAATAAACGATCAAAAAATCCGAAGGAAATAATCAATAAAGCTATAAAAGAGTATAATCTCAAATTATACATTGATCGTCCAACACATGAGCTCTCTACTGGGATGGCAAAAAAGTTAGAGATACTGAGAGTCTCACTTCCAACTCTTCCCAAATTATTATTGCTGGATGAGCCTTTTAGTGGTTTGGATGTTGAAAACAAGAACTTCATAAACCAACTAATCACTCAAAAGCCAAAAGATCGGACGATCATCATATGTTCTCATGATTTTCCCACCATTGCCCGTTTGTGTGATAGAGTTATTTACCTTGAAAAAGGACGCCTTATAAAGGACCTCACACCTTCAGAATACAATTTTTTCCTAGAAAAAAGGAATTAATCTAAGATACGTGCTGTAGATGACGATAGTTACTGATTTGTACAATATAGCAAAGAAGGATCTCGTATTAGAGTTTCGTACAAAAGAAACTCTATTTTCTATGGCTTTATTTTCATTAGCTTCAATACTAATTTTTTCCGCTCTTCTTAATCTAATCGAAAATATTTCACTTGAGGCAAAATATACTATTTCTACGGCCTCGATGTGGGTTATAATAACCTTTACTGTAATGTTGGGTTTAAATTCAGTTTTTTCAAGAGAAATGCGGAAAAATTCTATTTACTCTCTTCTTTCATTATCAATAAAACCTCAAGCAATATTCTTAGCTAAACTCCTCTATTTAGGTATCATTTTGGCCGTTGTGGAAGTTTTTGCCATGGTAATGGCAATTATATTCTTAAAAATAAATATTCAAGGTGATTTCCTTCTTTTTTGTTTAGTTTTAATCTTTGGCACATTTGATCTTGCAGTTGCAGGATGCATTGTTTCATTTTTAACAATCTATTCAAAATCGAAGACTTTAGCCATTCCAATACTATTTTTTCCGTTGATTCTCCCCTCAATAATGATAGCAGCAGAAGCTACTAAAAATTTAACCTTTTATTATGATCCAACTTCAGTAATAACAAATACCGTGCTTTTATTACTTCATGCAATTATTATTCTAGTTTTAACTCTTCTATTTATTGAAGAATTAATCACAGAATAAAATATCAGTACTTTGGAACTGAAATTGTTAGAAAGGTTCCTGAATCTATAAATTTCTGTTTTATTACCTTTAAATCCGATTTATCAAGAAGAACTCGTATTTGATTTGGCGTAAAGAAAGTAGACCCCATTCTTAGTACCCATTCCATAGATTTTATGAAATATCCTCTTCTAGTTGTTGGATCAAAATCTATTAGTACAAAGCGTCCTTTTTGATCCAATACTCGTTTAATTTCTGATAAGCCAGCTAAATGATTGTCCCAATGATGGAGGGAATCGATAGCAAAAATACGATCAAATGAATTATCTGGTAGAGGAATTTTCTCAGTAAAAGCATGAACTATTTTGGCTTCTGGTATCTTTTTTTTTGCCACACGAAGCATATTTAGAGAGGGATCCAACAACCAAAGTGATTGACATTGAGAAACTAAATTTCGAACAGTTCTTCCAGTACCAGCACCTATCTCTAAGATTTTTTCTTCACAATTTCCACTTAAAGCAAGATATTCCTTCAAATGTTCAGGAGGAGCCCCACGAATGACCCAATCATATAGAGGTCCTAATAAATCAAAGATACTTTTTGGCACGATTTCAGAATCCCCATTTACGGTTTTAAATAGCTACTATTCTCATCTAGGAAGGTGTCTGTACTTTAGATAGGTAAGTACTTCATAAAAATATTTACCTCCAAAAACTCCAGAGGTTTTTAAACCTCCTAAGTGAGGAATGAATATTACGGAGATGAAGAAAAACTAAAGAAAGAGATTATAAAATGGGCAAAGGAAAAAGTTGCACCATGTGAGGTACCAAAAATTCTCGAAATTCGAAAAGAATTACCATTCACACTCGTCGGTAAGGTAAACAAAAAGATTTTACGTAAAGAGACACGGAACGACTACTAATGCTTGTTAGAGTCTTATACCTTTATGGATTCGCATCTGGGCCACTTTCAACTAAAGCACAGTTCTTTAGGAAAAAATTTCCAATAAATGTAGACTTTGAGATATATGATTACAATCCAGATCAAGAAAGCTTTACTAACATGAAAAGTTCCAGCTTATTGGAGGATCTTCATATTTATCTAGAAAAATATTATTCTAAAGGAGTCATCCTATTTGGATCGAGCTTTGGCGGATTGTTATCATTATGGTACGCTAGTCAGCATCCAAATAACGTTAACAAACTAATTCTGATGGCTCCTACTCTCCGATTCTCAGCTTCAATTATAGCTAAATTCTTTGACCCATCTGACTGGAAAAAAGAAGGTTTTGCAAATATCTTGCATTTTAGATATAATAAGATGGTTCCATTAGCATATTCCTTCTATCAGGATATTTTAGACAATCCTCCACCCGATTTTTATTCCTTGGATCTTACTATTCCTACATTGATTTTTCATGGGAAATTTGATGACATAGTTCCTATTATTTGGAGTAAAGAATATGCGAAAGCCAATCAGTATGTGATTCTCCGTGAGCTTGAAGACGATCATCAATTCACAAAGGAAAAAGAGGAAATTTGGAGGAGTACTAAAAAGTTTCTCGGTTTATAGTCTACTAAGGCGGTTACTCAAGGTTAAAAACAATTTTTTCGAGTTCATCCTTTATTTTTCGACTTATTTTTTCAATTTTCTTGCCTTCAGGAGTTGTTGCCTTGTTTTTCATATTGCTAATTCCTTTAACCAAGGGCCACACGTTGATTCCTGTATTTTCATCGTCTTGAATAGCTAAAAGGGGTTCAATCAGACGTGTGATCGCTAAGTAAATGTCTTTTGGTAATTCAAATTTCATTAACGGACAAAAATAATTTTCACTCTCAGCTCTTTGGAGAAGTGGTTTTACATCTTGAGTATAACATGTAGATTCATTTCCCATCCGCACAACGCATCCAGCTTTGAAATCAGAAATTTCAACTCGGAAAGGACACCAACCCTGCGAAAGAATCTGCACAGTTTATATCGGAAACTGATGTTTTTTAAACATGTCTAGTGAAATTCTCCGAAAGTTCATCTAGATCTCATTAATCTCGTATAATTCTTTACCATAGAAAAAATTATCAAAATTTCAGGCTTAAGATAAGTATTAATCAAGATTAAAAGCGATTTCTTCTAATTCTCCTCTTACCTTTTCTGAAAGTTGCTGTAATACTCGGCCATTACCCGTTTTTGCGGAATGTCGTGGATTAGCGACTCCTGTTAATAGAGGCCAAAGATTGTAAGATGTCCTATCCTCATCTTGAATGGTTAATATTAAATTTGTGATATGCTCGATTTCAGCATAAGTTTCTTTAGTTAGTTTAAATCCGATTTTGGGACAGAATGGACGATCATTTTCAAATAATAGTGGTTTGTGTTCCTGTGAGTAGCAAAGAGTTTCTCTCCCTAGCTGAAGTACACACCCAGCTTGAAAATTCCCCTTTTCGATTCGGAAAGCACAATATCCACGTTTTTCGTATTTCATTACCTCTTTCCTACTCCAAACTACTTTTAAAAAGCTATTGATTAAAATGCTATTGTTAGAAGGTATGTTGTTTCTCTCTTAATTTCTTTCTCTCATAAGTAATTCGCGATAACTTATTCGCTAATCTGTAATTCACTGTTCAGGCAATCATTCTATACCTTTAAAAGAGTAAATTTATTTTAAACGGCTGATACTTCATGTTCCAAGAAGGAATATCTAATGACGCAAGAAAATGGATGATTAAATTCTTTTTAAAGGTAAATTCAGTCGTTCTCGCAATAATTTTTATCTTTGACGGCATAATTGCAGGAAATTGGTTACTTTTGGTCCTTGGGATCATTATTTTACCTATTGGAGCTATTCTCGTAAATCAAGATGTTCATAAAGATCCATTCTACTTACTTAAGTTTTTTAAGGTTCAATTCCTCCTATGGTTCAGACTACAAGGACCTCTCATTTCTCGACGTCCTTACAACTATTACTACCCTGAAGGCCAATTAATGCAACGATATGATGTAAAAAAGAAGTTAAGAGTAAGTAAAAAAGAGTTAAACCAAGGAACGGAGAAAATCATTCAAATAAAAATACCTAAAATCTGTCCAACTTGTGGAGGTAAGAGAAATAAGTCAATGACGGTCCAAGTGGAATGTACAAAATGTGAAAAGGGCAGGCAATTTCAGCTAATTGATAAATTGACTATTCCGATTCCATGTAATTTTTGTTTAGGAACAGGCTGGGTTCCTGTTCATCCTTGTGAAACTTGTAAAGCAGAAGGCAGTATATGGGAAAAACAAAGAATCCGCATTCATATTCCACCTCAAACCATTGTTGGTACAAAACTTCGCATTCCTGCGTTAGGAAAAATCAATCCAAAAACTCTTCAGCAGGGTGACCTATATATCAAGCTTACTAATAAAAGAGTACTAGATATAATATAAGATTAAATCATTTAAATTCAGAACTAAATATCAACTTTATTTGTCAATTATCCCTCATTTTTACCTTAGGAGAAGTGCAATAGATGGAAATAACCGAATTAAAACAAAAATTGATCAAAGAATCAAAGAATCTTGAAACTTTTGTGATAGACACTCGTCGTCACGTTCATATGTACCCTGAAACATCGTTTGAGGAGGAAGAGACTGCGAAATTTATTGAAGAAGAATTACATAAAATTGGATATATCACAGAGAGAGTAGCAAAAACAGGCGTCATTGCTACATTAAAGGGAAAAGAAAATGGAAAAACTGTAGCCCTCCGGGCTGATATTGACGCCTTAAATGTTACAGAAGAAAATGACGAACCATATCGAAGTAAGATTCCAGGAAAAATGCATGCATGTGGCCATGATGCGCACCTAGCCATGTTATTAGGAGCAGCTAGAATTCTATACAAGTACAAAGAGTATCTTGTTGGAACTCTAAAATTGATTTTCCAACCAGCTGAAGAAGGTGGTGGAGGAGGCAAAAAGATTGTGGAGGAAGGCCATTTTAATAATGTTGATGTGGTATTTGGAATTCATGTTTGGAGAGAATTACCAGCAGGTATAATTGGTACTCGGAAAGGACCTCTACTGGCTTCAGCTGATCAGATTAAAATTACTATTACAGGGAAAGGAGGCCATGCAGCTGCACCACACCAAACTATGGATCCTACATCAGTGATGATGGATATTTATAACGCTCTACAAAAGATGATTAGTCGTGAGATTGATCCTTTTGAACCCAAGGTTCTAACAACCCCACAATTCGAAGGTAGTAAGGCCCACAATATTATACCCGAAAGTGTTACTCTAGAGGGTACATTTAGAACGATGAACCCAGAAGTACGTGATCATATTATTAAACGTATTAAGGAAATCGTTGAGGGTTACAGTAAAGCATGGAGATGTACTGGAATAGTAGAAACAAATCCAATAGCATACCCCCCGTTGATTAATGATGATAACGCTGTTGACGAGCTAAAAATGATCCTTAAGGAATTGGATGAAGTAAAAAAAATGGATCAGAGTATGGGAGGAGAGGATTTCGCTTTTTATCTTCAAAAGACAAAAGGAGCCTTTATTGCATTAGGAATTTACAATGAAGAGAAAGGAATAACATATCCTCACCACCATTCCAAGTTCCAAGTTGATGAATCTGTTCTATGGAAAGGTACGGCTGCTTATACCCTTCTTGGCTTTTACTCATTATTTATGAAATGATATGATCCCTTTAAGATTTTTAAAATATGATTCAAATATTATGTACAGTTTAACATATGATTCTTGAAAATTGAAAAGAAGTTACTGAATTGGGCTCATTAAAAGCAAATAAATTAAACAATCTAACTGCAAAAGAATGGACATTGTATTCCGCCTCCGTGATTCTATTTTCATCAAAAATAGGCTTGTTAAAACGCATTTGTCTGATATATTCAATGAAAAATGACAAAATTGGTTATTTTAGTTTTCAAAAGAAGCCTAAATGGAGAAAGAAAACTTATTTTTCGCGGCAATTTCATTCTGAATATTCTCGTAAAAGTAAATATAATCTTATAATTATTGACTTACACGTCGTAAATTCGATATTACATTACCAAAACGCTGAGCTATGGATTGAAAAGCATGTAACATCCTTTTTTGAAACCTTAGAGGAGAATAAATATTTATTAGTATTAGTTAAAGATTTCAATGAACCTGAAAGCAAAATAAACTATTTTCCTACTCATCAATTTATTAATTTAATCTTAGGTAAATATAATTTCTTGCAGACTGATCTTTGGGCTTTATCAAATATTAAAAATGAAAATTATTCTCCTAGCTTCCTCCTGTGTTTTAAAAAGTCAACAAAAAAACCTAAATATAGCAAGATAATAGATCCACACGATTTTATTACCAGATGTAGTACAAATTATATTAATCATAACTATTCTTGTCCTAATATAATAGAAGGATTTTCCTCGATCCGTGAACCAGAATATCTTAAACATGGCGCAACTTTTCCTCAAACTCTGATAGAATTTTTCTTAAAAATATTCACAAGAAAGAAAGGATTGGTGTTAGATATTTTTGCAGGAGTTGGATTGTCTTTATTTGCTGCAGAAAGTTTACAAAGGAATGCTATTGGACTTGAATTGAATCCAAAATATGTAAAATGGGCAAATCAGTTAAGAAAACGAAAATTTGGAAATTTAGCAAAATATATTTCAACTGAAAACTCTGATCACTCTGAAATTCGATTTATTAATGATGATAACCGTAATTTACTAGCTTATGTAGAAAAGAATAGTGTTGATCTTATGATTACGAGTCCTCCATACTTTAATATTCTTCATAAAGTAGCGG
>JBHLKP010000053.1:0-20803 GCA_048886525.1 Candidatus Hodarchaeota archaeon | reverse complement strand
TATGCTTGAAATCATTGAACTGAAGTTTGCAGTTGCCATATCACCTATGATAGGAATTCTCGCTATAGCGCTTACTAATGTCATAACGATGTAAAAAGCTACATCAGCTAGCGCTTCAATTAAGACTTGGACAAGTAACATGATATATTCTACAATATTGAAAACTTGAGCGAAATCAAACATAGAGGGATCAAATACTGGGTCTAAACCTAAGAATTGAAGAAGAGAGGGGTTTATACCTATAATTTCAAGGAATGAATATAGGAAAAGCCAAGAAGAAGTGATTACAAACAAGAATAAATAGAAAATTCGGAAGAAAAGAGCTGCTCTTTGTCCTGTTGGCATTTTTTTACACCGATCCTTTTCCAGCATTTTTTCCTTGTATATATGTTTTTATAACATTAGGTAAAATATCATCAGGCCCGACGTTAATAATTTCTACTCCTAATCCTCTAAGTCTATCTTCTACTTGCTTTCGAAATCCAAGATATTCTTCAAAGATCGCTTCTGCAATTGCTCTTTCTGTTGCAGTCAAATCCGTGATTTTTGTTTCAAATAATGGACCAAAAGGAGATATAACAGTTATGTTGTTTTTCATGGATCTTGCACGCTTGGCGGCCTCTGTAAATATTTCTGAGTCTGATGATTCGAGATCTGTTATGAAAACATAAAATGATGCTCTTGGTAATCGTTGCATAACATAATCCACTGCTGCTAATGGATCAGAACGTCCTTGGGGTTCAACTAAAGCGAGAATTTCAAGCAATTGGAAAAAAGACGATTTACCTCCTCCTGGGGGTAAATAAGACGTTGGTCTATCAGCAAAAGTAATTAGGCCTGCGAGATCCTGACGTTCTTCTGCCATTTTCATAACGAGCATGACAGAGCGGATAGCAAAATCTAATTTAGTATTATACGGAATTCCTGCCCCCATACTACCGCTATGATCAAGGAATACAACAAGTCTGATATTTTTTTCCGCTTCAAATTCTCTTACCATTAATTCTCCTGTACGACTAAAGGCTTTCCAATCAAGGGATTTGAAAGGTGCTCCAGGGTAGTATCGCGCCAAAGCATGGAAATCATCACCCATTCCTTTCTGTTTTGTTCTATGTGCACCAAACATCTTTCCTTGTTGTCTTCGTTTACTCAAAGCTTCCATTCTTCTAATATCCTCGTAAGATGGATAACATAGAACCTCTGTATAAAAGTGTCTAACATCTTCTTCGAAGTAGAACCCTAATCGGTCATGGATAATTACTTTTACAGGTCCAATGCGATAAACTCCACGAGTACTCACTTTAATGATATAAGAGAATTCTTTAATTTCTTTTCCAGCAAGTTGAGTGATGATAAAATTCTCCCCTAAGACAATTTCAAACATATCAGGGATCGCATCATAAATCTCCAAAAAATCCATTCGGCGCCTTCCAGTGTTTTCAATCTTTACTGTAACATGAACATATTCTCCTGCAAAAGCTTTTTCACGATCTACAGATCGTGTAACCTTAATAAGAGAGGAATTTGCCGACATACGGAAAAAAGGAAGTCCTATAACGCTAGCAATAAGCAATATCGTACCTAGAAACATTCCATAATCTACGATTGGAGAGCTGTTCAGAATATCAAAAACTTCAAGAATTTCCATTCCTGCAGGGTAGGTTGCATTTGGGGTTTCTTCGGTTGGCTGCGTTAGACCTTGGCCACCAAAGAGAATAGGAACCATTGTTGTAACTGTTCCAATTCCCTTCGCGCTTAGACCGACGGATAGTAATAGAATTCCTCCAATTGCTATAAAAGCACCGCGTGATGAAAGCATCCAATTATACACCTATTGAGTTATTATTTATCTAAAGGAAAGATAGGATTATCTATAAGTTTTAAATTCATGCGTACTATTCTTCAACGTACTCTTCAAAAGCCATTTCTTCTACGATTGGATCTACAGGAATAAGGATATTATCACGAATATCTTCTGAAATCCTTATTTGTGTTATCCCCTCTAGTTCGGCTTCAGGCTTTAGAATAAGACGATGATGAACAATATGAGGTATCATTAATAGAATATCATCTGGGATAACAAAATCACGTCCATGTATTGCTGCACGCGCTTTTCCTGAAAGTAAAAGGCTTTCACTGCCACGTGGGGAACATCCTAAAACTAATCTAGGATCTGTTCTTGTTGCTACTGTAATGTCACGAATCATTTCTAGAATCTCTGGACAGACATAAACTCGTTTGACTACTTTAGACATTGCAACAATCGTTTGTGGAGAGACAACTTGGTTGATTGTTGCTGGAACAGGTTCATTCTTAAATTTGATGATCCTTAATTCATCATCAGGTGAAGAATGATGAATTATAACCTTAATTAAGAACCGATCTAACTGTGCTTCAGGTAAAGGATATGTTCCTTCTTGCTCAACTGGATTAGCAGTAGCTAAGACCACAAATGGTTGGTCAAGTTTATGTGTTTCTCCTTCGATTGATACTTGTCCCTCTGCCATTGCTTCAAGCATAGCGGATTGTGTTTTTGGTGGAGCACGATTTACTTCGTCAGCAAGAATTACATTTCCAAAAATCGGTCCTTTCTTCAAGCGAAATGTTCCTGTTTTGGGATTAAATATATTTGTTCCAACAATATCAGATGGAAGCATATCAGGAGTGAATTGTATTCTACTAAATACTGTACCTAAACATTGAGAAAAGCTATTTGCCATGTATGTTTTTCCTATGCCTGGTACACCCTCCAAGTAGACATGCTTGCCAGTTAACATAGCAATCCAAAGCATTTCAAAGATTTCAGTCCTTCCGATGTATACTTTCCTAATTTCAGCCATTATTTGTTGGTATGCCCTTGCAATATCAGCAACATCCAGCATTTCATACGTTATTTCGTCACTAGTGAAATCTTTACCTTTAACATTGGTTGTACTCATTTCTTCCACTTCTAATTTTCTTGTTTTATCATAATTTCGTAATTAGTTTATGTTATCTCAATTCCGATGTTTTTCAGGAATAAATAATGATGAAGAAATTCATCTTCAGTAATAAGAGCTCGTATTTCAATGATATTTTCAATTAAACTTAGGTTTTCAACGACATTCTTGTGTGTAAACCGATCAGGAAATTCATTTACTAAATATGTAGCGATTATTTCTGGAGAGAGTTCTACTTCGGGGTTATATCGCTTAATGATATTTCGTTTTAGTCGTCGATAGATTAATTCCAACCCGCGTGAATATTGACGATATTCAAGGAACCAACGCATTTTAACCGCAAAAAAGCTCCGGCCATAATAACGTTCAACGCGGGTTAGGAGTAACGGTTTAGCTTGTGTTCGTTTTGGCATAAACCGTCGTGATAATAATATAGCAATAATAGGTAACCCTCCTGCAAATAAAGGAAACATGGTGATCATATCAAGGAATTTTAAATATAGACTTAGTGGGAGAATAGGAGATAAAGGATGATTGGCAAGATGACCTTCGTCAAAAATGATGGTTTGACCAACGCGTTCGTTCATCATTATATCAACTACATTCTCCGCAAATCTTCTATTATCATAAATATTAGCTTCTGGCCAATCTGTATTTTCGGTATCTATGTACTGATTAATAAAAATAGAAGGATCTGAACATAGAATTATTTGTCCTCCAAGTGGAAAAGGAAAATAAACAAAAACTGGGAATCCAACATCAGGATTACCCCATTCATCTAGGTCAGGCGCTATATTATTGACATTTGCTTTGGCTGAGTTGATGTCGGATTCCAACCAAGCTTCAGAACTACTATAAAGAACTGCAATTTGTAAGCTGAAAGAAAAATCAGGAACCTCAGCACCTCCCAAATCCAGTTCGCCGAAAGCTTGAGAGGCAGATGCTGGAAATTCACCCATAGGAACCCATTTTGTTATGTATTCAGTCTCTTCTGGATCCGTAGAAATTGAAGTATTAGGATAACGGACCTTCATTGAGATAATTGAGGCAAAATTCCCAATAACTCCATTTCCTCCTAGATTTGTCGTGAAATCCTCAACCCAAGGAGCAGGCATTGTGTAACTAGTTCCAGAAGTTGTACCTGAGGTACTAGGACTATGAAAAATGGGTGTTAAGGGAGTGTTATCATAACTTCCTTGATCCGCAAGAAGACTTCCATTGAAAGCTATACCTGCAATTGGAAATTGAAAAGAAGCATTACTACCACTTGTGTTGGTATTCATACCAAGTGGATTCATTCCTTCAGCTTCTCCAAATGCACCTCCAAACGCATCCATACCTAAGTCGATCTGGGATAAGAAGCCTAGAAATATTGAAAACACACTCAATATATCATTCGCAGTTCCAAAATCATCTGCAATTAGCACTCGGCCGCCATTGATGGCGTACATAAGAATTGCTAAAGATTCAGAGAAATCGTAATGTATTGCAGGCCCAAGAATAATTAAGGAACCTTGACTATCATTCATTTCAGAGGAATTCAAACGATTTAGTATATTACTGCTGCCAACAATTGTTGATATCTGGCCCTCATTTGAATGATCCGCAAATAAGTTCTTAAAAGTACTTGCACCATTCCATCCTTCATTATAAATCGAAAAGTTTGTACTATTCGTAGAACTACCGAATATACCTAGTACAAAAGCAGATAGAAATGGATAGCTAATAAAAATTGCTAGAACAATCATTACAGCTGTCGTTCGATTGATCTCCGCCATGACTTTTCACTTATTTCGGAAATTTTGAATTCCTATTTTTTTTCTTGTTTTTTCATTCTTCCATAACGGCAATTTCACCTACAGATGTTGCCATTTGGAGAAATTGATGTAATCCAGATAATCCATCTTTGAATTCTTGAGTTGTGAGAGGGGTTTGGCCATATCGCGCTTTTTCAAATGCTATGACAATTGAATTAATAGCGCTGGGATCTAAGTCACCTCGATTCATCAATTTAACACCTAGTTGTCTTGCTGATTCGTTTGGTGCGCGAGTAACTCCTAGAAAACCTTCAGAAGCAAGAGTCATGGTTTGCCACATTAATACTGAAGCTTCACGAAACATTTGTTGACGGGCCAATTGTCTGATTTGAACAAGTCTTTGTTCGATCTCTTGTTCAATTATTGTCTTCTTTACTCCACCTACTCCAAGCGCTTGAATTATTTGTTTTCGGAAATAAAATATCAAAAATCCAACAGCAATTACTACTGCGCCTGTTATAAGTAAAAATAATGGAGGTATTCGAATATCTTGAGCAAAAAGATTGATTCCTATCATTCTTATCACGGTTCCTTTTATTAATAACCTTGTTTCTTCCAATGAGTGATTGTATACAAACTTGATTCATCTTACTATTGATTTTTTTTATATGTATGATATAATTTAAATTGCACTATTTTTTTCCTTCTATGGTTAATAGCGTTTCCATTTATTTTTTTCTACATACATTCTTTCCCTTATTATGTTTCTTTCTTTATTATATTTTTATTTTTTAGGTATATACATACTTTGTTATCGTTTCGTTCCTTTATAACGCTCATAGAGAGCAGCTATACCAATACCGCCTCCTAAAGCCAATAAATTGAAAATTATAAATTCAACTAAATTGACGGGACCAAATAGATCACCACCATCAGGGGTTTCACTCGTTGTAGTATTTACAGGAGTTGTAGTTGTTGAAATGGGATAACGAATGGTAAAGGATCTCGCAGTTACCTGTCCTGTATTACTTGTTTTATCGCGTATAATGATTTGAATAAAGTAATCACCTACCTCTATATTTGTATTAAGAGTTAAGGTTGCTGAATTACCAGCAATATCTACTCGACTATCATCAAAGTCAATGTCATAAAGGTGAGTCGGTCCAGTAGTATTATCAAACACTCTAAAGGTTAATGTTGAAATCGCAATACCAGTTCCTCCAGTATCCGCGAAATTTACATTCAATATTAATTCGCTAGTAATCGTGGGGTCTACTATTAGAGGCCGAGGATTAGCTATTCGATTAAATTCGCCAGAAACAGTCAATGTAGGGCTTGAATTATCAAGTTTCACATCCAATTCTCTTTGGTATGAATTTCCTATTAGATCAAATACATTAATGAATATCTTCCAATCCTCTAACTTATTGTACGGTGAAATACGAATGTGGCTACTCGAATTGAAAATAAGCCAATCATAGGAATAACTATAAGAGAGAACACTTCCAACTAGGTTTATTTGATCAAATGAAACAGTGAAAACCGATGTTCCATTACTACTATATAGAATGGATAAAAAGCTCGAAGAAGTATCAATACCACTATTAGCTGTACCATCTGAATCAGATATTGTCCCAGAAATGACTACATATCCATTAGAACTGACATCTACATAATTATTGACTATTGGAGTACTGATTGTACCCGAAGGGTTTCTAAAATCAATATATACATCTAAATTGACCGTTCTGTTTGAATTTCCTGCATTATCAGAAGCATAGATAATGATTCTATACATATTGTCAGAAGGACTGCTCGTATCCCAATCATAGTAAAAATTATAAGTTCCTGAAAATTGAGTCATAGAATAGTTTGCAGTATCAATTGAAATAATAACTGATAAATTATCTAAACCAACAGATATAAAACCTGATCCTGTTGTGTTATCAGGATCAAAAATTGTCACAGTAATTCTTGTGGTGCTGATTGGAGGAAGAATTTTAGTAGTGGTAAGTTCCACTGGATTGATGTTTGAGAATTGAGGTGCTGTTCTATCATAAACCTCCCAAATAAATGTAATGACATAATATGATGATAATAAGGTTGTTCCATTATCTAAAATGTGAAAGAAGCGCCATTCCCAGGTACTATTTTCATATCCTGTAAAGAAGTATTCAATATCGAAGGATCCCATACTATTTACAGACTGTTGTTGGCCAACCGGGAAACCCCCGTTTACAACGTTCCAAAAATGGATTATTTGCTTGTTGATTAGGGGATTTGCATCTAAATCCTGTAAAGTTCCCCGAATAAACATATTTTGGTGATCAAATTCACTGATCAAATATGTACTCCCATTTGCTATAAATATCGTTGTATCATTAAATGGAAGATAAATTCTCAAAGATCCAATAGAGAAGCCCCAATAGACATTTATCGGTGCTAGATTCGAGCTTGGACGATAATGTTGAAGTACTGCACTCCAAGTAACACTTAACTTGATGTATATAGTATCAAGCGAATAGTCGCTAGGAATGGGATAGCTTAGTGAATAAACACCTGATGTTGCACTACCTGTTACTGTCGAACCAACTATAGAGGTTCCATTCCACCCATTTACACGAATTAATCCATTGAAGATATTGGCTGTAATAATGGCACCTTCATCGTCATACAGTGTTCCTGACACATCTATCTCCTCTCCTACGAATACTGTAGTCCCATTATAACCTGAAAGTCTGAGATCACTCAGATCAATTGTAGACATCAAACGAATATAGTTACTTGGTTGACGACCTTCTTTGGGGTCAGGATTACTTGGATCCCATCCATAAATCCTGATATCTTGTAGAGGGATTGAAAAGGGGATACTTACATTGATCCAAAAGGTTCCTTCTAACCCAGTAATACTACTAGTCTTTACTGTACCTAAATCATAAGTATTTGTTAGATTAGCTAGATCAGTATAGTTAAAAGAAATAATAACATCTACAGAAACTCTAGGATTCTGAAATTGATCTTTATACGACCCCGATATATTTAGAAAAGTAGTACTTCGATATATTTCATAAAAACCTGTAGTTAAGTTTAATCCCTCATCAGGATGGGAAAGATCTGAAACACTAGCAATTTGAACTTTGATTTGGTCAATATTCTTAACTCGAAATTCTTCTGTTAAAAAAGAAATGTTATTATTAGGGTGAGAGCCATTAACCCAAATTCCTGAAAGGGTAGATGAGGGAAGAGTTGGATGAGAATCAGCAGTAACGTTGTAAGTTAAGCTCTGGGCTTCTCCAAAATGAGCTGTGGCATTAATGAAATATATTGCTTCAGGAGTATTATTAGTCGTTAGAATGGTGAAGGTCGCAATACCATTAACAGAATTACGAAATTCAGCAGGTAAGATGGTCATATTCCAATCTGATGGAGCAGTATTATTTATAGTAATGGATATATTAACACCATTAATAATTGGTAATGGTGTTAGTTCACCACCACCACTATAAATGAGTTTTAATCTAAAACTAATCTCTATTGCCTGAGTTTGACCAATTAGCGTTGCATTAGGATTATCGACTGCAGGTAGTAGATGGATGTCCCCATCAAAATATTGTGGAAGTACATTAATTATTTCCTCAGTATCAGAATAGGAACTATTCGAATAGAAATTCGAATTAAGAGATTTTTCTCCTACAAGCCACACATTAGGAGATGTATCATTTTCGAAATCTGCTGTTGCATTTAACTTAATAGCAAGTATTTTAGGAGTAGTGGGATAAGTAGTGACTAAGCGGATAGTAATAAGTCCAGATCCATCAGTTTTATTGTCTATAATATAATCCCAAGAAACACCTGGATTTGAACCTATTAGCTTAAAATACACAGGAACATTCTGTAAACCTGCTCCTCCTCCTTGAGGTTCAACTTTAAAAGTCAATTCAAGGGTATCTCCAGCACGAATGGTCGTATCTCCTGTTTCATTTGTTGTTTCAAGTACAATCTGGTATTTCGTAAATTGGGGATCAATTGATAATTCTGTATATTGATCATTGAGCCATGTTTTATTGAAATTTACTAAGCTATCAGTCCAACCGTATTCTATTATTACATTAGTTTCTCCTATCCATCGTGCTTGAGAATCATTTTCAAAATCAACTGTTATATCCAGAGTTATTGTTTGGAAATACTCTGGAGTTGTAAGGTATGTACTATCAACACCAATTTTAATTCTCCCCGACGAATCGGTTTTATAGTAATTGTCTCTAAAGAGAGTATAACTTCCACCAGGGTTGTGGTCTAAAGATACCCCAGGGATCGAGCTCGATAAACTAAACTCAACGGGAACCCCTGGAAAATAATCACTAGGATTTTGACTGGATCGTACCTCGAATTCAAGCTGGATATAAACACCTGGTCGGATAGGGCTAGGAGGTGAAATTGGTACTATTTCTCCTATCCAAAAATCGGGATTAATACTTATGCTATGGGATTCAGTATCAATCCCCCCTGTATTTGTTGAATTTCTCATAAATCGATGAGGTTGATTATTTGATCCAGAAGTAGGTGGATATTGCGGTGTAAGATCATTCAAAACATCTGCTTCTACCTTAATATATTGGATAATATCTTTGTAGAGAATCGGAAATTCTGCTGTTATATTGAACTTAATAAATCCGCTTGAATCAGTCAAGTACCAATCAGAAGAACCATTTGTTGGATAATCAGAGCTTATAGTAACTCCATCTGTAGGAGGATTTACAAGAGTCGCATTCACAGGGATATTTTCAGGGTAATATATACCACTTGTATAAACGTATTGCGCTTGAAGCTGATAAGTTACAGTCGTAATATTAGCATTAGGCGGGTCTAAATAATCTGGTGGATTTTGGTTCGTTGCACTAATGAATACGATATCGACTGTATCCATTTCATTATTTATTGTGAAATTAACCGTAGTAGTGTCATAATTAGAATTAGGATCACCAGTTACATAATTCTGAGTGAAATATGACGTTTCATTAAAACTCGCGTTAATTACAAAATAATAGTCATCTTCATTAACATTTGGATAAATCGTGTAGACTGCTAGATTAGCTAATCCATCTGCTTTTGTTTTTGTATCACTAATTGTATAATAGATCCCATTAGTATTATTTAATATCAGTGAGTCATCACTTGCATATAATGAACATTTAATAGTAACATTCTCAAGAGGTCCCTCCTGTGATGATGCGTAAAGTATTGCACTTGCATTACCCCCCTGTCGGAAGGTGGAATCCCCACTTTCAGTATTTTGAAATTCTGTATTAACTGAGATTGATGCAAATCCACTAAGGGTGAAATTGTCCGTAATCCAAAATGGACTAACTGATTCGATTTCTGCAGTTACATTCGCACTACCACCAGGATAGTATTGGTAGATTGATACAGTATCACCCGCTACGATTCCATATTGGCTAGAAAGATAATCCATCGTTCCTAGTGTAATATTAAAGTTGACCCATCCATTACTAGGATCAACTGAGATTGCCGGAACTTTACTAGGATCTGTTGCATTGGTTACTGGTTGAATAGCACTTGTACCTCGCGATGTAGTATTAATTAAGTGAGATGAGTCGGGATTATTTGGATCTATTGCATCTAAGTCTGTTTGTTCATACAGATATACTTGTATTTCTTGAGCAATTATGGCCCAGCTACCAAATCCTGGAATTGTAAATCGATTTTGAATAACAAGTTCCGTTCCTGATGTGATTAATGCCGGTTCATCAATGATTGTGTTTATATTTGTGCGGGGAGGAGAATTCGTAGGAGAAATTATCCCTGTAATTAATGGTTTAAAATTTTTTCTAAGAGGTGAAACTGGGTAACTATCTAATGGAAAAAGAGATCTCTCTTTTAGGTTTTTTTGATAAAAATCCAAACTTCCTTGGTTCATAATGGCTAATAATGAGAGTACTAGGATTAATATTGTCATGATACTTAATCTTGATTTCACAGGGCAATCCACCTACAATTATATCCTCAGCTATTGAATAGACCTTATTTATCTCCTATCTTGGATAGATATTGATAAGCGGAGATATATCTTTAAATAAATGGGTTAGAGTAATTAGATTTTTTATTAATCAATGTGCTTTATTTATGTTTGCTTATACCTAAAGAATCTCAGAAATGCCTTATTTATCACGTAAAAAAGCACTATTGTTTATTGTTACCGATTAATTTTTTTTTCCTTTCTTCTTAAGGCAGAAGATAATAATTTTGAATTAAATAAATGCTGTTTTAATATA
Source organism: Candidatus Hodarchaeota archaeon (assembly GCA_048886525.1). Lineage (GTDB taxonomy): Archaea > Asgardarchaeota > Heimdallarchaeia > Hodarchaeales > Hodarchaeaceae > Hodarchaeum. The sequence continues at coordinate 9,814 of JBHLKP010000053.1, read as the reverse complement.
ATTAGATCAACAAGCATTTTTTAAGACTATAGGTTTTTCATTATTTTATCACGGAGGGAATTGTAGATATTAAACCTGCGTTAATTTAGATAAATCAGATATAACTCTTCTTAATTGATATAACCTCATTTTTTATCAGCTTAATGTTAAGACGTGAGTTTAAATTTACAGAGGAAATAAGGATAATACTATTTTTAGAAATAAGAAACTAGGGAATTATTACTCAGGTTTAAAAATATTGCTTAGGAAAGATAATTTGATAATAATTTAGATGCTGAATTTCAAAAAAAAGTAGCATATATTTTTACAAGGAGTTATTCGAGATGCCATTTTTCAAAGGAAGTAAGACGAAGAGAGGACAAGAAGAATTTGATCAAGGGTTGAATTTTTATGAAACTCAGAGATATAAAGAGGCATTAGAGAATTTCAAGAGGGCAGCAAAATCATTTGAAGGAGCAGATCAAAAAAAATTAAGCCAACGAGCGAAAGCTTATCAGCATTGTGCTCAAGGATACATTTTCATGCTGGAAATGAATTTATTAGAAGCAATCAGGTGTTTTGGAAAGGCCAATGTAACTTTCTCGACTGAGGGTTTTTCAGAGGAAGCTAAACAAGCTAGGACTATACAAGCTCAGACTCAAGGGGAATTGGCTAAAATTAAGGCTCAAGGAGGAGAATTTATAGAATCTGCTCGTCTTTTTGAGTCTGCAGGTGCGCTTTATGCAACTACAGGTAAGGAAACTGAAGCTGCACAAGCTCGTGCTCGATCTTTTGTCCAACGTGCTGCAGCAATGGAGTCAGATTTCGATAAAGCTTACTATTTAGAGAAGGCCGTTGACGAATTCAAAAAAGGGAAAGAGGATCCTACTCGTTATGAAGCTCATGCGCTCTATCGTCGTGCTAAGGCTTTAATTAGTGCTCGGGAGAATGTTAAAGAAGTAATTGATTTATTAGCTCAAGCACATGAAAAATATAGTAGAATCGGTAATACTTCTCAAACAGAAAAAGTAAAACTTTTATTGAAAGATCTTACAGAACAAGTTAAAACTCGTCCTTCTGAGTTTGGAATATAATGGAGTAATCTCTCTAATTTCATCTAATATTGAATCTGAATTTGAATTCAGCCGATGATGAAAATAAATACGATTCAGAGGTATCTTATGATGATCGATGAGCGGTCTGAGGCTTTAAATATTCATTTTCTTCTTACCTGTATTTCAAAAAACTAATTTAGGAGTTAAGTCATCTAATGATCACTCTTTTTTCTCTCAAAAATTTTCCTTTAATTAACCCTGGAGATGATCTTCCAACAATTCTGGTGGAAAAACTAAGGGAAATAAATCTCCAAAATGATGACATCATTGTTATTGCTCACACCATTGTGTCTAAAGCAGAGAATAAAGTTTTTAACCTTCCTGAAATTAAACCTAGTCCTTTAGCATTGCACATCGGGGAAATTCAAGATAAGGATCCTCGAAAAATTGAAGTTATCCTCAGAGAAAGCTCTGAAATCATTAGAATGAATAAGCGAGTACTGATTACATCTACTAAACACGGATTTGTCTGTGCCAATAGTGGAATAGACAAATCTAATACTCCCGGAGAAACGGTTATCTCACTTCCAGATGACCCCGATTTTTCAGCTCGGCAAATAAAAATGAAAATTTTAGAAGAAATCGGAAGGAATGTGGCTGTTATCATATCAGACACATTTGGTAGGCCTCTGAGGGTAGGAACAGTAAATTTTGCTATAGGAATAGCTGGAATTAACCCAATTGAGGATATTAGAGGGCAATATGATCTTTTCGGATACGAATTGAAGTCAACTATGGTAGCAAGGGCAGATGAAGTAGCTGCAGCTGCAGGAATAATAATGGGCCAAGCTAATGAGGGAACACCTGTTATTATAGTTCGTGGTGTTAAATATACTCAAACTGACGCTTCTGCGACAGAATTAATAAGAGATCCCGCTACTGATGTTTTTCGATAGATTTCGTTTCTTAAGATCTTGATAGATTGTGCATTTTATAGGATCGATTTCGTATTAAACCGTCTTTTGGTATAACCATAGTTACTTATATCTGTATTTTCAGAGTAAAATTTATGAAATATCATTAAATTAGTAAAAAAACAGATAATAAACTAGAATACAGAAATCAGCTTTCAATTTTCTGTTAAATGCGCCGATAGTCTAGATAGTCTAGGATAAATGCTAGTCTAAGATAGTCTGGTAGGACTCCAGCCTCCCAAGATCATATCTATCGGAGAAAGCTGGTGACCCGGGTTCAAATTTGAATCTCTTTCGAGATTAAGTGAAAATCCCGGTCGGCGCATCTAGATAATACAAATTTAACTTGATGGAAGATGATAGTCCGAATTAAATTTCTAGGTTCTCTTCAATACGATTTGAAACAAGAATCTTTCATTTATTCTATAGAATCAGGAACATCAATACGTGACATTGTTTCCGAGCTCATTAAGAATCCACAGCTCACAGAACTAAAGAATTTCTTCTATGAATCATTAGATGTTAAAAGATCTCTTTTAATCTTCCGAAATGATCAAGAAATATCGGTCTTAGATGGCATGAAAACAATAGTACACGCTGATGATACAGTATCATTTATCCCAGTTATCCACGGAGGATAATCATCTAAGTAATAATCTGTTAATAATTAAGAAAAAATAGTGATAAAAATGTCAATAAATCTTAAAGGACGCTCCTTATTAACATTAAAAGATTTTTCCAGAACTGAAATCTGCTTTTTGTTAGAGGAAGCTAAGAATTTAAAAAAGAATAAGCGAAAAAACTTGACTCCCGATGAACCCTTAAAAGGGAAAACATTAGGGATGATTTTTCAGAAAAGATCAACACGTACTCGAGTTTCAACAGAAACGGCTATGTTTGAATTAGGTGGACATGCGTTATTTCTAGGTAAAGATGATATTCAATTAGGTGAAAATGAATCATTAAATGACACCGCTAAAGTGTTAGGTCGGATGGTATCAGGTATTTTAGCTCGCGTATTTGCACATGAGGATGTAGAAATATTAGCTGAATTTTCTGGAATACCTGTTATTAACGCTCTTTCGGATCAATATCATCCTCTTCAGGGATTAGCAGACATTATGACAATTGAAGAGCATTTAGGAAAACTGGATGGAGTAAAAATTGCATGGGTAGGAGATGGTAATAATGTATGTCACTCCTTAATGATTGCTTCTATAAAATTAGGGATGGAAATGAAGATTGCTACCCCTAGAGGATATGAGCCTGATCCTGAAATTCTAGAGTACTGTCAGAAAAATGCTACTAATCCAGATCAAATAAGAGTGATAAATGATCCTGTATTAGCTGTGACTGAAGCAAATGTTGTTGTTACAGATACTTTTGTATCCATGGGTCAAGAATCTGAGAAAAAAGAGAAATTACTTAAATTCAAAGGTTTTCAAGTTAATCGTGAGTTAGTTGAGCATGCCGCCAAAGATTTTATATTTATGCATTGTCTTCCGAGGCATGAAGAAGAAGTCACCGATGAAGTAATATACGGTGACCACTCTGTAGTTTTCGATGAAGCAGAGAATCGTTTACATACTGTTGCTGCTGTATTAAAACAAGTAATGTAGATTCCAACTTGGTGAAACTGCTAGTTTCGAGATAGTATAAACAGAGAATATTTAAAAAAAAATAATAAGTTAAAATGTCGTGAAGAAATATATAATGAGGCTCTATTCGTGGTTGAGACACCAATATGCAATTTTTGTGCCAAGACAGGCGTTCTATGTAAAAAATGTAAACAAAAACTCCGAAAGGGAAAGATTACCGAGCTAGAAGTTACTGTTTCAAAAGCTTTTGCAAAAGCTGATCAGAAATTCCCCAAATTGCTACAAAATGTTATTTTGCATCGTGCACATAGCTTAGATAGTTCTATCGTCCTATTAGCTCGCAATGGCGTAAGTATCTTAGAGAATGAAGATTTAAAAAATTTCATCGAAACAGAAATCAGGAAACCTATAGAAATCGTCGAACGGAAAGCTGATACCAGAAAAACATTTACAGAATTTTTTGCGCCTCTAGATATTGTAGAAATTGATCAGATTTTCGTTCCTCCTGAGGGGGATATTGAGCTCAAAATTAAATTGAGAGGTAATCCTGAATTACTTCGATTTCCACTAGACCAATTGAAACAGATCGCTGAATTGATTTCCAAAAATCCTGTACGCTTGGAGATTCAAACCTAATCTGAATTAGTGTTCAAATCGTCATAAAAAAAGTAATGATTCCCCCGAGTGAGATATTAAAGAGTAAGAGAGTACCCTGTAGTGCACATATTACACCTATAGGTGTAATAGTATAGGGAGAGGAAAGAATTTCCGCAATTACTAGGTAAAGATCCTCAAAAAATTTAATTGCGCCATAAATAATGAAAAATAGAATGATAAATACCACTGATAATAATTTCAATGAATCGGCTCCAAGAAATACTAATAATCCTGCTCCAAGCAAACCAATTGCTAAGGAGAGAAAGGCACCAAATCTAAAATCTTTAATCGGACGTAAAATCAAAACAAGGCCCAAAATCCCTAAACATCCAATAGTAATTAAATCAAAAGTAGGATAATTTTCGATCGAAGACTTTGAAATTAAGTATAATCCTGCGCCAATAGTTACTAATGCTATAATACCCACAGGGAATCCTATAATTGCTAATTTGCTAATTACTCCAGACATATCATCTGAACTCACACCAGCAATACGTACTATCAACCAAGATGCCGCTAACAAACCACCAATGATCAATGTTAGGAATTTCCAGTCTACAAGAATTGGTAATACAATATCCAGTACCAAAGCCATCCTATCCTGCTAATATATCTCTTTGATAATTTAGGGTATCTTTCAATTTCATTCACTTTATTTCTTTTATTTATAACATTACCTTTCGGTATGTCATTTTTCTCTATATGAATTCAAGAGTCTATATTTAGTACTTTCCTCCTGCCTCGAAGCAAAACAAGGCAGTTAGTACATTAATAGTTAGATCAAATCAATAAATAATTATTATTTACACCTGTATGATAATTTTCTGAAAACTATATTTGCGGCCATCCCATAAAGACTAAAGATAGCATAATATTAAGCCCTAGCACTCCTAATGCAAAATATCTTAACCATGGAAGATATTTTTCGAACTTAGGACCAAGAAATGCAGTCAATAATTTATCTCCATCTAGAAAGGGAACAGGTAGTAAATTCATTATAGCAAACATAAGATTTATCATGAAAACATATAATATAACATTGAATAACCAGTATGGGACAAGGTTCAAGAATAATAAACCTGTAGAAGTATGAGGAGCGAAATATTCCCATGTTCTGATTCCAATAAATCCTGATTTGTTATTATCTTCGCGAGGTACGGTTATTAAAGATATTGGTTCAATTCCATTAGCAAAATGAAATGTAAGATTTTGAGAAGGCAAAATCGAAGAGTTTGAATAAAGACGAAAATCTTGTGCTGAAGTAATTTTTTGGAATCCAGCTGAAGAGTTGATTCCAATAATTGCATATCCTGCTTTTATTCCTGCTAGAGAGGCAGGATTATCTGGGATGGTTTCTATAATTAATGCTCCACTTGGATTAGTTTGATAAAGTGGTGAAATTAATAGGGGAAAGCCAATGGGAATAATTAAAATCAGAATAAAGAAACCTGCAACAAGTACATTAGCTAAAGCGCCAGCAGCCATAATTCGGACTTTTGCTCTTCGTGATTTCGAATTAAAACTTTTTTCATCAGGTTCTACAAATGCTCCAAAGAATGCAAGGAATACAAATATCCCTGTACTCTTCAAATCTACACCTTCAACTCTTGCGGCTATTCCATGCGCAAATTCATGAAAGAGAGCTCCAATCATTACAGCTATAAGAAAATAAGGAAGCGTTTGAAAAGATACAGTTATTCCAGGAATCACAGGAGTTACTGCAATAGGCCCATTGGCCCCTTCTGGAGTATCAAGGAAAAATAAAGGCAAATTAATGGTAAACATTGCTAAACCAACAATGAGGATACCTAATCCTGAAATTACACCAATATCCCAGATAAATTTCCAAATTACTTTTCCGTTCTTTGATAGTTGGTCGATTATATTATTCAGTTTCTTTGTACGATAAAAAGCATATCCTAGTCCAATTTCTGGATTTTTGATCTCAAACCAATGAAAACGGGTGATTGCACTTAAAGCAATCCAAGAAAATGCGATTATAATGAGGAATGTGATTGGTTCCATCTCTTATCTATTCTCCAGCTAAAAAATGATTACTTAAAATCTAATCCACGAATAACCTTAAAATATGTCTGTCCGATAACAATAATGGAAGGATCCTATGACGGCTCTAGCCCTCCTGATAAAATTAAGAAGAATTATTTTTAATTCTAAATGATGATGATCTTGAGTACGGAGGGTTCCTTCCTTATTAAATAAACTAACAGATTAAAAATAGAATTCTTCTTCTTCTCTTAGTCTAGTACTGCTTTCTAAGCTTCCATCTTCACGAATGACACGAGGAACTACAATAATGGTTAATTTTCTTTTGTTTTGGTTTTTCCGCAAGTTATTAATAGTATATGCTCCTAAAATTGTTTCTTGTGATACTACAAGAGCGGATAATGATGCATCAGCAGCTAAATCTCTATCCATGCCAATATCATCAATTTCTGAAATGGTTAACGGCGTTTTGTGACGAGAATAATGATTAACAATATTTTGACGTCGAGTTTGATAGTCCTGAATTTTTTCACCAAGAATCTTCTGTTTTTTCTTAAGATAATGTTGTGTAATTAATCCAATATGGACAGATCGGCCATAATAGGCAGCTATATCCAGAAATAGTTTGTGGCCAGAATGTAATCGATCAAATGTTCCTCCTAATCCAATATTTTTGAATTGTCTCAATTGTCAACTTCCTAGAAATGATTTGTCATTCTATCTCAAAAATATATTTATTTTGAATCTGTGTGAAATAATGATAATAAATATAGAAACGACTTTCCAAGTCAAATTAAGGATATCAGACGTGGCTATATGCAACAATATGATTTTCCAGTCTAATTTTTTGATTTAATAATGAAAATAAGTATTTACTCGAATTTACATAGATATTAAAATGTAAAATTTTATATGTCCTTCAAAATATTAGTACATGTGCTATGAAGGAGTTAGATCTACTTTTCGAGGACCAGAGGACTTCAATAAAGTATGATTCACGGTGCAAAGAAGTAGAGATATCCTGAGCGCTTTTTCCAATAAGATTAGGAGACGGGCTCTCGCATGAGATTGGATGTGTCATCCTATACAATGAGCGTCAGGGTCAACCCTCCTAAGCAACAGGATAATTCGGATCGATAATGCCCTGCACAAGAGAACTCGACTGAATTGGGAATCCCCGTATATGTGGTCGTTAGAGTTAGTGTTTAGGGCGACAGATCCACTTTTTTAATGCAAACCCCCCCAAAAAAATCAATCCATTACTTCTCTAGAAATCTTCTGAAGGAGTGGAAAATTAAAGAACAACTGAATAAAGATATCTGATCAATACTGACAATGTTTAGCATACAAAAAGAAAAAAAGAAGGAGAAATGAAACTCCTAGCAATTATTTTGTTGCCGCTAGTTTAATATCATTCTCTTTAACAGTTTTTCGGCCAGAGTGACGGGCAATCTCAACTGCATACTTAGCAATATTTGTACTATAGTCAGTTAAGATCTCATTTAGACGGTCAATAGCGTCCGCAGACACCCGCCATGCTCCCGCATTCCGGATAATTTTTTCAACTCGTGCACGTGCAAAACCAGACATGTTTTTCACCTTTTCTCCTTTTTGATCTATAATGAGCTTTTTATTGGGCTCATATCAAGCTATTCAATTTATTTTACTTTTAAACTTTACCCTAGGTTAAGTAGTGAAAGACATTCATTATTTCTAATAAGATTACCCTGATTTGATGAATTAGAATTAGAGATCAGGCAATCGACATGTTATCAATAAATTGAGTAAATTCTAGCACAGAAAAAGTAATTAGATACCCCGATTTCGTTTGGTAATCATGTTAGAATAGAATTTTGGTTCTCCTAGATGTTTTCAATAAAGATCCTATTTAGGTTTCAGACTTCTATCTATCTACTCGGCCATTTATAAATTATCATCGTTTTTAAAACATTTTCGTCTGTGCACCATGTTTTTATATTAAACTGTTAGATTATCACGGCTAACAAAAATCATTTACAGTTCAATTGATTAGAGTCCTAAAACCTATTTTCTATTATGAAATAGGAATATTTTCCTTTAACTGTTAGTCCAGTATATTGGAAAGTTTAAAATATATGATTGTTCAAACGTTTTTCCTGTTTAGATTTTACCCTTACAGAGTAAAACTAATCAAAAGTCTTATGAAAACAAGATTGTTAGTAATTAACATCAAGGAATTAATGACTATGAAGCTAGGCCCCGAAAAAAAGAAACCAAAAGAAGAGGATGAAGACTGGGAAGATGATGACTGGGACGACGAAGACGAAGATGACTGGGACGACGAGGATTACGAAGACGACTAGCTTGATGAGGATGATGACTAAAGATTATATTTCAAGCTTCTTATCAAGGTAACAATTAGCACATCTTTTCTGAAAAAACCAATAAGTAATTAAGGTGAAGAACTATGGCTAAAAAGAAAAAAACGTCAAAAAAGAAGACAGAAAAACCTTCAAAAAAGAAATAACGACCAGATTTTGTCATTTTTCCCTTCTTTTTTCTTTAATCAAGAAAGGGGAGTTAAATAATTAAAATCTAAAGGTGAGTAAGGAAGTGGTGAGAAGTGGTTAATTTTTGTGATAAATGCGGTTTTCTTCTCATTCCTAGACAAAAAAATTACTCTAATAAAAGATTCATTGATTTGTACTGTAATTCCTGTAAAAGAACCCATAAAAAAACGTTGGACGAAACATCGTATCGAATTACTACAAGGATTCCTCATGGAGAGAAAGATCGGTTATTAATCTTTGACAATGAGTTTTATATAGACCCAAGCATTCGTATTACATGTCCAAAATGTGGATATCATGAAGCTCATTATTGGGAGGCTGGAGATAGACGGAAAAGTGAATGGGAGCCATTAACTTACTATAGATGTTTAAAGTGTAAAATGACTTGGAATGATTAATCATTTAGATATAACTGATGGCTAGGATCATAGGATCAAATAAAAGCCATTATAATTTTCTCTCGTTAATTATCAAACTTATTTCCAGAAAAAAGAAAATAGAAAATATAAGGAAAAGAGAACATACTTTCCCTTATTTGGTAGCTGCTAGTTTGATGTCAGGTTCTTGGACAGTTTTTCGTCCAGAATGTTTCGCTATATCCACAGCGTATTTAGAGATTTTAGTTGCATAGTCTGTTAAAATCTCATTAAGTCTATATGTAGCATCCGCAGATACACGGAAAGCACCTGCATTACGAATAAGTCTCTCAACGCGAGCACTCGCAAAACCAGCTTTTCTTTTAGCTTTTTTAGCCATGTTATATCACCTTTTCTCTATAAAAAATTACTATGAGGCTTGTAATGACCTCATAGTAAACAAATATTTCTTCAATATTTATAAACCTTGCTATTTTTCATTTAAATTAAGAGATAGATCATTGAAATATCAAGTGTCATGATTGATGAGATTTTAAAAGAAGAATCTTTAATTTAAATCTATTTTTTTAAATATTAACTTTCTATTAGGATCTTGCTGTATTAGAGCTCATTTACTTGAGA
>JBHLKP010000052.1:0-20950 GCA_048886525.1 Candidatus Hodarchaeota archaeon | reverse complement strand
GGAGCGGAATTATTTGACTCTTCAATGGTTAAAGAACCAATTATAGATCATGATCAGGTTACTGGTATCAGATATAGAGGAAAAGATAAAAATCTTAGGGAGATGTCAGGGAGAATTATTGTAGATGCCTCGGGAATTCCTGCAACTCTTCGTTCAAAATTAGATCCAGAAAAAACTTGGATGGATATTGAACTTTACCCAAAAGATGTTTGCAATTGCTATCGTGAAGTTCGAGATGTAGAAGGAGATATCGAATCGCCAGGGTTCATTCGCTTAATGTTCGACCAAGACCTCTGTCCTGGAGGTTATCTATGGGAGTTTCCTCGGGGACCTAATTCTATGAATGCTGGATTAGGTGTAATGAAAATAAATAAATTAAATCCTCATAAACAGTTCGATCTTTATTTAGAGAGGGAAAAACAGTTCTATAACAATTCCAAATTACTGCACGGGGGCGCTTGGAGAGTACCTTTACGGAGACCTCAGGACAATCTTGTTTGGAACGGTTTTCTTCTTATAGGGGATGCAGGAACCCAGGTAAAGCCTACTGATGGAGGAGGTATTGGTATTTCAGTTACCGCAGCTGCAATGGCAACAAAAACTATTTCAAATGCCATTGAGGATGACACATTGGCAATGGAGAACTTATGGAATTATAATGTTGAGTTTATGACAACTATTGCGCCTATTAATGCTCCTTTAGCGATAATGAAGGATTATATTATTCCTTTACCTAGTTCACTTATTAATGAAGTATTTCATAAGAAAATAATACAAGGAGAGGATTTAATGTATGGAAATGCAAGTGGAGAAATTTCAGGAGGGTTATTCAAAACTTTACAAAGGGTTTATCGTGGAAGAAGGATGATAGGTACCCTTCTGAAATTAAGATCAATTCTTAAGAAAATGGATAAGGCACGAGGCCTATATTATAATTATCCAAAATCCCCAGTTGAGTTTCCTATTTGGCGTGAAAAAATTCTTGAATTATATGGAGATATATAATTAAACGGTTCACATGAAAAGATCATCGACAGCTTTAAGGGCTGGAGGACAAACCTTCATATTTCCAATAGCAGTTGAATAAACATATCCTGAAAAATTACCAAGAACTCTGGTTGCATTCTTATAAATTTGAGCGTTTTCATAAGCAGTGGAGGAGACTATTAATCCAAAGAGATCATTTCCTTTTCCATTAAATGATTTTAAATGAAATCCAAGATTAACTATTTCTTCACCCAATTGGTAGAGAAAGTATTCTTCTCCAAAATAAATTTCAGGGGATTGTTCCTCTAGTAATTCTTTGGGAATATCTACTAGTTTTAAGTATCTGGGGTTTTTCAGTTCTTCCTCAGCAATTGATACGGTAGGATTACCTTTCATGTAAGAATCTTTGAATAAAGTTAGGCCGATTTCAAGAAGGTTGGAAATCAAAATTTCTGATGGCTGCACAAGATACGTCCTAACTGCATTTAATCCTTCATTATAGCGCATTTCTTGGAGAGATCTTAATACCTTAATTTTCTGATGTTTTGCGGGGGTTTCGACTAATTTAACTAACCTAGAGGGAACCCTCTCATAAAAATGATGAGCAATAATGTTTTCAAACGCGAAACGAATTCCTCCTAGCTGCTCGAATATTGGAATGATTTTTTGTAATGATTTTGATGTTTTTTCGAATTCAAATGCGTTCTTCATGGTAAAATTAGCATTAAGTTCTCTAAAAACTTCTTGGGATGGCATCAATTCCCATTTTGAGTCTTTCTTCGAATATTTAAACCAAGGAGGTTCTCCAAAGAGTGATCCTTCAATAGCTTTCTGGAAACCAAGAAATTCTTTTGATATTTCTTTTTCAATTTTAATACACTCTTTGTCTAAATTGTCTCTTATAGAATCAAAATCTTTTGAACTCACTTTCTTATTTGATTTTATCCGAGATTGAATTTTTTCCAAGCTTTTAATCACTTTAATTGCAATCTTATTATAGTGTGCTAATTCTATTTCCAAATCTAATTTAAATTCCGCATCTTGCTTTTCAGCAGAAACCTGAGAGGAATTAATCAAGGATTGGAGAGGGATTTTTATGTCTGATTCGAAATTTTTTAGAATTTTGGACTCTATTTTCTCTAAATAGGCCTTTGGATTTTCTTCTACATACTTACAAACATCATTGACACCTAATTCTACCAATGTGGGCAAACAATCATTAAGTGAAACATTAACCCATTTATATTCTAAGAGCGTTTTTAATAGAACGCAAAATGGATTTATTTTACTCAAGCGTTCAGCTGTTATCCTAATATTTGAATCTAACCCCTGAAATAATTTTCCTGACTGTTTCTCTGAACCTATCAGAATGTATTCGAATAGAGAGGCAGTTGTGCTGATGAGAGCTCTTTCAAGTGAGTCACGAACAACAGCTGCAGATTCAGGATTCCCTGACAAATCATATGCAGAACGCTCTAGTTCAAAACTAGGAAGAGGCAGATCAGTATCTTCTGCAATTAAAGTTATCAATTCTTTTTTAAGTTGGTCTCCGTTCATCCTCTTAAGTTCTTTTTGAGTCTTCTCTAAAATGAAACTAGAAAAAGCAAGAAACAACGGTTGTTTTCTTAAATTATACTGAGCAGCAGCATAAGATAATAGATCACGTAAATCTTTTGAAGTGATAATATCTTCAAGATTTTTTCCAGGGAATGCGATATCAATTAGCTGTTTCACTATCACAAGTCCTTGTTCTCCTAAAGGATCATCAAGTTCACACCCTTTAAGAAATTCCTGAAGTAGCTTTCCAGCTGTAATACTTTTTATTGTGGCCACTTGAACTCTGCTCCTTTCATAGCTTCTCTTAGTAGATTAATTGGTCCATGATTTCGAACTTTCTCACTCATCATTTCTTTAACTTTTAATCGTAAGTTTGGTATTATCTGATCTATATTCCGACAAGTAATAAGAGAAGATACAGAATCCTCTAATGATGAGCCAAGAGCCCACCAACATGCTGCATCGATAGCATTCTCAATTTTTTCAGGAAAAGTCAAATCACTAATCTTTAGCTTTAGCTGCTCAAAAATTGAACTATCAATCTTTGCTAGTTGATTTTCTAAGGTATCAGTAAGCTGGAATGGGCATTCTTTCAACTGTTTACGCCATGTAACGATTGATTGATAACCTAAAATAACTTGAAATTTTTCTGGAAGAGCACCTACAAGCAAAATTTCTTGAAAAGCTGGATTATATTCATATTCAGATAGATATCTTGAACCCAAGGCACCAGCAAGCACCTTCATCTGCCGATTAATTTCTTGGGGGAAACCTGCTTTAGACCATACGAAGAATCCAACAAGTGAATCCTGACCAGCATTTTGTATATATATTCGCCCCTCCTTTGCTTGAATATCGTCTAAATGGCCCATACCAGTCTCAGATTTAGTAAGAGAATTAATAGCGGTTAGTATCCCACCAAAAAGTAGTGATTGTTCACTAGAAAAACCTAAACTCACTGTAGGAATTCCGTGATTGACAATGAAAAACGCCATTTGAGGACATGAGGATTTTTTTGCCACTAGTTTTACCTCTATCAATTAATATTTGGTAGAATATTTTAGGCCTTAATAATTCTAAAACTGTCTTCTCCACAATAATTAGAATTTTAGTTTAGTTATACAATTAACAATGATATTTACTTTCCCTTTGTTTTTATCTTTTTTATATGTACTTAATTAGAAAAATAATTCAAAATATATCATATAAGCAATCCAGACAATTATAATTAATTAGGACAACATAATCTAGAAACAACCACAATAACTAATTTTTTTAACCTTTATTTAATACTAATACATCAAAATAGAAATCGCAAATCATTAGTTTTTATCGAAAGTGATCTTTATGAAAGCATATGAACGATTTCAAGTGCAGAAACAGAACTATATAAATAGTCTATTTGATTTAATTAGAATTCCAAGTGTTAGTCAAGATTTTGTTGAGGTTTGTAAAGCAGCAGATTGGCTAACTGAAAGATTAATTCAAACAGCAACAAAAGTAGATTGTATTAAAACACCTGGAAATCCTATTATTCTTGCAGAATGGTATCATCAAAATTCAAATGAAGAAAAAGGACAGAAAAAAACAATTTTATTCTATGGACATTACGATGTCCAGTCCCCAGAACCTATAAAAATGTGGGATTCTCCACCTTTTTCCCCAGAGATTAGAGATGGACGAATCTATGCCAGAGGCGCTGGGGATAACAAGGGCCAGTTTTTTGCACATCTTTGTGCAATAGAATGCTTATATCATGTTAAAAAACTCCAAATAAACGTGAAATTTGTTCTTGATGGAGAGGAAGAAGTCGGATCTCCGCATATTGGAAAAACCCTTAGGGAAAATTTTCAGTTTTTTTCAGATATTGATTTAATAATCGTATCAGATGGTCCAAGTGACCCTTCTTGGCGCCCTTCTCTAGTTTTTGGAGCAAGAGGTATTGTCACACCACAAATTTATCTTGAATCAGCTTCAAAAGATGTTCATTCGGGTAATTTTGGAGGGATTCAACCCAATCCCGCAATTGATCTTGTTCATCTCCTAAACACAATGATCAATGAATCTGGTAAATGTCTGATTGAAGGATTTTACGACGATATTTTCTCACCTGACCCGTTAGCGCTTGAAGCAGCGGAATTATTGAACCGATCTCCAGATATGTACAAAGAGATTTTGGGAATATCATACTTTGGGGGCGAACAAGATCAACCTTTAATTCACAGAGTCATGTTTAGACCTACTTTTAATATTCGTGGATTCAAATCAGGTGAGGTAAAAGAATCAGCTAAAACTATTATTCCAAAGGATGCAACCTTGGAACTTGATATGAGGCTTGTTCCAAATCAAAAACCCGAGAATATCAAAAGAATCTTCTTAAGGCACATAGAGGAGTTAAAATTTCGCTCTGAAAGGTGGAATGCAATCATTGAAAGATGTAAAACTACCTTTGAGGCTAGTTTTGCTCCATTACATACACCACTAGATTTACCTTGGACTGAATTATTAGAAACAGCGATAGCTGAAGGCTTTGGTGAATCACCTGTGAAAATACCTCTTTTAGGAGGAAGTTTACCAATATTTGATTTATTTGACATAACAAGAAAACCATTATACATCATCCCCTTCGGACAACCTGATCAAGCAAATCATGCTCCTAATGAAAATTTAATGGTAAAATGGTTTGAAAATGGTGTTCATACGAGCATAAAATTACTATCCAGAATATCAGAGATGAAGTAAACAAATGCATCTTAATACAGGTTTAGAAATCTACCAATCATTAACATTAGAGAAATTAAATCTTCAGGCTTATTATAGAAGTTGGTAACTCTGGAATCCAGACAACTCCCATACTCTCTTATTAAATCCATTTTTGATAAAAGAAGATCTTGGCTATATCTTTCCCTAGCATTAAATCTAGTAATTCATTTAATTTTTGGATTGTTATATTACAATCCCGTGGATTTTGTCATCCAATTTGAGGCAGCCAAGAAAATTGCCCAAGGGAAATTATTATATCGAGATATTGGAGAGATAATTGTTGATGGATTAAAATTACAAAAGCCTCAGTATCCACCTCTATATCTCTATTCTTTAGGGAGTTTAATAGCTTTAATCGGTGTGGATACTTTTACATGGCAAATGGCAAAAATTTTTTTAATTGTCGTAAATCTAATCGTAGGATTACTTTTATTTTATATTATAAAGACTTCTCTGAATTCTACTTCTAAAGCTAATAGCATAGCATTAGTGGCCTTTAACTTTTATTTATTGAATCCTTCAACTTTAGGAATTGTTTTTGGAGGATTTCATGATAATTTTATGATATTATTTGTACTTATTGGATTTATTACGTTTAAAAAAGCATTTTATTCTCTAAGTGGAACTCTTTTCGGATTAGCACTCTTAGTAAAACCAATTGCTGGAATTTATATGATACCGATTTTACTATGGGGAATTAATACGCGAAAACTAAAATCAATTAAGATCTGGATTATTGCTGGTGTAACCTTTTTTCTAGGTTCTCTGCCATTCTTACTTATTGTACCTGATGTTTATCTAAACGATGTTTTTTTTATACACGCACAAAGGCCTGATCCAAGCATGTCACTCTATACGTATTTTTTTTCTAAGAGCTCAACTACTTTGCTTCCTTTCTTACTACAATTCGCATTATTTCTAACTTATTCCTTATTTTTTATTATTAAAATCCCAATAACTAATTCTAAAAACACATTAGAAGCTGTAACACCTTTTATGACTATTTTTATGGCTTCTAATCGGATTCTCTATCCTCACTATATTCCTTTTTTCTTCCCATTCTTTACAATGAACATCTTTTTCTTAGTTGGGGAAAATTACAAACGAAAATTTACTAAAAATGAGATTTATTCCATCTTTGGACTAATAATGGGCCTAATATTGATATATATTGGTGCGGGGGGATTTGGAATCTTATGGATTTATGAAAAATATGAAACTTACCAATCTAATCCTTTATTTCTAATAACATCCCTTAGCTGCATTTTAGGATTAATAATTGTCTCTTTAGTATCACTTCTATTGTTAAACTATGCCTTTTTCGACCATAACCGAAAAATAGGAGAAATTCATGATGAAAGAAAATTATAAGAGAATTATAACTTTTGAGAATCTTCCCTCATCTTTTGCGACAAGTTCATTATGTTTTATTTTAGTATTGGTTTATGTTCTTATGATGATTTTTTTTCCTTATAAACTCTTAGAACAATCCCCCATTGCATTCCAACTCATGGGAATGTCTGATTCGGTCTTTCAAGGAGAAATTTATCGATTTTTATCTTCAATCTGGTTTCATGGGAATGTTGTTCATTTAGCATCAAATTTATTATTCTTATTCATTTTCAGCATTCGATTAGAGGAATTAACAAGGAGTCGTACTGTTTTTATCGTTTTCATTTGTAGTGGAATAATTGGAAATATTGGTACAATATTGTGGGTTTTATCAGGGATTCCTATTATCTCAGTTGGGGCTTCAGGTGCAATTTTTGGACTTCTTGGTGCTTTAATTTACCTTTTAAAAGGAAAATCGAAAAGAGAACAAAGAAAGATGGTTTATTTCTTAATAATATTTTTTACCATAACAATTAGTCAAGATACCAATTTTTTCTCCCACTTGTTTGGAATGATTGGAGGAATCGCTATCACAGTGATCTTAAAATATATTTCAGATCATAAAAACCTTCAATTCGTTTAGATTGCTTATGTTTAGGTTTCAGAAGTCCTACGTTAATCAAGCTCAGCTAAAAATTCACAACATTCATGACCGCTAGCTTGACATTTGGTCTCGCGGACTGTGATTTCATCTTCAACTAATAAATCGAATCTCCCATTAATGAATCCAGCCATGAAATCATCTAATGTAGTAATCTTAGGTGGTTTTTCAACACCAGGAAATAATGCTGTTAGATCAACTGTTGAGAGATCAATACCAGAAGTAGCTGCGCTTTCCCACATTTTAAAAATTGCGCTTTCATCATCGAGAATTTTTACAGTTACTTCATCAAGTATTCCAGTTCTATTCATTTTGCTGAAATAATATCCTAATACCTCACATGCCTCTGTGAATTCCATTGGTGAGCCATAATGGATATTTCTACGATGCATTATTCGATTAATAATACCTACATCCTCCAAGATTTGTCCATAATGTTGACCTGCATAGGCAAGTAGAGTTGAATTAAATGGATCTGCAAACTTTAATGAAGTAAGAATATGCTGTAAAGTGGAAATGTGAATGAAATCACCTATTCCAGGGCGCATAAGACGTTTGTTCAAGACAGAATGGTACATGTTTCTTGAGATATTTGATAATGATAGTTCAAATCGTAAACGATCAGTACTACTGAAAAATTCCCTATCTTTCAGAGATGAAACACTATAATGATCGGATTCTTCTCCTAATCTGATATCAAATTCACAATAATTATCTCCTAATCCACAGCATCTAGTTTCAACTACAGCTGCAGATTCTCCTAAAGTAACCTCCAATAAACCAGCTATTTCTCCAGCCAAAAATGCACATACATCTTGGCCAATATCGGAATTCATTACAGCGTGTGCTGAGCCGTGAACCTGCAATTGAGCATGGTAATCTCCAATATGTATAAATTCAAGATCAGATGCCACATTGGAAGCTCTTTGATTTGGACCATAAAGAATTCTTAATCCCTTAAGTAATTCCTTAAATCGTGATTTTAAGCGGGGAGTACTCATTATATTGGGATTATATTTATGAATCCAAGACTGAGCTGCACCGAATTTTCCCGCTAAAGTCCCAGAATGAAATAAATGACTTTTAGCTGTTGGATTAATAGCAAGTAGTGAAGTCACAATAGATTGGAGATGGCCAATGTGTACATAATCTCCTATTGACGGGCGTGTTACCTCTTCTAGTTCTTCTACATTTAGTAATCTTTCTGAAACAGTAATAATAGATAGTTTAGTCCATCTATCACGATCCGCTTCGCTTGCTTTTACTCCAGCTTCAATCAATTTGTTAAATAAATAGTTAAATAAGTCTTGTGATGAAGGAGAAAACATACTTGACTCATCGGCGCCAAAACTTGAAAACATTGACGCTGCTTGCTGAGCTGTAAGACAAACTTCATTATTATAAAGAACATGAGGAACATTGAAAACGCCATATTTACTGGAGATCTCTGGATGTTCATCAGTAGCAATAGTTGTCAAACGAGCTCCACCCTGAGAAGTTTCAACTATACGCTTGAGATGACGTTCAACTGGTTTACAAGGAGCGCATTCATTTCCCTTAAACAGGATTATATTTACAGGTTCAGTCATATTTACAACTCAGATCAATACCTAAAGAATCAAGATGGTCTAGTAATGCTATGATGACAACCGAAGTTTATAAATAAATACCTTTCTGATAAAGAAATTATATTCTCCAAACTGTAGGATATTTTTACACAACTAATTATCTCTGCTTAAGTATTAAGCTAATATATTCTGTAAGAGATCAATTCTGATTATCTAAATGCCATGAAAAAGCCTTATTATAGTTATAGTTCTATCAAAATCATTTATCAAAAAGTAATATGAGGATAAACAATGAAGATCGAACATTTTGCCGAGAGAGAATTAGGTTTCGATGATATAGATGTTTTAGAAGTATATCAGGGTTATCTTATAGGAGGAAAAATTAAAAAAAATCCAAGATGCTTTTGGATAAACAAACAAAATATTGAGGGACTAGCTGAGGTAGCAAAAATTGTTGCTATTGAGTCTGCTTTTCATGGTCTTCTTTCGCTTATCCCAGGAGGATCATTTGCATACAGATTAATTAAAGATCAAATTGGCTATCCACCTCGTTATAATGTGATATTTGAACCAAATTTATATGAGATAACTTATAGTGTAATCACAGTAGATAAGGAAGGACGGACTAAAAGTGTTGTAGATAGTCTGATTCAAAGTGTAGACAACGTTACAAAGATGGCAATTAAAACTGGTTCTAAAGTTCAAACTGTACTCACTGATCTAATAATGAAAGGAGATAAAAAGGAGATTGACCAAAGAGAGGGGAAAAAAATAAGTGAGTCAGAGATCTTGGGATTCACATACATACGATTCGATGATAAAACGAGTATAGTAAGAAACAAGATCGTTAATGAGAAACTAGCAAAAACAAAATCATCTTCAAAGAAATTTGTTCAGAAAACAGCTTCAGAAATAGTGCCTCCTGTTGTAATTAGCTTTAAAACAACCGCGAATACGAAAGCATTGGAATTTCTAAAACATTTAAAGCGTATTGGATTCAAAATAAGATTTGCTCAATCATTAATTGATGAAGTACTTTGATAGTCTTTCAACTTCAATTGAAATTTCAAAGAATGAGAAAAATGATAAAAATAGAGAGATTTTTTTTATAATGATAATCCGCTTATAGAGAAAATCTCTAATTTTTTTGTTTGTTATAAACAAAGAACTTTCTTTACTAGGAGGACACAAATTGAAGCTGTATGAACACGAATCAAAGAGAGTTTTTAAAGAGAGTGGTATTCCTATACCTAAGCAATTTGGAGTCGTTAATTCTGTTGATGAGATTGATAAATTAAACCTTGAATTCCCTGTGATGGCTAAAGCTGCTGTTTTGACAGGTGGACGTGGTAAAGCAGGGGGAATTAAGGAGGTCAAAACACTAGATGAAGCAAAAATAGTAACTGAAGAGCTCTTAAAGTTACAAATAAAAGGATATAAGGTTAAAATGGTCTTTTTTGAAGAAAAACTCACAGAAGCTGGCGCCTGTTACATAGGTGTAACAACGGATCCAAAAACATTTAACAATTTACTTGTAGTGAGTGCATCGGGAGGAGTAGACATCGAAGAAATTGCACAATCAAGACCTGAAAAAATTATAAGCCGAGAAATACCTAATAATGCTCTAATATTGCAATACACTATCAGAGAAGAAGTTAATAATATACTTAGCCAAGATCTTCAATTATCTATTAAACAAAAGGAAGAACTAGGTTCAATTATAGATAAAATCTATAGGACATATCAGAGTATTGACGCCAAACTATGTGAAATTAATCCGCTCATTATCACACCAGATTCGGTTATTGCGGCAGATGCAAAGATAGTTCTTGATGATAATGGATTATACAGGCAAAGTAAACTTCTAGAAAACTTGGGGATAATCAGTAGACGACATGACATTGCTGAACCAACGGTTAACGAAAAAAAAGCCCATAAACAAAATTTTCCATATGTAGATTTATTATCTTCTAATAAATCCAAATTAGATGATTTTTTGTATGTTGGTCTTGTTCCAGGAGGGGCAGGTTATGGGATTTTTTCCATAGATGAAGCTGTCAATATTGGTAAGAAATATTTCGATAATAAAGTCATTCCCATTAATTTCATGGATAGTGGTGGTGGACCATCTCAAAATACAGTTGCTCAAATGTTTCATATACTAATGGATAACCCACTAACTGATATCATCATTACATCAAGATTTGGAGGGATTTCCAGCTGTGATACTTTTATCAGAGGATTGATTCAAGCCTTAAGGGAAAGATACCGCGACAAGAAGCGTATTATCCCCGTATATGGAAGAATGGTTGGTACAGATTTACCTTCGGCTAAAAGCTATTTGGAAAAAGCGAAAATTGAATCTCCGAAGGCTTTACAACTAATGGAAATAGTTGTGGGAAATGAAAAAATCATGGCTGATGTAATTAAAGAGGGATTAAAAGCAGGATTTGAATTCAAAAAGGATGTGTCGCTTTGAAAAGGATTCCAGTTAATCAAGGTATTTTGTACTTTCTCATTAAAGAAATCCGTCCAGAATTAGCAGCTCGTATAGAAAAAAACAAGGTAATTGAAACAGTGATAATTGGACTCGGGACACAAGGAACAAAACACGCAGGATTAATGAATGAGTTTGGGACTCATGTGACTGCTGGTGTTTCAGTGGGAGCTGGAGGGACTAAAATTCATGGTATGATTCCTGTTTATGAAAGTGTTAAAGATTGTCTGAAAGAACACCCCAATATTGCTGTAGCAAGTATATGGAGACATTACTCAGGAGTTAGAGATGTAGCTATTGAGGTTATTGAATCAGGTATTCCTATCGTAGTTTTAATTAGTGAAGGTATTCCTCTAAAAGACGTCAGAGACATCCTAGTCGCTGCGAGAAAATACAATACACTACTTTTTGGAGGCAATACTCCTGGGATAATATTTCCACCAGAAGGGATAAAAATTGGAATGCTCCCAGATATTTTTTATCCTGAGGAACTTATTGATGATGAATTTGGGCCACGAGGTGTTACAATAATCTCCAGAAGTGGAGCGATACTCTACCATCTATCAGATGCATTAGCAAGTGTAAGTATAGCACAAAATGCAGTCTTGGGAATAGGAGGAGATGGAGCTATAGGAACTAGATTCGTAGATATTGTTCCACTGGTTCAGAAATATCCTAAAACAGACCTTATTGTAATAGCTGGTGAGATTGGAGGATGTCAGGAAGAGCTACTTGCTGAGGATATTACAGACCATCCAGAGAAATATACAAAACCAATTGTTGCACTGATCTCTGGATCAAATGCTCCAGCAGGTAAAACAATGGGCCATGCTGGAGCCATTGTTACTCCTGGCCAAGAATATGGCACTTTTCAAAGTAAGAAAGAAGCTTTGGAAAAAGCAGGAGTAATTGTTGTTAATAGCCAATATGAACTTGTAGATTCAGTTCAAAAACTATTACAGGGTAAGAAATACTTCAAAATAGAGAGATATAAAGAAAAAATGACAAAAACATGGGAAGAACCACCAAGAAAAGCTGAATGGGCTACGATGATCACCAAAGTTCAACCAAATAATTTAATCATCGCAGGCTATCCTCTAAAGGAAATAATTGATAGGAAATCGTTGATAGAAGCAGCTTATTTACTAGTAGAGGGAGAACTACCTCCTGTAGATTTAATACCAGAATTAGAAAAAATAGCTCTAGATGCGATTAAACACCCTGTTCCTAAAGTAAATTCACTAGAAAATGAAGATATTTCTAAAACAATAGCTAAATATTTATTATTAGATGATTCATTGTCAGATTTCACTATACAAGGAAAGAATAAGAATTCAAGCCAGCTTATGTTTTCCTTAGGCCGTGTAGCAAGATATCTTGCCTCAATACTTGGAAATGAAAAAGTCTTAGAAAACTTGGAATTTAATAAATCCTTTTCTCACGTGGTTTATCAAATTCTAACAGGAGATAGCGAGGTAGATGATAGACGCGCTAATGCTCTTGAAGCTATGATGGTAGCAAGCGTTGATCATGGAGTAACTCCACCCTCAGCCCAAGCAACGATTATTGCAGCAACAGTAAGAAGTGCTTATGAGGTAGCAATTGCTCAAGGAGTAAGTGCAATCACAGACGTTCATGGAGGAGCTGGAGCAAAAGCAGCAGAATTTTTTCAGAAATGCAACATTCTAGCGAGAGAAAAAGATATTGAACTCTCAGAAGCCATTCAAGAAATTATCACCATCTATATGAAAGAGGGGAAAAGGATTCAAGGTTTGGGACATCGATTTCACACGAATGATCCAAGACGTGATATCTTATGGGCTAAAGCAAAACAAGCTGGAATTGATGGTGATTGCATTGCAGTTTCCAAAATTGTTACAGATATTTTTCGAAGAGTACGAGGAATAAATCTTCCCATTAATGTGGATGGAGTTATTGGTGCTATTATAGCTGATATGAGACTAAATCCGATTATTGCTAAAGCAGTATTCATTTATGGACGAATTGCGGGATTATCAGCGCACTACTTCGAGGAAATCTCTTCACAGCCGCAAATGCGAAGGATTAACTTTTCAGAAGCAGTATATAGAGGAAAAAATATTAGAAAAATACCCGATACGTAAGAGAAGCATTCAATGGGAATTATTCAACTTGATATATGACATCTAGATGAGTACCGTCACGATATTCGACAAGTGTTGTAATTTTATCAGTCCGTTTAGCAATCATTGGTTCAGCTAGATTTATTGACTCCTCTTTCAAATCTTCAATAGGTCTAATATTTAATCCTGCTTTTTCTAATCTTTTTCTTAACTTTATTCGCTTGGGATGAATTGCAATTCCACCATCAGTCACGATAATATCAATGCAATCCCCAGGACTGGAAACTGTAGTCACACTGTCAATAATTGAAGGTACTTTACGTGCTAATGGTAATAAAATCATACTAATTTTTGATCTTGCGGCATCTTGATGACCACCAATCCCTGAATTGATAATACCATTACTAAAAGTATTTACATTAACGTTAAAATTAACATCGACTTCAGTGGCTCCTAAAGCGGAAAAATCAGTGTAATTAGCAATACATCCTTTATTGAAGGGATTATACGCATGGTCTATCGATACTTCAACATGATTGGGGTTGTCCCGAAGGGAATTGATAGCACCTATATCAAAAGATTGTGCATCATATATTGTATCAAAAAGGCCAGTCTCAAGTAATTCGACTGAGCCTGTAGCGATACCCCCAAATATATAGCTTCCTGTTATATTCTTATCAATCATCAAATCTTTCAAGCATTTAGTAGTTGCTAATGACATACCTCCCGCACCTGCTTGCCAATTAAATCCAGGTTCTAGAAAACCTGAAGAAAACATCACTTGAACCGCCGTCTCAGCAATTTCGAGCCGATTTGAAGATAATGTCCTATTTAAGCTCCCTGATGTGATTTTTGCTGGATTACCGATAGAATCCACTTCTAAAATCGAATCTATCCGGCTAGAAGGAATACTAATATGAGTTAGCGGATCCTCAAGAATGGTATCAGTTACAGCAATAACAACATCAGCATAAAGAGAATCTGTTTCTAAAGAATAACCCAGACTTCCAAAAGGATTTTTACCCATAGTTCCAGTTAAATTTCCTAAAAAATCACATGCAGATGCTGCTACAAATGCAATATCAATGTGTAAACTCCCCTCTTGAACTGCTCTTGCGCGACCCCCATGAGATCTTAAAATAGTAGGAACATTTACCTCTCCAGCAGAAACAGCTTTTCCAATTGGTCCATTCATACTACCTTCAATTCGTCCAATAACTCCTGATTCAATGTGTTCTAGAAGGGGAATGTGAACAGGAAACAAAGCAGTTGAAGCCAATGTGATATTCTTGATTCTGTGAGAAGCAAGCGCATTGACAATAGGAACGACAACATTGTCTCCGTCACGTAAGGAATGATGAAACGAAATAGTCATACCATCATATAATGGGAGACGTTCAAGAAGATTATCAATAGAGTCATAGAATCGTTTAGTTTCTCTAGTAACGTAATAGGGTTGATATTCTGGACCAACACGTTTACCAGAGGTTTTAGAAGCATGAATACCTTTATAAGGTTTGATATCAATTCCAAATAATTTTTCAGGAAGATTTCGACCTAGGATATTCTGAATCATTTAATACACTTCTTAGAAAATGAAATTATATTCCGGTTTCTGTGTTTTAGAAAAATTTGAAAAAGTATTTGTTTGAGTTAGTAGACATTCTAAACACTAAATAACTAGATTATCATTAAAGATTAAAAAGAGAAATAAACAATCAAATATTAAACATGAAAAGATGGTTATTTCAATGGGTAAAGAATGGGAAACTAAAATTACTAGAGTCAAGCCTAATGAGTTATTAGTTAGAGGTTACCGTTTGGATGAACTTATTGATAATATAAGCTATGCGGCTGGTATTTATTTGATGTTACGCGGAACATTACCCAGTACGGCTGAAGAACGAGTTATTAACGCCATTCTTGTAGCATCCATGGATCATGGCGTAACAGCACCTAGCGCCGTAACAGCAAGAACGGTTGCTTCATGTGGAGTCCCAATTACAACTGCAATGGCCGCAGGTATTTTAGCTGTAGGCGATCATCATGGCGGGGCAGGAGAAATGTGTATGAGGTTTCTCCAAAAAACATTGAATAAAGAAGAACAATCTGAGCTATTAAATATAGCAAAACAGGCTGTTGAGAAAGCAAGAATTGAAAAAAGGAGAATTCCTGGATTCGGACATCGATATCACACAAATGACCCCCGAACAAAGAAGCTCCTTCAGGTAGCCAAAGAAACAAAAATAGGTGGAAGATATGTAGAATTAGCTCAATTGATATCAGAAGAGTTATCAAGGCAATCAGGACGAGCTTTACCTTTAAATGTTGATGGCGTAATTGGAGCACTACTAGCTGATATGGGATTCCCTCCTGAATTAGGTAAAGCCTTTTTTGCTATCTCTCGTATCACAGGCCTTACGGCTCATATTCTCGAAGAAATAACTACTCAAAGGCCCTTACGAACCATTATACCTTCAGATGCTCATTATTCGGGATCGGATGAAAAAAAGTATAAGTGATCAGATTTAACAATAATAGCATTTACCAAGTAATGTACACGAAAGTTTAGAATTGTATATTAGTTGATTACTTGTTTCATTTCTCCTGACTAGATTAATGCAGATTTTAAAAATAGTGGGGCAATTATTTCGACAATTAAAACACTAACAGTAACAATATCTAGCAAATAAGACGCTAATTCATTTAGATAAAGGAATCCATCCAATTACTAATTTAGTTCATCAATTTATTTATTATTTGAAGTTTATTTGTGAAACATCTTATTTGGAACTAATTTAAGTCCAATTGGTAACATATCCATTCTGTAAGGTGGAATTATACCAAATATAGTATCAAAATTTTTTTTAATAAAAGAATTAAAACAAACCGCCTAAGTGTGCTTGATCATTTTCTCCAGCGTTAAATATTGCTTTTTTTAACAATAGAGGGCCGATAATTTCTGCAACTAATACACTTACTGCAACTAAATCTAAAAGAATTGCTGCTATTAATAACGCGTCTTCTGTCCCTATTGCAGATAATCGACTAACTGCAATTGCTGCTAATCCTACAGCAACACCAGCTTGCGTAATCAATGCAATAGGTATGTTATTCGTCACTTTACTTGGCATACCAGCAATTGCTGCAGTCACATAAGATCCTAGTGCTTTTCCAACTGCTCTTGCAATGAAGTAAACTAAAATTCCAAGTAATATTGGCGAGAATATTAATAGCAAATCCATCTCAAAACCAACTAATATAAAGAATAAAGCTATTATAGGAGAAGAAAGTCGTTCAACTCCTCGTACACACAATGCATTCTCACATCTAGCGAGATTAGAGAGAGTTAATCCAAATACTATACAACTTAACACAACAGACAGATGTAATAGCCCAGCTAAAGCTATGCATATTAAAACACTGGGGAATACAAACTCAGCAGACTGATACGCAGCTGTTCCTTCGAAATGAAAGGGATACATTGCAAAAGCTAATATTAAACCAATAATGGATGAACCAATTAGCTCAATTGCTATTGGAAAAACTGTGGATTCTATAAAAGACACTCCTATACCTAATAATATAGATTCAGAATATGATAAGCTAATATCAAACAAAATTATAGCAAGAATATCATCAAAGGCGATTATAAAAAGGATTGTCTGACTCAATGTCCCAGAAGCACGATATTCTCTAATTACTTCCGCTGTTGAAGCAGGGGCTGTTGCTGTAGCAATAGAACCTGTTATTAAACCAATTATAACCGAAACTTCAATCGAATAGGAGAAGATTAAATTAAAAATTAAAGTAACTGCTAGAAATACAAGAACTAAAGGTGTTAAAGTTTGTCCTACTAATAATAGAATTAACCGCCAATTTTGATTCATTAGCTTTCGTAAATCTAAATGCGCTCCTATACTATAACCAATAAATCCTAAAGCCCCAGTAGTTACTAGAAAGATAACATCTTCAGTTGGTGGAGTTGGAAAGCCAGTATTCATACTAAATAAATGTAATGCAATTCCTCCGAGGATTAATCCCAAAACCTGAGGTATTCCTCTCGTTCCAAGAACCTTAGCTGTAACCAAAGAAAAGATAATAACTGCTCCGATTTCAAGAACTAATATTAAAATTGCCTCTTCACTAGATACACTTGCAACCAATTGCTTACATCCTTATATAACGTTATTATATCTAATTAAATCTATCTTCATTCTTGATTTATTACATTTTTACTATGATTAAAGTTATGAAAAGAATTTTTCTGCTAATATAAAATTATTAGCAAAAGTGTCCTCTCTTGGGCTATCTATTGATATTCAAGGTTCTACACTCTTGATTTCATCCATATAATGCAGGATGATACAAATATCACTAAGCAATTCAGCTGGTTGAAAAGATATAGCTAAATTGAATTGACGACACTTTCTTTGATGATATTTCGTATAGAGAGTAAATTTCGTGCGCACGACATCATATTTTTAAACGAATATAATCTGTTATAATCAGGATAAATTTGTAAATTGATAGAAACGACGAATAAATAAGAAAATACTTCTGGAAATGGAAATTATGAAAAATTTCGATTTTAAAAATCGAATGACGTATTCAATATTAATCCTAAGCCTAATCATTATTTTTTTCCCGATTATGTTAAATATAAACGCGAAAAAGGTTCAATCAGCCCACGCAATCCCTTCAGTCAATCCAATTGACTCCAATGA
The DNA here is from genome assembly GCA_048886525.1 of Candidatus Hodarchaeota archaeon. Lineage (GTDB taxonomy): Archaea > Asgardarchaeota > Heimdallarchaeia > Hodarchaeales > Hodarchaeaceae > Hodarchaeum. The sequence goes on along the minus strand of JBHLKP010000052.1, from coordinate 2,756 downwards.
CGTGATTATCTCCATTTCCAAAAACAACACTGGAATCAGTCAATACTCTCCTTTATTGTTTGAAGTAGTTGTAACAAATACTATTTCTGAATCAGTTCTCAATATCGAAGTTTATACAGAACCCATATCACCGTATATTAGCTTATCCCCCGTTATTGATCCAATTCCTGAATTAACTCCAGATGAGTCTATACAATTAGATTTTACTGCTATTCTTCAAGAAAATATAACATCAGTCTCAGTTGATCTTTTACTTATAATTGACGCGAGTGGTAGTATGGGTGAAGAAATAAATTCCGTCAAACAAGAAATAACTACCCTTACAAATACACTTTCTCAAGAAATTCCTAATTTACGAATTGGTATAATCATTTATGGATGGATAAAATATGGAGAAAATCCAATAACAATGTACCAATCAGGGAATCAATTACCATTTACCTCTGATTTTAATGCAGTACGTAATTTTATCAATAGCTTGGAAGCATCTGGGGGAGATGAACCCTGGGGAGATGCCCTTTATCTAGCTAATAATTACTGGGATTGGAGATCTGATTCTCAAAAACTCATCATTATGGTTGGTGACGAGGATTGTGATCCTGGCAACATTGTTGGACGCGATGAAACAGGTGATTACTACAATGGTAGTCAATTAGTAGATGAAGTTCATAATTTAAAGGAAAAAGGTGTAATCATCAATACTGTTGTCACAGATAATCCCAGTGGTATTGTAGAAGACCAATTTGAGTGGATTTCAAGATATACGGGAGGGAAATCAGTATATCTACCAGAATTACAAAATCAAGGCATTGATTTACCTGATATCATTGAAGAATGGACATTAGAACTAGGTAGAGAATTTTTCTATGAATTTAATTTCACAATTACGTGGGAGGATGGATTAGGAAACCAATATAGAAATTTTGCAATTGAACCTTTCTGGTTAGACCTCACTTTTCCTTCAATCACTGTTTCTGAAAATGTTAAAACAATTGGTTTAGATCTTTACAACGTTGAAATTCTAGCAACAGTAGATGACTTTTCAGCTATTAGTTTTGTCAATCTTTATCATAACGCGGAAGGTAGTTGGTCTTTTATGTCAATGAATCCTCTACCGAATAGCACGAATTATTTAGCAGAAATTATAAATATTCCTGGTGGATATAATTTATCTTATTCTGTCGAAGCATCAGATGTTTTGAGGAATATAGGGAAAACAATAGATTTCTGGCTTATAGTAGAACCACCTAAAATGACGATTGGACAAAAAACAACAATATGGGCTGAACCATATGATCAGGTTTTTTCAAGAATAGCTTTTGAAAATAATACAGTTCATTATCTAATCCTGAGCGGACCTAAGGACATAGATTCGATAATAGTAAATATCATTTATCCTGGAAGCTCAGATCAAAGTAATCCTACCGTAAAATATACTCAAAATGTCTCTTCCGCAGTTTGGCGCAAAATTTTCCCAATTGAATTCACTACAGGTATTCATTTTCTAAATATGACCATACCTCAAGTGCAAAACAACTTTTCTTTCTCATATGTCTGGTTGACACTAACAGACATGAGTGATTCACCAATTGATACATTCAGCGGCATCATGACCGAAAAAATTCGTGTCAAAGGATTAAAATGGCTTGCTATAAATGAAACTTATTTCAGTTTGGTTTTTGATTATCAATCTCCATTGGTTGCAATTGGGGAAGTTTACACGACAGAATGGACATTTTTAGGGCAGTTTTCAGCTACTTTTAGCTTTCTTATTCCTAAAAATGCTACTTATCATATTATAATTTGGGCTACATTAAGGACAGGAGAATACAAAGTTTATCTTAATACTGAAGCATTAACAACTGATGACCCTTATCGTGATTATTACCAGTCGGGTATAGGTTATTCTAGCTCTATTCCCATATTAGCGCTTATAAGCCTGTTATTTATATCTAGACGTGCAAATAGGCGTAATAAGTACTAATCCATAATTACTCTAGGTAGTTTCTCTAAACTTCTATTGATTTTTCTTTCCTGTATTCCCTTTCAATTCTTTTTCTTCAGTTTCTTTTTCTATCTTTATCTTCTGAGATAAATCTGATGGTATTAACTTACCTGTAACTTCCTTTTTCAGAATAACTTGATCTGGTAGATCATAACCACACAAAGGACAACGATTTTGACTTGATAATTCTTTTACTGAAGTAAAATCTAATTTACATGCAGTACAGGTAAAGGGAAATATGAAAAGCTCGCCAGTACAATTGGGGCAATCAGATTTTCCTACATTCTCTAAATCGACAAAATCATGAATACAAACATAACGTTTACACTGTTTACATTGATAATAATGATTATCTACCAAATCGGTCATACATACCTGGCAATTTGTTCCTTGCGGAGGAAGTGATTCCAAAAGAAGTATTCTAGATTGCATTGTTATCATTTTGTCAGATTTATTTTTTCGAATAAGCTCATTCTTCACTATTTTAGGAATTGCAAGAGGGTTTTGATCCAATTCTTTAGCTAAAAGATCAATTGGAATTGCTTTACCTATCTCTAGATCGTTTATCCAAGAACGCCCTTTAATCATCACTGATAAAGATGACATCGAAGCTCTGATTAGAGGCATATTTTTCCTAACAATTATACCAAATCCTATTAGTAGAAGAATACTGAAAACAATTATTAAAACCAGTATGAAAGGATTTGAACTAAATAGAAGAGGATCTGTTCCCCAAATTTTCTCCACTCCA
>JBHLKP010000051.1:0-20984 GCA_048886525.1 Candidatus Hodarchaeota archaeon | reverse complement strand
CTACGATTAATTCCTCCAATTTTTGTTTTATTTATTTTTACTCTCTATCGTGTTTTTGTACCAACAACATCCGATGTCTTAGAATTTATTATTCAAATTCTTGTAGGAACCTTCGTTATTGTTTTGCCAAGTTTCCTATACTATGTTTTTAGTCCATTACCTGAAAAAGGTTTGGGTTGGGTTGATATAATTTCTGGGCTATGGGTTTGGTTCCCTGTGGAATTTGGAGTTTTAGAGATTTGGCTTGGTAAGATTGAATTAGGACAGATACCCTCAGAAACGTTACTTAGCCTGTTCGCTTTTATGTATGCATTAATCTTTATCCGAAATCATGACATGGGATTGACGTTCACATTAAATAAAGAGGATTTCGTCTACTTAAGTAAAATAAATGGGCTTCTTGTACTATTCATTTTACCTCTTGGGATGATTGTTTATTTTTTAGCTCCTCCAAAAATCATTTTGGAGAACTTTATGATCCTTGTTAATGATCTACCAGGATCCCTTATTACAGTAATCACCACTTTTCTATTAATATTCTTAGGAATCGCATTAATTGAAGAAATGTTCTTTAGAGGATTTATATACAAGCTTTTAGAAAAAAAATTAAGTGAAGGTGTTTTCTCTCCGGTGTGGGCATATTATGGATTAGTAGGGTTAGTTTTATTGATTATAACTACACCATGGATTGATAATATATTATTGATATTAGCGGAATGGATTCCTTTTTTCAGACCTGTTTATGCCATTGTAGGGCCATTAGCTCGTCCCCTCGGAGATTATGAAGGCCAAGCATGGCCATTGGTTGAACCAGTTCCTTTAGAATTCTTATATTTTCTTGTTGCAATTATTTTAGGAACATTTGCATTTATAATCGTTTATAAAACTCAAAACCCTACAATCGCAGCTCTAGTTCTAAGCTCCATCTTGTTTGGGTGGGCTCATTTTGAGGATGTTCGATATATTTTTTTTGCGAGTGTTGCTGGATTGGGATATGGATTAGTTTATGAAAAAACGCAAAAAATAGTACCAGCTGCTATAGTTCATATGGTTGTAGATGCAGTTTGGAGTTTACTTCTAGGTTTTTAATCCAATTCTATTCAGAACATTCCTTTTTGATTAGAAAGCTCTTTTTTAGAATTATGAATCACAGAGTAAAATCTTCTATATATTAAGTTACTTAATTATTAAGGAGTCAGAATCAAATAGTGGAAAAGTAAAAACATTAAATTATAGGCTGGTTACCAAATAGTACAGGTAGTCCGATGAAAAGTAAAATCGCCACAATTACTACTGAATAGATGACTACTAAAGTTAAAATTTGATTTTTTCTTGCTTTCATATCATAGACCCAGAAGGACACAATCATAAAGTGCAAATAACCGAAAATTACAATTGGGATCCATCCCAGAAGAGTAGCATCCCAGAATGGATAATGCCAAAGGAGAGCATCAGCTGAATTAAGTATTATTTCAACAAATACACAAAATACAGAATTTCCAATCGCAAAAACCCATCTATTTGGAATCTTTAAGGGAATTTTTAGTGGAGTCAAATCAAATTTCATATTCTTATCTTCAGGAAGCAATTTTGTAAAAGCAATTCCAGCCATTGCAAACATCATGCTAATTTCTATATTTAATCCAATAAAAATTAGAAAACCTGTGTTACCTCCACAGGTCCAAAATGCTGATTCATCCGTTATTACCAGAATTAATGCGTTCCATATTTCATTAAACCAGTCCATACCCCAGAAAGCAAGTCCTGCAAAAACACGATTCCAATTTTTCTTTTCAATCTCAACTGCGTACATATAAATTACTATTGCAAAAATAGGAATTAAATACCACTCAAACTGGGGAGGCCATTGACGTAAAATTGCTAGTGCATCAATTGATTCTTGTGTATAAGGCATATTTTTCACAACTAGAAAGAATTGATAAGATAAAGAATGATTTTCATAAGGATTTCTACTTTGGTATAAACTTTTTGTTTTTAATTGACCTAGTGACTTTATTGAGGAGAAAATTCGATAATAATATCAGTAATTGTTTTTCTCAAAGTTACTTAACATTATACAAGATTTTGTATTTTAAGCTGAATTTTATAGAATTTAACTTACATACAGAAGATTTTATATTAAAAATTAGGTTAAAAAAGATTTGATTTTAGATAAAATATCAGAATTGTTTATATAGTATCAAATAGAAGCATTTAATTTACATATTCGTCAATAAAATCAATATATCAAGGAATAGAAGTCTAAAATAGAAGCTGGGAGGGAAATTTTTTTTCAAACTCTTATAATATCATGGGAAGTTCTAAAGAACCCTTTAAAACCTAGATTATTAATGTCATCAGACAAAAAGAGGCATCTAATTGAGTTCAATTTTATGCGTTATAAGACATGGACAATCCGTTTGGAACGAAAGAAACCTATTTACAGGTTGGATAGATGTACCATTAACTGAACAAGGAAAAATTGACTCAAAAAAAGCAGCTAAGGCGATTCAGGATTTAACGTTCGAAATTGCCTTTACTTCTGTTTTAAAACGAGCAATACAATCTTTGGAAATTATCCTAAATGAGTTAAAAATCGATATTCCAGTTATTAAATCAGAAAAATTAAATGAGCGTCATTATGGTTTACTACAGGGAAAATATAAAGATGATATTATCAAAGAATTCGGAGAGGAACAAGTTCGTGTCTGGCGTAGGAGTTTTGATGTAAAACCGTTAAATAATTCAGGAGAAAGCCTTGAAGATTGCCAGCGAAGAATTATACCATTTTTAAAAGGAAATATTTTCCAATACCTTCAATCTGAAAAAAATGTATTATTAGTAGGTCATGGTAATAGTCTACGAGCTACAATAATGTATATTGAGAAGATGACTCCTGAAGAAGTATTGAATTTTGATCTAGAATTAACAACCCCATATCTATATCATTTCAATCAAGATATGAAAATTATCAGAAAAGAAGTTAGGCCAATAAACGGAGCTCATCATTCAACCTAGGTTTCAAAGAGAAAAAGGAACGAGCTTCAAAATATTCTTATTTTCTTTCAAATCTCCTTATTTTATTCCTCTTTAAAATGTAATTTACAGTAATAAATGCAAAGATTATGATTAATAGATCTACATTTCCTGTTTTGTTTGGTTTTGCGAAACCGTGATATACTTCCCATTTTGAGGTATCATAACCTTCAGTTTTCAACCAACGTAGAGCTGTCTTAATAGAATATTGATCATATGCAGTAGTCGCATTCTCCTCTGGTGTTGTACCATCACTTGCTCTAACTGTTTTTTTATAGCTTAATAGATCATTCTCAGGTATTGTAGCCCAAGATGTACTTAATAAAGGTGAATATGAAGCAGTTCCAAGTCCATTTAGAAGTTGATCTATAATTTCTAATCGAGGTATCATATGTGAAATAGCATGACGGACACCTTTTTGATTAAGATGATGGATACCACCTTGTTCAAATTTCGGATTAAAAAACATTGCTTGATAAATTGTTCCATTAGCAATGATAGGTTCAATTAGTGGCTCTAATTTGAGTTGTTCGATTAATTCCTTGACATCTGAAGTATCTAACTGAAATACATCTGTAAATAATGGATCAAGGATATTAATGGCTCCTGTTTTCATACCTTCAATTGCGGTATCCCTATTTGGTTCATAAATTATCTTAACATTAAGAGGCATCGACTTTAATTTTCCATCTTTGACAATAAAATGATCTGTAGAATTATTCAATACCCACTCTGCGCTACTTTGATTCCATTGAATATTTTCGAACTTTTGTAAAGTAATTTCCTGTGTTATGTGATTATAATCTTTAAACACCATTGAACCGCAACCAATGGGCCCATTTAATCCTCCGACATCAGCTGGGTTGCCAGTATTGAATGAGTGGTAATTCCATATATATGGAGGAGCAATCCACTGATTAGAATTGAAAGTTCCATTGTTAAAGCCGTGGTAAACAGGATCCCCAAGAATATGTTCAGGTAATAATGGAAATCCTAGAATATCGGTTTCAAATGGAGCAAATTTATTAACAAATTGAAAGCTAATATGTTCAAAGAAACTATCATTATTTTTATCTTCTACAATGAAAGAATAGACTCCTTGATTATTTCCTTGGTTATCATATCCAATTGCTTCTAACCAATCTTGATCTAACCAAATGCTATCTTGTCCAAAGATTATTAAAGCTTGAAAAGTGAATGCAACATCCCATGCATCCAATAAATGTCCATCATGCCATAAAACGTCATCACGAACACTAATATTATATTGTAATCCGTCTGATGAAAAATGCCCTAGTTCAGAGGCTACTCGAGGGTAAATTTTTAGAGTTTCTGTAGTATTGAAGTTATCTTTCATCCATTGCACGCGGTTTATGCTTGGAGGGAGTAATATTTCATTAGACGGTGTAAATCCAATGAGAGAATCGAGAGGAGGTAAAGCACTATAATGATTAATGTCCGTTAAGCTATCATATGCAAAAATTATATTAAAATTTGTAATAGGTTGGGAAGCTGCCAATACAATAGTACTATTTTGACCCTGAAAAGAAGAATTTGTCCACTGAGTTTCTATCGAAGCTAACGGATCCATAAGCGGATCAAATCCAAATAATCCAGAAGAGATAACAAAAACTTCTGATTGAGAATAAATCATGTTATTTGGAAGTGCATCATACCATATTTTCTGCCACTCGTATAAATCGTTTTTCGACTCCGTAAGATTTAAATTCTCATTTATTGATGTGATGAGATCATTTGATGTTGCTGCAAGATAATTCATTTGATCATCTCGCTCTGGTGACCAGTGCATAACATTTGCTCCTTCTGGAGGAATATCCAAATACTGATATTTCATAAGGTCGCCTGGGTGGTCAGTAACAGAACCTACGTCCATACCATAAAAACAGATGTCGAATCCACCCTCGTCATAAGGTGGTGCTTCTCCATAGAATATACGAGGAAAAATTTCTGCCCATGTTTTCATTTCTAAGTTTACATCAATCCCAATTTTCGCTAGTTCGGATGCAATAGCTTCAGAATACTGTAATCGTTCGAGATTATTCGTTGGTAACATGATTGTAACAGTGAAGAATGATTTTGGCTCTTTAGCTCCTTGTACAAAAGGTGTACTAAAGAAAGTCAAAGTAATTAATAGTAGAATTTCTAACCCTACAATTTTTTTTCTTGTTATTCCATTCATTTGAACCATTTCCCTTATTTTCTCGATTCTCCTTAAATTATGAGTATTTTTTTCTTATACCGATAATAATAACAGTAATAATCGCTATTGTAAATATTCCTGATCCTATTGGGACTAAAATATCCATTATAATGTTTAAATCATCCTTCAAAATCCTGACCCAAACTAGATCTCGGTAGATCTGTTCATCAAGTTTTATAATTAAAGAAAAATTATGTAAACCTAAAGATAATGATAAAAGAGAAATTTCAACACTTGAGATATTCTGGCCACTTTGTATTACTTGTTCATCTAAGAATATCATAACTGTAGAATTACTATCAGCCCTAATAAACCAATGAAATGTTGCATTCTCACCTTTTAATTCGGATTTTGATCTAACTAGATCAGTAGGATGATTGCTAACAATAGGTAACTTCTCTTTTACGTAGTCTAATGACAATAGAGGAGCTTGATCAAATTGACCGTGATCTACTGAAACAATGTATAAATTATCCCCAATTAGATTATTATCTTCATCTTGAGCTTTATCATTAATGAACGATTTCCAATAATTACCCATAAAACCATCATCCCAACATATATCGTCCATATAATAATACCGAGATTGAAATGAAGTATATCCGTTTGAAGAATTCAAGAAAGCGTTTTGCAAAAAAGAAGTATATTGAAAATGAGCTAAATAATCAAGAGAAGATCCCTGAATTGCAAAGTCTGTAATATTATTGAATATATTCTTAACAACCCATGATCTAACTTCTGAATCTCTTCCCCCGATATTTCCTACGAAATTTATTCCTGTGCCTATATTTGTGAAATTATTTTTCTCGATCCGAAAAACAGTCGCATATTCATAATTTGAAATTAAAATAGCCTCTGTACTAATATGATCAAAGGTGTTATTCATGATAATAGCTTCAGAAATAGACGAAGCAGTTGCTTGATTTGGATCGAGAGACACTAATGAATTTGGAGTCATAATCCCACGATTTGAATTTTTATAAACATTTAATTTGATAGTTATGTCTCTTCCACCTATAAACAAACATACGAAACTTGAATTCACAAATGAATTATTTAAGATATTTATCTCCCTACCGACCATTTGAGCTCCAACTGATATATTATAAAAGGTACATTTTTCTACTAGTACATCGTACACTTCAGAGTAGTGAAAATTAGGGTTGATATTGACACCTAGAAGTCCCGTTTCAAAATTAACATTTTTTATGGATATCGATCTGCAATTGTAAAAATCTATACCTGTATGTGTATTGAAGAAAGAGCTGTTAGCAATAGTAATTCCACTTGAGTCTATCCCGAAGATTCCTCTTCCTCCATATCCTTCAATCCCTTGGATATCTTGAAAAGAACAGTTTCGAATTTCTACATACTGCGAATTAGAGAAAGATAATCCATTGAATCCTGAAATAAACAACGAATGGGTTATGGAAATTATCATACTATTTAAATACAACCCAGGGGTACTCCAGTATTCCCCTAATCCTATTATAGTGGAATTTGTAATATAAACATCCGTCCCTAAAAAATTTAAAGACCCAAATCCTGAAGCTACAAAAAGTAGAGAATTAGAAATGTTTAATCGGGATAATTCACCAATAGAGATTTCAACATGAGTATTTGGACTTGGTGCTACAAAAAAAATTGAACAGTTAATTATCTGCAAATCTGTAGAAGGATTGAAATAAATAGATTCATTAAGAATGATTTGTGAATCATTCCAAGCCAAATTATAACTGAAATTACGAACTGAAAGCTGATTGACAAGCTTAGATCCTAGAGGCGATAAAATTGTTGTAGAGGAGCAACTAGCTTCATTAGTTTCCAGATTGACAATAGAACTTGAAAAGCTTGAAAAATGCCAGTTCATAATCAGAATAGATAATAAGAATATAATTGAGAGATGTGTTGGATTTTCATTCCTCTTTTTGGTCAAGATTGCACATCCTTAAGACTTTCAGTTTTCAAAGATATTATCATCCCATTTCTCAATAATAAGATTCGATCTGCTAATTTTGCTGCTTCTGAATCATGAGTAACCATTATAATACTGGTACCCTGATTCACAATCTCTCTAAAAATTGTTAACACTGCTTTTCCTGTTTGTGCATCTAAATTACCTGTCGGTTCATCGAGTAAAACTAAAACAGGTTTATTCGCTATTGCACGAGCAATAGCAATCCGTTGTTTTTCACCTCCAGAGAGTTCTTCAGGAAAATAATTTAGTCTATTTAGTAAACCAACCATTTCAACAGCCGTTAAAACTTTTTCTTCTATTTCGGATGAGTTTAATTTTGTTGATGACCAGATAAAAGGCAATTCAACGTTCTCTTTTACTGTCAAAGTCGGTACCAGAAAATGGTTCTGGAAAACTATTCCGATTCGATTTGATCTAAACGATGCTTTTTTCGCTGATCCTAATCTTTTGATATCATTTCCTTCAATACAAATTTTACCGTTTTCATATTGTTGGTCTAAAAGTCCAATAATATTTAATAAAGTAGTTTTTCCTGAACCTGAGGGTCCCATAATCGCAACCCATTCACCTTGAGCTATTTCAAAGGTGATATTTTTAAGAACTTCCTGTTTTAACCTTCCATTTACATAACTTTTCTTCAAATTCTCGATTGAAAGGATTTTAGAAGGTTCATTTGAGAATTGTGTTGATATGTCCAAAACCATAATTATTCCTCTTTTGAAAACTTAAATTGAGAGAGAAAGCTTCCACAATTATCGCAAAAACGATTTACTGAAGGAGTATTCATCCCACAAAGCTGACATGGTATTTCTTTCTGTAGAATTTCAGATGGATCAATATCATCCATTGCAATAGGTTGTAATACCAATCTTTCTTGATCATCTATGTTCATTGAAAAGCCCCAAGGGTAACCAAGTCTTTGTAAAAGTTCTTCAGGTAGATAAATCCGATTTTGAGCATCTGGGACTAAAGTTCGAGTATGGTGTAAAGCAGCTAAGTTAGCTACTGTATGATGGCCAATAAGCATTCCATCTGATAGTTCAAATACACTTTCTGTTCTTTTAGCTACCTGTGGGGAGTGAGTTACAATAAAAAAAGCTGTACCTAATGATTCGTTGATCTCTGCGATGAGATCAAGAAATTGCTCCCCAGTTTCATAATCAAGGTTTCCAGTTGGTTCATCTGCAAAAACTACATCTGGATCGTTGATTAAAGAACAGGCAAGGGCCACTCGTTGAACTTCTCCTGCAGATAAGGTATTTGGAGAAGAATAAGCTTTATTAAGAAGTCCTACTCTACTTAATAGATCTAAAGCATTAGATTTCAATTCGCTACTAGCAATCCTATCACAAATCATTCCTGGGAACATTACATTCTTAACAACGGAAAGTTGTGGAAGAAGAAAAGGTTGTTGAGAGAGATATCCAAGAAATTCATTTCTAACATTAGCGAGTTCTGAAGTAGAAAAATGCGAAATTTCAGAGTTTAATCTTTTCCAGTAAACTGTTCCTGCAGTAGGTGTCAGTAAACCAGCTAAAATGTTCAATAAGGTAGTTTTTCCACTACCACTAGGTCCAACACAACTAGCCATCTCTTGTTTATGAATAGATAAACTTACACCTCTTAATGCGACATGTTCTATCTTTTTTGATTGGTATATTTTGTAGACACTAAATAAACCTACAAGTAGATCGTCTGGTAACTCTTCTGTTGGATCGTAAATTATTTTTCTTGAATAAATAGACATATAAGTCCTCCTTATAACTCTCTCAACAAATGTGTTATTTCAAAGGTGAAAAGCTTCCTCAGGGGAATAAGAGCTGCTAAAACAATGATAACAGTTACTATAAGCAGTCCACTTCCCAAAATGGTTGGTGAAAATATCATTTCCAACAAAAAAATATTGTTAGGACTAATAGTAACAGAACGAGAGGTAATAAGAAAACCTAATGCAAAAAGATTCCCCGTTATTACTCCAAGGACAATTCCTAGAGTTATTAAAAATATCGACTCATTAAATGCCATTCGAATAATCTTTTGTCTTGTTGCGCCGAATGCTTGGAAAATAGCGAATTCCTGAAAACGTTCATTGATTAAATATTGATAAAATACAGAAACTCCAAGAATTGCTATTAAAATTGCTCCAAGGGCATCTATTGTTAGAATACCTTGTACTCCTGCTAAATGAAAGAAATTTTGTTGATATTTTTCAACTGAAATTGCTGATATAACTGCTCTAACCTGAGGGATTTCTTTAAGTTGTTCAATAACAAAAGATTCTTGAATTATTGTTTCGTTATTAAGACGAATCAGAAAAACATTTGCTGAGGTGATTCCAAAAGCCTCTAATAGATCTTTATGTACAAAAGCAAATCCTCCAAACCTATCAAATCCTTCTTCAATTTCTTCAGGATATAATGATCCGATTCCTGGAGCAGAATTTAATATTCCTGTAATACTGAGATTCCATACTGCACCATAGCCAGATAAAAGTTCTGTGGCTTGAATTATTGTTTTCATGTTCCATTTGAAAACCTCAGATAAGTGGTTGTTTATAATGATTGAATGTAAAGGGTCTTCATTAAGAGTATGCCAAAAGCTAGTTGGAGGTGAACCAGCAACAATTGATTTGGGATACAAATTAGCCACGTTTATATAATCGTCTGGTTCTATTCCAATTAGTGTTATTGAATAGCGTGAAATAGTAACTGTTCTTTTAGGTAAACCTATACAATGATCTATGAACGAAATGTTTTCTAGTTGATCTGAAAAATTTTTTGCATTAACCTCATTAGTGACAATTTTGAAGTCACCCCCAGTAACATATTCTGCATTTTGATTACTGTTTCTTTGGATCGTTTCTTCCCAAACAATAGTAAATGAAAGAAGAGAGATCGTTAAAGTAACTAATGCAAGGAGACCAATAAATTGATTACGACGTCTGAAGAGATTTATCCAAGTTAATCTTCGTTTAGGATTAGTAAATATCTTCACACTGTCAAAAAACGTCTGAATAATATGTAAGCTAAATTGAGGAAAATAAAGAGAGAAAAATATCCATATAATCATCAATAGTATAATCATTAAAGGAATAAGTTGCATACTTGTCCCCGTTGCTCCCATTTCGTTAAGCAATGTTGGTGCTGCAATTGTGAATACTAGAAATAGGGCAAATCCACTGATTAGAAGCTTCAAAATAGCTTGTGTTAATGATTGTCTTGAGGAAAGAGTTCGAGTATCTTTTTTTTCACTTGCTAGGTGTTGTAAACGCTGTAAAAGTCGTTGAAATAGGAAGAAAAAATATCCAAAATTTAAAAGCGAAATAATCGCAACTCCGAGGATCAGGGTTTCATTATGCAAATTTATTAATGATCTTCCGCTCTCATTAAGGAAACTTGAGGGAACTAGCAAAAAATCATTTGTAGATAGTAGGATATTCAAAAAGACTTCTCCTCCCCAAAAACCAAAAAGAATACCAAGTGCCATGAGAGATATGAATTCAATTCCCTCAATAAAAGTTATTTTCTTATCAGAAGTTCCACGTAACCTTAAATAAAAGAATTCATCTATTCGTGTATTGATGAGATGGGGGGTAAGCGCTAAGAAGAAAATTTCTGCTAGAAGAAGTATTGGAAGCAACATTAAGATTAAAACAAGATAAGAATTACTAAAGGCATGTAGTAATGAATTAGCTTCCTCTATCTGAATTTCTATTCTATAGCGTCCTTGTTGATAAATTCTGGCTGATAAATGGTTAATCTGAGTGGTAACCTGATCAATCGGTAATTGAGTAAGATAACTTTTATTTAATCGAACAAAGAGAGTCGGAAAAAATCCATTCTCCTCAATTTGAGTCTCAAGATTCTCTTCTAGTAATTCATGAGACATAAATAGGCCATCGCCTACAGTTTCATGATAAAAATCCAACCCGAATGCTAGTTGAGTTTGTGAAGGATTTCGATCAAAAATCGCTCCAATTGTTAGGTTATTAAAAAGAACGGGATTTAAATCTCCCAGTTCCTCATGGTATCTAGGAAGAAATTGTGTAGCAATGGAAAAATTAAGATGTGAACCAACTGTTAATCCAGATTGATTTGTCCTATCCTCAATTAAAGTTAACATTCGACGAGAAATAATTATTTTACTATTATTAGCTTCATCACGGAAAGCAATATTACTTCCTGATTCAAATTCTAACATGTATTTAATATTGTTTAAAAAATTGTCAGAAACAAAGAAAACACCATTGCTTAAATCATCATTACTGATATAAAAATCACTTTCATTAATAGGTGGATTGAGAATACTAAAATTACTCATTCTATTATCAAGGTTATAAAGGAATATTGAGCGATGAATGATCGATGTGCTTTCAACAATATCTTCTGTTTGAAGATAATCAGCGAGAGCTTCTAGACCTCCTTCGTGATAGTAAATTTCAGAGATCTTAATTTCATATCCTCGATCTTCAAAAGCTGCTTCTATTGCTTTTTTTGGCGATTCTTCTAGCCATCCTAGCATTGTTACTGCTGAACTAATTATGAGAATAATAGAGACAACTAGACTCAACGATCTCAAAAAATTTTTCAAAATACTGTTTAAACTGAATTCTAATGCGAACATAATATTCAATAACAACGTATTTGATCTCCTATCGCTCATGTTGGGATTCTAGAGTTTTTATGATTGCACTATAAATTTAAATATAGATTGTATATAGCATAGTTAAAAATTTATAGTATAGTGCATCAAGATTATGCTAACTTTGTAAAATTAGTAAGAGATAAGTATATATTCAAATAAAGGGATTTAAGGAAAGTTATGAACCAATGAGCTCGAAAAAAGTCATACAGCGACTTCTAATACTACTTCAGGATGAAACTCGATTATTAATTTATATTAATCTACTCGTTTACAAAATAATGACACTAAAACAGTTGAGCGATTACATAGGAAAAGGTAAAACAACCATTCATCATCATGTCAGGAAGTTTGAGGAGGAAGGGATTTTGACATGGTTTGAAAGCGAGGAGGATAAAAAGAAGTTAAAAACACGACTTTACTCGATTTCTGAAATTTTGGATGAAAATTGGCAAGACAAAGATTCTTTAGTAGGAATGATGAAAATAGAAGCATTAATTATTAACTACTTGACGAATTTAATGATAACGTATCTTGAAGATAATTCGCAGATTGATGAATCCTTGTTAGAGCGATTTGGAGAACCTTTTATTATGAAAATTCCATTAACTAAAGATATCAAGCCGATTTATGCCGAATTCACTGAAAAATTGTCAAGAATTTTTAATATTAAGGAAATCGATGAATTCTTGAATAGAGAATTAACTCCAATTAATCATCTTGGATCTCAATATTTTTCTTTTTGGATCCCACTAAAAGAGTTATTGGAATGGAAACAGAAGCTAGATGAAATAAAATGAGGTAATCTTTTGAGAAAAATCGAAATTGTTGAAATTGAGAATAGTTTTCTTAATTTTTTTACTCCTGCTGTGTTAGTTGCTATTAGTTACTTCTTTCTCAATCTCATTGGATGGCCTTCATTATTTATCAAGGAATTGATTTTACAATTAAATCTGGAAATTGAATTAAATCTTATAACTTTAATTATTTCAAATGTATTTTTAGCTATAACGTGTTTTGGTCTTTATTACCTTCTCATATATCTTCCTAGGTTAAAAGTACACGACGTTGAGTTTCAAGAAATTAATAAATTTAGTTTTTTTACTGTATTGGTTTTCTTTTGTATTGCCATTCTATCTCAGATGGTTATTACAGAAATCTTTTATTTTTTTTATAGACATCACTATATTTCCCAAAATCTAATTATACCGATAAATGATATGAAAAAAAATCCTATTAACTTAATACTGTCTATAATTTTTGAAATATTCCTTTCCTCTCTTTATATTGAAATAGTTTATCGCAGAGTACTCATTCCAACTCTAGAGGATAGAGGATTGTCTCCTTTTCATGCAGTTATATTTGCAGCTCTAGGTGATAGTTTTATAAATCTTCCTAGCAATGCCTTGAATCCAAATCACCCTATAGATATTTATAATTTTTTCTTAACTATCATCATTGGAATTTGTGCTGGTTTAATTTATATTTTAACTCGTAATATTTTGTTTCCTATTCTTTTTTCCATTTTTTTTACCTCTCATCAATTTATTAGCATTTTCATTGATGAGAAATTACTTCAACTATATGACTTGATTGATATTTTACTTTATCTGATTAGCGTGGGAATTCTCATTTATTATTCTTATAGAATTCTAAAAATGAAGCAGTATCCAAAGTTGATAAAAATTATAAGGAAACCCTCAAGTCCTAATATAACAAAAGGAATTGTAGGGTTTTTCGTTATTTCATTGGGTTTATTAACATTACAAACAATAGTTGCTAAAATTGGACGAATTCTTTTTAACACAGCACAAGAGGGGGTATTTCCAGAATATTTCATTTATATTTCAATATTTTACGCAATAGCATTTATCATTCCTTTTTTTCTAACCATATCAACTGAATGGGCAAAACATCCAACAAATTGAATCTTTCATTCTATTTTTAAATTGATATTGCTTAAAAGTTACAAAAGTCTAGTAAAAATCAAAGTTATAATTTACTTCGGATTCCATCAACCAGAAATCTAATCATATGAGTCATACTAAGACTCACATCATCACGTTCTTTTTCTTCTCTAGTCGCTTCTTCTTCATTTACTATATCAACCCACTCAAGATATGTTTTATCAAGGATTTGTTCAAGATTATATTTCTTAACGATTTTCTTTATTGTTAGGTTTAACTGCGAGTGATTACCATAAATTTGTCCAGTTAACCTATTCTGAAAAATGATTAATGGAGGAAATGAAAAATGATTAGCAAAAGATTGTATAGATTTCGGTGGTATATCTGAATCGATAATTAAATAAGGAGAAATCAATAAATTGAAATCTAAAGTCTTTCCTGAAAATGTCGGTGCTGTTGTTTTAAAAGTACTTGAGTAATTTGGTACGATTTGTTGTGCATGTCCAGTACTGCCTTGAATCCAGTGATGCAACATTTTTCCGAAATAAGTTCCGAAAGGATTTATACGAATTTGTTGCCCTCTCTGCTCCAGATCGTGAAATCCTTTATCACGTATTTTTATTGGTGTAAAGGCAAAATTTGCTGCCTTCAATGAATTAAATCCAATTAATAATCCTTTTTCCTTATTAGAGACAGCCATCCAACCATCTGATACATTTGAGACAAAACAATCAATATCCGCGTTCTTTGGATCAACCTCAACCATATCTAAATCAAAATAATTCGTTTGGCCAAAAAAATTATGCTTCCATATTCTTAAGTAATTATTATTCTTTCCAATGATATTCGGACGGATTTCACAGGGTATGATTTCTTGCCAACGATCATCGTAAGTTGTTTTGACTCCATAGATGTTACTATCACTTGTAGCAGTTCCCTTGATTTCAGGTATAGCCATCTGAACATCAATAAATAAATGTGGTATACTCGCATAAACTTTTAGGATCTTTTTTACAGTAACTTCTAGCCCATGGTCCAGGGTGAAATTGCTATAAATTCCAACTGACGCTGAAAAATTATTACTTCCATCATGGAGGATTTTCACTATATCGAACTGTGAATTATATTTTTTAATATTCTTTTTTTTGCCAAAAACAATTGCTGAATCTAAAAAACTCTTGGAACTAAATTCCTTCCCTTTAAAAAGGAAAGAATTTATTTTTCCATTTTTATTAAAGAATATACTAATGAACTTATTTTTTAATAATGTAGATGAAGCATATAGTTCAGTATCTACTTGATCTAATTTTGAAATTTTATTTAAAGTATTAATATTGTATTTAAAGTATCCCATTTCGTTAAGAGACGAGGGAGATAAGAATCCTTCTAAGAAAACCTTTTCTCTTCCTTCATCTTTCCAAATGTGGTATCTATCCTTTTGTACAATAAGAAATCCTTCCACTTTAAAACTTGGTGGAAGTTCTGATTTTATCAGAATTGTAGAATCCACTGAATTTTTTTCTTCTTCACTCAATCCTCTATTCTTAATTGGAAGTACATACATGCTGTAGCCTTCCTCTTTTATATCTTTCCACTCTGTACTTAGGGCAATATCCAAAGCTTTTGAAAATGCCTTCTCTGCCAATTTATAAGATTTTATGCAGTATTTGAGAGCTGTTCTCTGCCGATGTGGATGTTGTAAAGGCATCGACATACCAAAGTGAGTTGTAGAGGAGAATAGAATCATATTTTTTAGATATGTATCAGATGAGTCATCAGGATTACGTAAAAAAATGTTTATTTCGTCAAGGTTGGTTTGTGTTATGTTTTGAGTGATTAAAGTATCTGTTGCACACTTCAACCATCTGGCTTGTTGGCCAAGAGTCCAGTATTGGGTATTACTATATTTTTGTGCCCAATTGTAATATCCACACCAACAGCCATCAGCAAGATCTTGTTTAACTATAACAGTTCCATAGGTTTTTAGCTTGGGTACAATATCTAGTAGACTTACAAGCTCCACATATTCAAATTTGTCCACTGCTCTGATGAATTCTTTAATCCCTCCAGTATTTGGCATCCATTGCATGAATCTAGGAACCTGTGTACCTTTCCAAGCTGGGGAATCCATGTCGTGATTTAATACAACTAAAGCATGCCCTTCAATATCACCAGATTTTTGTTTTCTCCGAATAAATTCAAACCATTTTTCTATAGAAAGATGATCAATAATATCTCCAATACCGTACATCGGTATCATAAGACAAGTTGCGTCAGAAACAGTTGATTTGAAATTTACTAATCCATACCTTTGGTTCCAATCTAATCTTGGGTTAATTAAGGGACGACATGTATCAAATGGAATGACAGCATAATAGTTTAATATACCTTTAATACCCACTTTATTAAAGAGCTCTATCATTCCGTGTGTAAACATAGTCTCTTGTACACGCAAGTATGGAGCGATTCGACCTGGAAACAGTTGTTGAAGTCCAATTCCCATTGAATTCTCTAAATTCCACTCGTATTGCTGAAGAAATTCTTCTGTATTCAAGATGGAAAGAGCACAATTTCCCCAACTCCCGATAATAACTTCATCCTTCCCTTGTTTACAGCGCTCGATAACATTTTCTAAGACTTCAGGTTGATATTTCTGCTGTAATTGTATACTCCAATAAAGGTCGGAATAATCCCACGAAATACGGACTTCTCCATTACACAGACCTTGATCTTCGCAAGTAGTAATATCATCTAGTATTTTTTTCATAATTTTCAGATCAAGGCCAAAACCATCAGTACCAATGCTATCTCCACGATAAGAATGGTAATAATTAATGTGAGGTGAAACTACAAAATATATTTGCTTATCCTCTAATTCCAATTTATGTAACCTTGAAAATCTTGAATTAGTGCTTATTATTAATCTCGTTAGAGTTGTAAAGCGATTTTTCTTCATTTATTTTGGGATTTTTTACTTTGAAAATTTACGAAAATTGAGTTATTAGCGCTATTAGTATATCTTCCGAAATGAAATAAATAAAAAAAATGGTACAAAAGTAGATGGATATAATATTATTAAAAATAATTCATTTACAAATCTGAAGTAAAAGATATTAAAAATTTAGATTTATATATCAAGCTATTATGCTTTAATAAGCTCTAAATTAGATTTAAAAACTTCTTATTTTTCAAGAAAAACCTTTTTAATTCGTTCTAGGGTTCGATGGTGAACCTTTTCATCTTCATAAATATGTTTAACTATCTCTCTTTCTTCTTTTTCAAGTAAAGGCTCCTTAATATCTAGAATCTTCTTATAATTTTCAATTGCTTTTTTTTCAAGATCTATATGTTCATTTATATTGTGCTGTAATTCTAAGATTTTAGTTTTATCTAGTTCAACTTTTCTTTCACTTAACATCTTGATAAGCGCATCTAATAGATAAGCGTGCTTTTCACTATCCATCGTAATCCCATGTATCAAGCTATAATACATTGTTCCTTCCAAAATTTTAACTGTAGTTTCTGCTGCTCTTACTATTTCCTTTTCAAACATTCTACTTTTCTTATAATTTTCAATTCTTTCTTTTGAGTTCATCTTGAATTCTCTCTTATCTTAAGTTATTACGTTAACAAGTATAGATTACGCTCATTCACCCATCAGCTGTTATATCTTTATATTTTAATCCTGTTTCAGGAGAAAAATAACCACATATTCCCATTATAAACAACATTAAGCTGCTAAAGAACCATCCTATTTCAAACAAATCAATACTAAAAAGAAATCCTTGAATTATAGGTGCTAAAGATCCAATCAAAGCAGCTATAGTTAAAATCGTTCCAATTTGCATTCCTGATTCCTTTTGTGAACTAACTTCTCCTATCACAAATGTCCATGCTGATAAACAGATACAAACTAAAAATATAGCTAATATTTTGATCACATTGGAAATTATCGTGCTTTCTAGTACAAAAGGTACATGTGTAAGTAAACTGAGCAGTCCAGCACCTAACCCTCCTGTAACCATTACAGGTCTTCGTTTTTTGATTTTTCCAGTCCACCAAACTCCAACAGTTATTCCTAAGTAGACCATAACCATCTCAACGATAAAAAAAACGAAAGAAATGGGGGGTGGTAATGTAATAGTCTGATTTAGCGAAATTGCATGGCCTAAATACGTAGGAATGAAAACTGAGGTCCCTATATAAGTGAAAAATGCCCCCATAAACAATCCCAGGATATAAGTATCCTTCTTTTTGAACATTTGCCACATTATTAATCACTTCAAAATTTCAGTCTTAATTAAGACAATAATCCACAAGATTGTAGTAATTAGACCCAAAAAACCCCAAAAAGCGATTGATAATTTCCAATTTTCGTTAAATAAGTTATAAAGATATATTGTAAAATATGATGAGCCAAATGCTCCTGTAACTAATCCACTCATCATAATTAGCGTATTAATAGGGTTTTGAGAAGGAAGACAATATTCTCCAAGAATTTGATTATGATATTTGAACAGTATCCCAAAACCAGCCGCAGCTATAAACCTAAACAGTAGAAGAGTAGGATAATTTGTTACAAATGGATGAATTATCCCAAATAGTGTTAGGATTAAAATTCCCCATAATACAATTATTTTTTTACCAAATTTTTTGAATGGAATTACAAAAATTTCTGTAAATGGAACTGGTAATAACATTACAACAAAAAGTAATGCTGTTCCTATAATATTTATTCCAAAAACCTCTTGAATTGTCGGAAGAAATATTGAAACTGATGACCATAGACCCCCTAACGATAAAAGAGCTAAAAAAAAGCAAAAAATTATCAAATATTTCTCTAATTTTGATTTATTTAGTTCTGTGTCTGAAATCATCATTGATCATCACCTATAATGTGTCTGAGGAACTAAAAGCGATAAATAGAATTTAGATGAAATATTGAGTCTTTTCATTTAATGAGGTTTTCTTGATAAAGTAATGTAATATACTCCAAATAAACCAAACTACCTCAATAATGGCAAGAAAAATTATTAGAATCCATAAAGAAAGTAGTGCCCCCAGAGTAAAACCACCTATAAAACTGTATGGATAATAAAGAATTCCACTCTCACTAGGATAACTCACATTACCTGCACTAATTGCTATATAATTAATTGCAGTGTTCAAAATGCCAGTTATCAAACCAATTATTATTAGAATTCGAAACAGGTAATACCAGAACTTTGCTTCTAATGCTGATTCTATCTGATATTCAGGTCTATTCCATTTGCCTTTACTCATTGTTTTATCACGCTTATTGATCGGAAAATTGTATTATTTCAGTTTTATTATATTTAGATATTGAACGGTTGATTATGAAGGATGTTTTTGCTTCTCTTTATCATCCATTGATGAAATTAAATGTTGCCAAGGTAATAAGATGTCTCTTGTTGCTCTAATCCTTTCATCTGCAGCGATATTACCTTTATCAGTCATTTTTATCAGTTTTCTTTGTCTTTTCTTACTCTTACCATCCTTTCTATACCCTGGATTATCTCTTACGACAATCCAACCATGTTTTTCAAATTCTTGAAGAATGGGGTAAATACGATTTGGACCTGGTGTCCATTTATTATCTGTGTGCCTCTTAATTTCAGCCATTAGTTGATATCCGTTGGATGCTTTACCTTGTTTAATTAAATGTAACATGATTACGCGTAAAAAACCTTGTTTCAGTCGTGATTCAAACCTACGAAGGCTTTTTTTATTTTTTTCCTCGCTTTTAATATTTTCAGACTTTAACATTGAATCCCTCAGAGGAAAATCAGTTATTATTTCTAATTCTAACTATCATTATTTGATATATCCAAATATATATATCTTATTCACATTCGTTATTTAGATCAATAAAAAAATCAATTTAGTTAAATTATATTCGTAATGATAGATCGTACATAAAGGATTACTAATACTTATCTGATTTATATAGGATTGACTGATTCCTCTTTATTTATATTTTTTTAGGAAAAAAAGGAAATAATTAATATGCTAAACAAAATAATGATGGAACATATGACGTGGTTAGAGATTGAAAAAGCATTAAAAGAAGGATTTAAAACTGTAATAATATGTGGGGGTGCTGTAGAACAACATGGCCCTTATTTACCTCTTTTTACTGATGCAAGGATTGGAGAAGCGTTGATGGAACAGGTTGCATTACTTTTGGATAAGACATTAGTAGCGCCTATTATAAGACCAGGATTGAGTAAGCATCATATGATTTTCCCTGGAACTATTACACTCCGAGAGGAGACGTATAGAGCCATATTAAGAGATTATATCATAAGTCTAAAGTCTCACGGATTTAATAAGTTCATTTTGTTAAGCACCCACGGAGGAAATTTTGAAGAAACCGCAAAATTTGCAAAAGAAATTGAAATGGAGTTTTCTGACGTAAAAATCTCCACTCCATTAGAATCTTCACATGAGATTTTTAGAATATGTTTCAATATAGCTGAGGAATTGGGAGTTGAAGGTAAAAAAGCAGGAGCACATGCAGGATGGTTTGAGACCAGTCAGATGATGTCAATAACTCCCGATTTAGTGAATCAAGAAGTTGAATATGAATCTGGTTATACTGGGCCAATAAATGGATCAGTTATGAGAAAGGGTTTAAAAAACATTACACCAAACGGAATTATGGGAGATCCCAGAGGTTCTACAGCTGATGTTGGAAGAATTATTAATGAAAAATTAGCTAAAGCGATTTTTGAACGCATAAAGTCTGTTAAATAGTATTTTCAAGTAGAAACTTTGTCTTCTTTATTAAATCCAAAACAGAAAATAGATGAATACAAATTTAATAAAAGAAAAAAAAAGGGGAGGATTAAGTATTAAGCTTTTAAATTAAAGCTTAAGGTTTCCTTCGGCGTGTAAACATTATAGATACTGTAACGAACGCCATTAAGAAAATTGGGAATTCAAATCCTGGGGTTCGGCCTTCAGTAGTTGTAGTAGTAGTAGTAGTTGTTGTGGTTGAAACTGGTTCAGTTGTCGTTGTCGGTTCAACATAGTATTCAATAGAATCAAGAGTTAATTTAATTTCTGATGGCGTACCAAAACCCATCATTTGAATCCAGTAACCTTTGAGCCAGAATTCTTCCATTACTCCGGTAGAACGACCCCAAAGCATTTTTAAGAGTGGACCACCCATTGTTGA